>JAGVYX010000019.1 GCA_018303045.1 Candidatus Woesearchaeota archaeon
CTGGTCGGTAATTGACACAGCCATGGCTTATGCTGTTTTAGGGCGGCATAAATTTGAACTAAATGACAATGCCGGAAAGCCCCGAAGATTTGCCGGAACACCCAAAGCTGCCGCGCTCTCTGGAGACAAGCACATTCTCTGGACGATTGAAGAAGCGCTGAAACAGCCTGAAATGGTAGCAGTGGGAACCTACCTTAAAGCCATAAATGTCCGGGATTATACGCTTGTTCCCCAAACCAGTTCCAGATAAAAAATGAGCCCCTTCAAATTTCCCTCGATTAAAGAACATTATTGCGGAGAAACTCTTCATAATGATAACCTTTACGTTTATGAAAAAGTAGATGGAGCTAACGTTTCAATTCGACGAGAAGGGTTTAAGATCATTCCTTGGAGCCGAGCCAGACCGATCGGCCGATCAAATAAATACTACTTTGATCAGTTTAGACAATTTTGTTTTGATGCGGCCATGCCGGAAATACTGGAACTGGATCCAGGCCTGATTTTATTTGGCGAGTTTACTCATGCAGGAAATGGACATATTGATTATGGATCAGAGAATACTAATCAGTTTTACGCTATTGGGATTTTTAACTTAACGCAGAATCGGTTTATCCTGCCTGAGGAACTGGAGGCAACGCTGGAACAAACAGAATTAGCCAAAAAAGTCAGATCTGCGCCGTTGCGAACTAAAGGCGAATTTAATCCAAGCCTAGCCGATTCATTGTTAGAGTATAGCTCAATTTATAATGGGCCGCCAGAAGGATTAGTCATTCATGAATATGGGCCTTCTTTCAAATGGGGTTTAAAGCTGTCTAAACAATATCATCGCTGGTTTCAGGAAACCGACCTTGACAAGAAAGGCGTGGAACGGTACTTAACTTTCCGAAGATTTGTTAAAGCCGGGCAAAAATTGCTAACTAAGAATAAGGAAGTAACTTTAGAAGCCATTATTGAGGGAGTTGTTGAAGAAGTCAGGCCAGAACTGATGTCCGAAAAAGAAGCAAAAAGATTACTTGCAGAAGCAGAAAAAAGAGGAAAATATATCCAGAACAGGATTCTTCCGTTATTTAGAAATTAGCAAATCATAAGTATTGCATAACAACAGTATTGCATAACAACAGAATTGCATAACAACAGTATTGCATAACAATAATATGTCTTATGTTTTATATGTCTTTCAAACTTTAGTTGCGGAAAAGATTATGCAAAACTTTTGTCCGCGACTTAAAAAGACAAAAAGAAAAGAACTAATACTTCGAATTGCTATCATCATCCTCATCATCTTCGTCTTCATCATCATCGGAATCGTCATCAGAATCATCATCGCCTGAATTCTCTGCAGTTTCTTCTTCTGAACTAGGATCATCATCGGAATCGTCATCATCCCAATTATCATCTGAATCATCATCATTTCCATCAGAATCCTCGTTATCCCCCTCCTCAGCTGCTAAAGCCGTTGCTTCTTCTTCGTACCGTTTTGCAGTTTCTGTAGCCATTTAGAGCACCTCGCTAGTTAATTTGGGGGGGAATTAACGCGATTATATTTAAATTTATTTATTTTAGAAGCGGTTCCATCAAGGAAGGATATTTTTCCAACACCGTAAACTATTTTAACTATTTAAAACTTCAATACAAAGATGAAACTCATTTTACTAGGCGCTCCTGGCAGCGGCAAAGGCACCGTAGCCGAGAAATTGGTCCGGGATTTTAAACTGCAGCATATCTCGATGGGGGAATTGCTGCGGCAGGAAATAAAATGTCAAAGCGCTTTGGGCCGGCAAATTAAGGAAACCATAGAAAAAGGCAATCTGGTTCCAGACCATTTAGCAATTGAGATTGTCAGGGTAGTCATTAAAGATAAAAATAATTATATTTTAGATGGGTTTCCCCGAACAGCGCACCAGGCCAAAGATATCCTTGATTTAAAAATAAACAAGGTCCTATATCTGGAAATCTCAGCCGAAGAAGCCGTGAACAGAATTTCCGGAAGAAGAGTCTGTGAAAAAGGAACGCATACCTATCACATTAAATATATCTCCTCCAAGAAGAAAGGAATCTGCGACATAGATGGAACTAAATTAATTCAAAGAAAGGATGATCAGGAAGCGGCGGTAAGAGAGAGATTTAAAGTATATGCTGAAAAAACCAAGCCGCTGGTGGATTTTTACAAAAAAGAAGGATTATTAGCTCGGATAAATGCAGCTAAAAGCCCGGAAGAAGTTTACCAGGAAATAAAAAAAGCCCTAGATTTATCAAAATATAGCTAGTGTGATCTATTTTCGTACAATTATTATCACTAGCTATATATCAAAATGACTAAACAGAGTACGATTATTTAGCATTTTAAGTATAAGTCCGAACTAATCCTGCCATAATTTACTAATACTTATAATAATCCTGGCCATAATTTACCAACACTTATAATAATCCAGGCCATAATTTACCAACACTTATAATAATCCTGGCCATAATTTACCAACACTTATAATAATCCTGCCCCAATTTACCAACACTTATAAATAACCAGCAAAATTACTCTTCTCATGAAATTTCATAACTACATTCTGGACCCATTTCAAGAGCAGGCTATTCAGGCTATCGAGAATAATGATTCAGTAGTTGTATCCGCGCCTACAGGCTCCGGCAAAACCTTGATTGCCGATTATATCATCTATAAGCACCAGAATGATCCTCAGAGGATTATTTACACTGCCCCTATTAAAGCCCTTTCCAATCAGAAATACAAGGATTTTTCCCAGGAATATGGCGCTGACAAAGTTGGATTAATGACCGGCGACGTAGTGATTAATCCCCAGGCTAAAATTCTGATTATGACGACAGAAATTTACCGCAATATGGTTGTCAGCAGCGATTCGGACATTAAAGATATCGCTTATGTCATTTTTGATGAAATTCATTATATCAATGATATCGAGCGGGGATACGTCTGGGAAGAATCCATCATTTATAGTTTGCCGGAAGTTCGTTTTCTTTGCTTGTCAGCGACAATTCCTAATGCTGAAGAATTTAGCCGCTGGATCGAAGCCATAAAGAAACATCCAGTAAAGACCATTATGACTACCCAGCGAAATGTGCCTTTAAAACATTTATTTTACGACTATGAGCTGGGCATAACCGCTTTAGAAAAAATCAGCGATGCCCTGAATATGCCGCAGTACCACCAGATCTTTAAGAAAAGAGGAAAACGCCAGCGGATAGCTGTCCCAGAACCGAATCATCTGGATTTAATTAAAGAGCTAGGTTCGGAGAAACTGCCTTGCCTCTTTTTTAGCTTTTCCAGAAGCGACTGCCAGAGCAAAGCCAGAGAATTAGCCAGAAAAAATTTGTTTCCGCGCAACGCCCGGATTATTGAGATTTTTAATCATCATCTCCAAAAGGCCCCGCAGGATATTTCTAAACTGCGCTCCACGGCTATCTTAAGGGAAACGCTGCCGCAGGGAATAGCCTTCCATCACGCCGGACTGCTGCCAGTGATTAAAGAAGCCATTGAAGATTTATTCAGCCAAGCTTTGATTAAGGTTTTATACGCCACGGAAACTTTCGCCGTGGGAATCAATATGCCTGCCAAAACTGTGTGCTTTAACAGCTTAAGAAAATATGATGGAATTAATTTTAGATATTTAAATACCAAAGAATATTTTCAAATTGCCGGGCGCGCCGGAAGAAGAGGCATTGACACTGTTGGCTATGTAGTCAGCATGATTTACCGCCCCACCTTTTCTTATCAGGAATACCAAAGAATCACTTCTAAAGATACCGAGCCGATTAAATCCCAATTTCGCCTGTCGGTCAATAGCGTTCTGAATCTAGTTGGGCAGCATAGCGCAGAAGAAATTGAGAAAATACTCCGGCTAAGCTTTTATTCCTACCAAAAATTTGGCGACAACTATGACAAAATTCCCACCAAGGTATTATTATCCAGATATTACAGCATCCTTAGAAAATTGAAAAAGTTTGGTTACATTCAAAATTACCAGTTAACTGAAAAAGGAGATTTCTCAGCGCGGATTTTTGCCGACGAAATAACTATCGGAGAAATCTTTGCTACTAACTTGCAGCAGCAGTTGAATGAATATCAGACTCTTCTAATTATCGGCGCGCTGGTATACGAGCCCAGGGCAACTCATAAATTCGAGCCCGGATTTAATACTGAGGACTTAAAAAACCTGAAGAGCAAGCTCCGGCGCAACGAATATCTGGCCAGAGAGAAGAAATTTGAGAACTTAGACCTGATTACGGCTTTAATTTACCCCTTATATCAAGGAAAAGGATTTTTTGACCTATTGGAATTAAGCAATTTATTGGAAGGCGACTTGATTCGGCTCTTTGCCCAGATTAATGACCGGATTGGGCAGATAAAAAAGGCTACCGCCAATCGCCAATTATTAAATAAAATGGGCAACTGCCAGGGAATTATTGACCGGGCGCTGGAAGGAATTTATTTAGTAGGGTAATAATTTAAGACCATCTCCGATTACAGTTTTACAGTTTTTTAGTCTTAATCTCGTCAGCAATCATCGCGGCAAAGCTCTCAATTTCGACTCCAAATTTCTGCTCGCCGCTTCTCGTCCGCACCGCCAGAGTATTAGTCTGCACTTCCTTATCGCCAATAGTAACAATATAATTAACTTTAGCCAGCTGCGCTTCTCGAACTTTTCGGCCCATGGTCATTGCCCGGGAATCCAGACTTGCGCGCGCATTTAAGTCAGATAATTTTTTCTCCACTTGATAGGCTAACTCTAAACTACGGTCGGTAATGGTTAGTATCCTTACTTGTTCCGGACTCAGCCACAACGGAAAAGCTCCCGCGAAATGCTCAATTAAAATGCTCATAAACCGCTCAATGGATCCGCAAATTGCCCGGTGGATAACTACCGGCCGTTCTTTCAGGCTGCGCTCATTCATGAAAGACAGATCAAATCTTTCCGGAAGATTAAAATCGCACTGGATGGTGGATAACTGCCATTCCCTTCCCAGAGCATCTTTAAACAGAAAATCTAGTTTGGGGCCGTAAAAAGCGGCTTCTCCCTCAATACGCCTAAAGGGCAAATCATTTTCTTCTGCAGCTTCCAATAAAGCTTGTTCGGCGACCTGCCAGACTTCATCCGTTCCCAGATACTGGGATTTATCTTTCCCCCGCACCGATAACGAAACCCAGTAATCTTCCATTCCTAAAATTTTATAGAATCTTCTAATGATTTCCACGATAGTCGCTACTTCCTGCTTGATTTGCGCTACCCGGCAAAACAAATGCCCATCATCCTGGGTAATGGCCCGAACCCGGCTTAATCCATGAAGTTGCCCGGTTTTCTCATCCCGATAAATAGTTGCCGGCTCAAAAAAACGGATGGGCATATCCCGGTAACTCCAGGAAAAATGATCAAAAATCTGCATATGATGGGGGCAATTCATCGGCTTCATGACAAATTGCTCCGTCTTTCCTTTTACATGAAACAACTCATCGCCAAATTTATCCCAGTGCCCGCTGGTTTTATACAGCAGATCTTTGGCGATGTGCGGCGTCCAGACCCATTGATAGCCTTTGCCATGGTGCAAATCCCAGAGAAAATTGATAATTTCATTGCGGATAATTGCTCCTTTAGGAGCTAATAGCGGCAATCCGGCTCCGACTAAATCGGAAACTACAAATAATTGCTGTTGTCGGCCAATAGTTATGTGAGAACGCTGTTCTGCCTGGTCTAATTGTTGCAAATATCCGGTTAATTGTTCTTCAGAAGCAAAACCGGCAGCGTAAATCCTGGTTAATTGTTGATTATTTTGATTGCCTTTCCAGTAAGCGCTGGCCAGATTCATCAATTTAAACGCCTTAACTTTCGAAGTAGAATCAGCAAACGGCTGCTGGCAGAGCGGAACTACCGCTGTTTCTTCCAAAGAATAGACTGGTTTCTCCTGGCCAAGATCATTAAGAATTTTTCTTTGCCACTCGTCTTTAAGATTATCCCGGCTGGACAGCTTGATTTCTAAATCAGCCTTAATGATTTTCTGGACCTGCCTAGCGATTCTTTCTAAATCCTCTACTCGCAATTTAACCTGAGAAAAATCAACATATATTTGTTGATTGGACAGCCCCATTTCCCCGATTTGAGCTGATTTAAACAAATCCTTCACGGCCTTGGCTAAAATAAATCCCAACGTGAAAGCAATTCTTTGCTCCGGAGTTAATGATTCCCGCGAATAACGAAAGGGCTCGTCGGTAAATTCTCTCTTTAGATTTGCTGTTTCAGAAGGCCCTCCGGTCAATTCCCGGCTTAATTCGGACAAGGGATGCCCCTTGCAGGCCAGAGTAAAAGATTTGTACCAGCCAAAGGGCGCCCTGGTTACAGAATACTTATCAGCCAATAATTCTCGGGCTTCCTTCAATACTTGTTCGGCCACTTTAGGATTAGCCAGTTGGGAACTCAAATGAGCATAGGGATATAACACGATATTCCGGGTATTCACCTGCTGGGCGATATTTTTTATTTCCTGAACATACTGATTAATAATGCCCTGAGGATCCCGCTCGTCATTTTTCTCTACCGCTGTTAAGACCACCAGGCACTCTTCAACTCTTTGTTTTCCTTCAGGGATATTTTCTTCCGCGCCCTGGAAAGCCTTTTTTTTAGCTTCAAATTCAATAAAATCCGCATGAATCGTAATTATTTTCATTTTCTCTAAACGATAAAGTCTTTCAATTTAAATATTCATCGGCAC
The DNA here is from genome assembly GCA_018303045.1 of Candidatus Woesearchaeota archaeon. Lineage (GTDB taxonomy): Archaea > Nanobdellota > Nanobdellia > Woesearchaeales > GW2011-AR9 > JAGVYX01. Next base: position 6,736 of record JAGVYX010000019.1, read on the forward strand.
ATAGGCACAGTTCGATTTTTCAGTGATGTACAAAATCACTCACTTTTTTAGTTTTCTTTAGAGTTGATTTAATATAAGTTTCCACCGACGACAAAGAGATAAAATCATAACCTAAGATCTTTCCAAAATAGTCTTAAAAACACGAAAATCACTCACTTTTTGGATTGTGCCGGCACATAGTATGTATTAAGAGCTTATCCCGGCCGTGGGACAGAAAAACCTTATTTTACCATTTGTTGAAGAAAAACAGTTGCTTTTTCATCATTATCCATTGATTATGTAATGGCCAAAAGAAAAATATACTTTTTGGTCTTCTTTCATACATCAAGCAAGGAGCAAATGGAACCTTTGCTTCCACCATCAAAGAAGCATCCGTTAGGATGTCATAACCCCCGTGTTGAAGTTGATGGCGCAAATCGCCATGATGTTAAACTTGCTCGACCTACAGCCGAGAATATTCAGATCAAGAAGCCAAGGGTTACAAAGAAGAGAAAACAGCATCTTTGTCTAGAGAAAACAGCATCTTTGTCTTGAATATATCTCATTAGCTTTAAATCAAGCTTCTTCCAGCCATTTCCTTGGGTTGCTTAATTTCCATGACTTTTAAAATTGTTGGGGCAATATCCGCTAAACCGCCATGATAAAGTTTTTTATCAACGTTAACGGCAATAAACGGAACTTTGTTTAAGGTATGCGAGGTTAGATATTTTTCACCCATATCTTCGCAGTTGCCATGATCGCCAGTAATAAATATCATGCCGGTAAACTGTTTAATTATTCTGCCAATCTCTCTGTCAACAGCCTCCGCGGCTTTTTTAGCTGCAGAAAGATTTCCGCTATGCCCAACCATGTCGGCATTAGCCAGGTTAACGACGAAAAAATCATAGCGATCTTTATTTTTCAGCAAAGCCGCAGTTATTGGTTTTACTTTCATTTCTGGCGTTTTATCATAGGCAATCACTCTTCGGCTGGGAAAATGAATTCTTTTTTCATTAGGAAAAATGCATTCGCACAAGCCATTAAAAAAATAAGTGACATGAGCCCACTTTTCTGTTTCAGCAATCCGCAATTGCGATAATCCTTGTTTAGACAGAGTTTCACCGAGAGTATTTTTAGGAATTATCGGCGGAAAAGCCACGGGAATCCTTACCAGTGAATCATATTGAGTCAGCGAAACAAAATCTAAGCCGGTAATTTTCTTCCGCTGGAATTCTTTAAATTTCCCCCAGACAAATGCCCGAGTTAATTCCCGCGCCCGGTCAGAGCGAAAATTGAAAAAAATTACCGTATCATTCTCATCAACAACGCATTTATCTAGCAGGATAATTGGCTTGATAAATTCATCGCTCTCGCCGCGGCGGTAAGCTTCCTTTAAGGCTTTAAGCGGATCGCTGGCTTTTCTGCCTTTACAGTTAACCATGGCATCATAAGCTTTATGCTCGCGATTCCAGCGGTTATCCCGATCCAGAGCATAATACCTGCCCATTATCGTAGCCAATTGGCCAACCTTTAACTGGCCCATTTTTGCCAGGAGCTGTTTAAGATATTTCTCTGCTGATTTTGGCGGGGTGTCCCGCCCATCCAAGAAAGCATGAACATACACCTCCTTTACCGCCAACTTTTTGGCTAATTCCAGCAGGGCAAACAAATGCCCGATATGAGAATGCACGCCAGCATCGCTTAACAGGCCCATTAAATGAACTTTCTGTACCTTTTTTTGGGCGCGCTGCAAGCAATTAATCAAAACTCTATTCTTAAAAAAAGAGTGATCATTAATGGCCCGATTTATTCTGGTTAAATCACTGTCAATTATTCTTCCAGCGCCAATAGTTAAATGGCCGACTTCCGAATTGCCCATAAATCCAGGCGGCAAGCCTACAGCCGGGCCGGAAGCCTTTAATTCAGTGTGAGGGCAAGTTTTGTATAAATAATCCAGATTGGGCGTTTTAGCTAATTTTATGGCATTATTCTCTGTTGTTTTTCTAACACCCCATCCATCCAGAATCAACAGCAGCACTTTCGGCATGTGAAAATGAATATTTTACACTAAATAAAGATTTCTGATGGTCCGGCTCTGTCCAGAATAACCTCTTTTTGTAACTCTGGGGGGGTTACAATTAGAAAACCTTAAATATTAGGAGATATCATCATTTAATTATGAAAATGATTATGCCTAAATTACTCTTAACCACTCTTTTAGCTGGCTGCGCCTCTTCATCAACTCCAGAGGCTTACAGGAAGACAACGGAACCAGCGCCCTCGGATAAAGTTCTGCTAGAAGCAGAAGCTTTCCAAAAATTACGGGAATTTGCCCAGACCAGCTTGGAAGAAGAGTTTTTTGTTTATTCCGTCCCGTCAGGCCAAACCTATAAATTAGGGCAACAAAACACCTCGGCAAAAGTTGGCGTTGATTTAACTAAGACAGTTCTAACTATCCTTAAAGATTTACAGCAGCAAGCCTATCTTGGAGAGCTAGCCGCGGAAAATCGTTATCTACTGGTCCATAACCACCCCCATAAATCAACTGACCGTTGCAAGGAATTTAAAGTTTTAAATCAATCGCCGCAGCGTTCCCAGAAATCGCAGCAATTGGAGAAAATCTTATGCTCAGAACTGGGAGGGGGCTTTCTAACCCTGCCCAGCGCTAACTGGTATGATCCTCTGGATCAAACGAAGGATGCGGATATTGAAACGATTTTAACCTTTCATGCCCTCTGGAAAGAAATACCCAGCTTGTCGGTAACTTTTACTCATCGAGTCCTAGGCGAGGCCGGATATCTTGATCTTCAAGTTAACGGGCCTATAGATGATATTGATGTCTATATTTTAGCCGCTAAATATCGGGGCTGGTTTGCTAAGGTAAGAGACAACTTTACCGAAGAACAGGGAAAAACAAAAGAAGCAGCTAAATTGTACTTTGATCAAAAAGCGCAGGAATTATCTGAAAAAACCGCTCATCGGTTAAGCCTGACTTTCAACTGGTATGATTAATGGAGACAATATTCAGGGTCGATATAAATAAATTATCGGGAAATTTGCCTGAAGCACCAACCTTGGTTCAATTACGCGAAAAAAAGGTGCAGAAAACCTAGTTGGTTCTTCATTAGTTAGTCAAAGAAATCAAAATGGCAAAGATTTCTACTTCTATAAAGATGGAAGCGTTTTAGTTCATAATTCTAAAGAAGGTTTTTATCACTTTATCACTCAAGAAGGCAGGGATAGATTATCTTCAACTGATAGAAGAGTTTTAGAAGACGTGGTATATGAAAGAGCAAATCCAGCAGGATATGAGAAACTTGGTTCAGGCAATTTTAGTGGTTCTTATTCTTTACCTATGGCAGAAGGTGTTGCTATGAAAGTAACAGATGCCGCAAGATTCGTTGCTAAAGAATTATCAGATGTATTTTCAAACGCTTATGATGATTTAATTTCTGGATATAAAATAGGCAGGGTTAGTGGAGGTAAAAAAATTGTTCAGCATGTTGATTGATCCAATTGCTGAAGTTTCATATATCCGACCAATTAGAAACAGTCCAAGAAATAAACTTAATTTTCCAGAAATTTTCTTAAGCCTTGACAACTTCCACTACCTCGAAGGTAGTTAATAGAAGAGGTGCTCTTTCTAGCAAAGGCATTTCTTCCAAATACAATTCCGTAGCTTCTTTTAAATTAGCTAAAGCTTCTTTAATAGTACATCCCTGACTAACTGTGCCAATCTCAGGACATTTAGCTATATCTGTTTCTTCCTCTTTTTGAATTATTGCAGTAAAAGTTTTCATGAAATTGTAAGTATTGCTTTATATATAAATTTAGGCAGGTTAATATCTGACTGATTCCTTAGTTAGTTATAATCTTAAATAAATAGTTTTTATCAGCCAAAGGATTACACTATCAAAATTTATAAACCATTTAGACCTCTAAAGACTAGTCGGTATAAAGTTTTTATTTGCAAATTGATATTTTTCCAACGTATTATCTAGTCTAATTTCTTATCCTTTAACATTCCCTATCGGCTTCAACGCCACTACCGGTTTGGTAATGCCAGCTTCATTTAAAGTGTCAACCACCGTGTCAATATCTTTGTAAGCTTTGCCAGCTTCTTCCGCCAATCCTTTCATCGTAACTGCATGAACATAAATGCCCTGCCTTTCCAAGGATTTCTGCAGTTCCTCGCCGCGAATTTCCCGCATGGCCGCCGCCCGGCTCATCGTTCTTCCTGATCCGTGCGCCGTAGAAGCAAAGGTTTCATCGGCCTTATCTGTGCCAACCAATAAATAAGATCCGGTTTCCATTGAGCCGCCTAAAATAACCGGCTGCCCGAATTTTCGATAGGCTTTAGGCAAATCTTTTGACCGAGACGGGCCAAAAGCTCTCGTTGAACCTTTACGATGAACCAGCAAAGTTTTTTTCTTTCCATCAATTACATATTCCTCCAGTTTGGCAATGTTATGCGCCACATCATAAACGAGATTCATTTCCATTTCTTTAGCTGTTTTGCCGAACACTTTTTCAAACGTTTTCCTGATTTGGGAAGTTATAACCTGCCTGTTGGCAAAAGCCATGTTAGCCGCGCAGGCCATAGCTTTATAATAATCCTGCCCTTCAGGCGAGTTAAACGGCGCGCAGGCTAATTCTTTATCTCTAATTTCAATGCCATATTTAGGCATGATCTCCAAAAATACTTTTAAGTAATCAGTTCCAATTTGATGGCCAAAACCGCGGGAGCCGCAATGAACCATAATTACAATCTGCCCAATTTTAGCAATGCCCATGGCTTTAGCTGCTTCCAAATCATAAATATTCCCCTCTCTTACTTCCTGAATTTCCAGATAATGATTTCCTGAGCCCAACGTTCCCAGTTGGTCAAACCCGCGTTTAACAGCGCGGTCGGAAACTTTACTGGGATCCGCCCAGGCGATTTTACCCTGGTCTTCGATATGTTCGATATCTTCCGGCCAGGCATAGCCGTTTTTCACACACCATTGGGCGCCATCAGCCATCACTTTTTTGAATTCCTCTTTAGAAATTTTCACAAAACCTTGGCAGCCAACGCCAGCCGGAACGGCTTTATACAACTCATCAACGAGCTGCTTAATTTTTGGCTTAACTTCATTTATAGTTAAATTAGTAGTAATTAAGCGCATCCCGCAATTGATATCAAAACCTACGCCGCCTGGAGAAATTATTCCGCCTTGCTCCGGATCGAAAGCGGCTACACCGCCAATGGGGAAACCATACCCCCAGTGGCCATCGGGCATGCAGTAAGCATACTTTTGAATTCCCGGAAGAGTGGCTAAATTAGTTAGCTGATCAAATACACCCGCATCCATTGCCTGCATTAATTCTGTATTGGCGATAATTCTAGCTGGAACTAGCATTCCCTCTTTATAAGTAACCGGCAATTCCCAGGTAACGGAATCAATTTGTTTAATCTCTTTAGGCGGTCCGGCCGGTTTATTTTCCATGTGGTAAATCTTCGAGAATCTCTATTTAAATCTTTCTTGAATTTATTTTATATGAATTCCAACAACAAAAAGTTTATTGATTATTAACATCCAATAGTTATAATCCAAAAAACTCATAATTTTAAAGACCAAAAAGATCTTTTAAGAATTAGAATGGCCAATTAGAATGACTAGAACCATTTTTTCTATAATTAAATGCGGGCTGCGCAGCTTAATTTATTCATCAATCACTGCCGGCGCCTTAGCTGCGGTCTTTGCTTATGGAGGATATCAGCCGCAGAAAATAGAAACAGAAAACAAGCAGAACCGGCCCTTGGAGCAAACCATTACGGTAATGTCCGCTAACATTGCCGCCTGCCGCGGACGTCCGTTTAGTTTTTGGGACTTGTTTCCTAATCCGGTAACTACCTGGCGGCATGGCGGCATCTCTTATAATGGTTGTAAAAAGTTAGAGCAATTAATTAATGAATATAACATTTCCCTTGCCGGGCTGCAGGAAATTGAACAAAATGACGTTCGCGAGGAACACCAACCCCAGCTGTTTTCAAATTATACTCGGCTAATAAATTATTCCTTTGCCTCCAATATCACCCATTACTTTATGGCGCGATGGTTTCTGGCCGATGGCAATGCCGTGCTTAGCCAGCCGTCAATTGAAACCAGCCGATGGATTCCCTTAGAACCGGAAAAGCCCTTTAGCTGGGGAACTATCTTTGATTATTTAGTCGGCACCGAGGGGATTCAACATGCGACGGTTAAATATCGCCAGCAGATCATTAACATCATTAATGTCCATTTAAGCAACCATGAATTTACGGAACGAAAATTGTCTACAGGAAGAATTCAGCGGGAACGGGAAATGGAATTTCGCCAGATATTTGAATATGCAGCCAAAATCACCAGGCAAGGACCAACAATCATTTTTGGAGACTGGAATTCTGTTCCTCCATCACTAAGAACCAAGGAATTTCTCCACGCTGAAAGCAAGTACCTGGGAGAATATACCTGGGAAGCTGCTGCTGAAATTATCGCCCGAGAAGGACTGGTGCTGGAGCATGGCGGAGTATTAGTAAACAACAACATTGCTGGAAGCTACCATGGCGAAGTTCCTACCAGTAAATTAGGCCTGCCCTGCGGCAAAAAAGATATAGGAGAAAGAATTGATATGATTTTTACTTTGTATGATCCCCTCAGAAATAAAATTATTCCCAGATTATTATCTACAACCGTTCTTAATGAGTATTTAGTTTCAGATCATTACCCAGTTATTGCTGAGATTAGATTTGAAGAAAATTAGAACAGCAAAACAAAGTAGGCATCCAAGAGAATATTATCAAAATCATAGAAAGCCGGACTTAATTATCTACCATTCCCCCCCACTCCACTACCGTAAAACCAATTCTTTGAGGGGTATTAATGATTGGTTCTTGAATATTTATTTTCTGTTCAAGGGGTTTAAAGTAAAAATTAAGCCTGATTAATGTATCTGGTTCTGGACTAATCAATAATTCCATATTTTGTTTCAGGAAATCTTCTTCTAATATTTTAACTTCATAATAGTTAGTTTTTGGCAATCTTTCTAACCAATATTCCTTGAATTGATTTTTCTCTTTTTCATTTAATCCAAATTTTATTAAATTAATATCAAACCATTTGCTTAAATCGTTATAACTAACAACCCACCCCGTTTTGGGAAGTTTTAATGAATTTAAATCAGCTTCATAGAACAGATAATCATATTGATGGTTAATTAATCCATCTTTTTCTGCAAAAACGGACCACCCGGAACCATATTTAGGGATTGTTTCGGTTATTTTACCATCAATGTTTAATTTTACTGAAATGATAGAATCTTCCAGAGGATAAAGATATACTGCTGGTTTTTCAAACCGAACCCTTGAAGATGCAAATATGAACAAGCCGCCAGCCAAAACAATTAGAATTCCTAAAACAATCAGAACCCACAGTAATATTTTGTTCATGATTTTATTAATTCTTACTTTTATAAAAATGTTGCGATAGCTTCAGGTAGAATTGAGTCCCATCTAAATTTTGCTGTGTTGCATA
>JAGVYX010000047.1 GCA_018303045.1 Candidatus Woesearchaeota archaeon
GGATGCTCATGGCCGATGATAATTCTTTTGGCATTGGTTTTAATTAATTCGTCGCCGTGAATCATTAAAATACCGCTAATTTGATGCTCTTTAACTATTTAAACTCCTCTTTTCTCGGCAATTGGTTTAATAATCTGGTCATGGTTGCCTTTAATGACAATTATTTCAGGACATTTTTTTAATAAAAAATCAAAAAACTGCAATACTTCCATCCATTCCTGCCTTAAAACTGTTCCAAATTCGTGCTTTAAATCCCCGTTGATAATGATTTTTTTCGGCTTAGCTGCTGTTAAAATTCTGGCCATGATGTTCATGATTTCTTCTAATTGAAATCTTGGAACTAAGATTCCTTTAATGTGCAGAGCTTCTTCATAGCCCAGATGCAGATCATTAATTACGAGAATCTCTTTATTGATCAAGAGAGCAGTTTCAATAATTTCAATATTCCTGGAAATAAGCATAAGGCCAAGGTTTAAGGGAATTGTTATAAATTATTCCTCGCCGCTCAACTAAAATTATATTTGACAATAAACAACATACCTAGATTTATTTTTACAGATATCAATGTAAAATAACCTTTATTCTTCATGCTCGCTAATTTAAGAAACCCCAACTCGCCTTAAATCCCCCTTACTACTCTAAAAAGAACCTCAAAATTCTACCAGATGCCTTTCTTTACGCCAATGTTTATAAATAAGTTCAGTCTTCAGGTTAATTATGGCCAAAAAACCTGAATCTAAAGATGAAAAAGTTGGTTTTCATAAAGGCAGCCTGGCTACATTGTCCAAAGAGCGGGAAGAATTGCTTAGAATTCTGCAGATTGTTGAACAGCTAATGCAGATGCACATTAAGGAATTAAAAACTCTTGGCGTAGATTTAGTTGCCGAAGCCAAGGAAACGGCAAAGAAATTGAAAGGCCAGAAGCCGATTGAAGATGTCCTTCGGTAAATCGGGATAGCCGGGATTTTGTCAGTAACAGATCAAAAAATCAACAAAATCTCTATTTTTCAAAGTTCTCTATACTGCCTTAAAATCTCTATTTTTCAAAATTATCTTTAGTAAATTTATAATCTTTAATGGTATGATACTCAATCTGCTTAATTTTTTTAGTAGTTCTTATGCCCAGATTAGTTATTGGTTCTAATTTAAGATAATCTTCGCCAACTTCCAGAATCCGGCCTGCAATTCTCAATACAGAAAAATTCAAGGATGATTTTTCTTGTTCCAGTTATACTTTCTCATCCGTGCTTTTGCCCCATATCCGCAAGATGCGCAACGTTTCTTATTAACGTGGTAAGCTCTTCCACCACATCGCCTGCAGGGAATGTGCGTTTTCTTGCCGCTTTTGCGGCCCATACTGGAAGTTCCTTTGGTCATTTAAAAAACCCTTGCTTTGATTAATAATATTTTAAGATGGCGAAAGAACAGTAATGGTATCTCCCCGGATAAATACTGTTCCCAGCTTTCTTTTGATTTCTCCATTTTGGTGTTCTTCAGCGTCTTCCAAAACAGTATTAATGTGAATATCAAAGGCTCTTAATTTTCCAACATATCTAAAACCGTTTTTTAATTCCACCATCACGGTCTTGTTTCTGGCTGCATTTAAAGTGTCTAATGGTCTTAAACTTTCTTCCATGGTAATAACCCCCTGTAAAATTAATAAAAATAACGGTCAGCGCTATATAAATGTTTTGTTAAAGAACTGCAATTTCTTTCTATTGTCCCAAAACTAGCCCACATTATGAAACTAATTCGCTCCAGCTTTGCAATAAAAGCCCCGTGGTCTTCCGGCATATTTATTAATGATCAAAAGATTAATTTCTTAAAAAGAGAGCGGTAATGAGACTGTCGGCGATAATTCTGGTTTTAATGTTTGTGTTAGTTATCAGCATGCCCTTTGTATTGTCCCATGCCGAAAATCGGCCGGCTGAACTTAAAGAGCAGGCTCAGTTGGTACTGTTTTTATCCGGGATATTAATCGTCGTGATAACGATAATTTCTTTGATAATTCAAAAGAAGAAAATTAACGGGCCCGCCAAAGTTGCGCTTTTCTTGATGATCGCTGCGCCGGCGCTTCTGGCTACTTTTTATGTTGCTGGAACAACTATCTTGGTCAATCAGAAGTCTATTACTAAAGGGCCGGTGCACTGGCATGCCGATTTTGAAGTCTGGAACTGCGGCCGGAAACTGGACTTGCAGCAGCCGACAGAGCTGTCTAACCGAATTGGAACTCCGCTGTTCCATGAACACGGCGACGATAGAATTCACGTTGAAGGAGTTGTTGATGATTATGGAGAACTATCCCTGCCGCACTTTTTTGCGGCCATTGGCGGGAAGATTTCCGACGAAGAATTAGTCTATCCCACTGATCTTGGCCAGATTATTGTAACAGAGGGAGACCAGTGCAACGGCCGCAGCGGGAAGATTCAGGTGTTTGTTTATCGCGCTGTTGCTTTCGGGGATCAAGACGCTGATGTTCAAGACAGCTTTCGAGTTATTCAACAAAAACTGGCTTCCGTGGAAGAGTATTCTATAGCCCATTATTCCAGCGTTCCTCCAGGAGATTGCTTGATTATTGAGTTTGATCAGCCTAAGAAACAGACAGAAAGAATTTGTGAATCCTATCGGTTAAGGACAGCAACTACTGAGGCGGGTGGTGATGCCCATGGCCGTTGAAGCTTACATTCCCACGGTTTTAACAGTAATTACAACGGCAGCTATAGATTCAATCAATCCTTGCGCCATTGGCGTTTAGGGCTGTTGTATTTTTTAACCACTATTCCGCTTTGGGTTACGGAATTCATTTCTATTATTGTAGGCATCTTGATCGTCTTTGCCGGGCTGCTGGAAATTAAGGATTTTTTCTGGTATGGCCGATGGTTTTCCCTGACCATCCCGGGAATATTCATCAGTAAAATTAAAACTTTATCTAAGAAGACAACTATTCCTGGAGTAATTCTTCTGGGGGTTTTTGTCAGCGCGGTGGAACTGCCCTGCACCGGCGCGCCATATCTGGCGATTATAACCTTATTATCGCAGTATTTTGATATTACCGCCTTTTTATTATTAATTCTCTATAACATTATTTTTGTCCTGCCTTTAATTATTATTTTAATCTTGGTGGCTCTGGGGGTTAAATTGCGAAAAATCAGCCGGTGGAAAAGCAAAAATAAGCCGTATATGAGGTTGTTAATTGGCTTATTGCTGATCGCCTTGGGCTGGCTGTTGATGCTGATAGCTAATGGCACAATTAATTTAGGATAGGGAATTAATTTATAATACGGAGGTGAAAATCATGGCGGCTAAAAAAGGCAAAAAGAAAAGCGGCAAAGGCAAAGCTAAAAAAGGCAAAAATGTCTGCAAGTATTGTTAATTTTTTATTTTTTTTCTTGGTTTTATCCTTTTTAGGATCTGTTCACAGTTTACAAGAATAATAGCCTAAAATTAAGAAGAAACAATTATAAACTGCCCTCCTATTTATTTAGGCTATGACTAATTTCAAGAAACTGCAATCGGAAATCCAGCAGTATGATGTAGAGCGGGAAAAGCTGATTAAAAAAAGCCGAGACGTTCTGAAGTTAAGCAAGCAGGCGATTTACGCCGTGCATCGCGGCGATAATGCCAATTCTTTAGTCCAGCAGATGCAAACGGAGATGAAAGCCTTGGAAACCATAGCTAAACACAGTCCGATGATGCTTTCTGAAGGAAGTTATAAAATTGCCGCTCAGGAATTTGTAGAAGCTTTATTATACCACTCTTTTGTTAAAACTGGAACTTTAACTGATATTGAAGTCCCGGCGGAGTACTTTGTTTTGGGCTTAGCTGATTTGCCTGGCGAGTTGGTGCGCAAAGCGGTATTTCTGGCTGGCAAGGGTGAAATTGAGAAAGTAATACAAATTAAAGACGCTATTGATTTAATTTATGGCGAATTGTTAAAATTTGATTTCCGCGATAATGAAATCAGGAGAAAAGTTGACGCTGTTAAATATGATCTGCGCAAGATGGAAGATCTGGTTCTGGATTTGAAGCTGAAGGGGAGATAATTATAATTCTTGTCTGATAATTGTTTTATCTTTATCGAAATCCTTATCGAAAGAAATAATCATTTTAATATTATTTCTCTTCATGATAGCTATATGGATCTTATCATTAAAATTAATGTCTAAATTGCTTTTCAAAGCATTAAACAAATCACTCTGATAGAATTCATAAACTTTAACTGCGCCCATAATTGTTCTAAGATATTCAAACGCTGAATTAACTTTCTTCAGTTGCAATTTATGGTAAACTTCTGCCAACACCAGCACAGAGGTGCAATGCTCTTCAGAATTTAAAGAATTGGTAAATTCAAAAGCCCGGGCGTTGGTCCAACGTTCTATGAAAATATTGGCATCAATGAACTTAATCATAGAGGTCATCCTTAATAGCTTCTTCTCTAGTGAAGGTTATTCCTTTTCTTTTAATCTCCTCATCAATTTTCTTAAAGGCGTCAGCTGCTTTTTTTTTCTTTAAAGGCTCAATAATTATTTTATCGCCCTTTTTTTCAATGATGACGCTGGAATTTAGTTCTATGCCTAACTCTTCTCTCCAATTTTTAGGTATGGAAATATTTCCGGTTTGAGTGACATGCCCAATTGACATATTAAATCTTAAATCTTAAATCTTAGATATTATATAAACTTTACGGTTTAAATTTGGTTCTTTCTTTAATCTTTTAATGGGAAAGCGCTTTAATAACCGAAGCTAGGTGATTAAGAAGAGGAATATCTCTAATTCCCGCTCGGTCCCGAAGATAAGAAATACAATTGTAAGAAGGTTGCCTAACTAAATGCGGCAGCAAGGCATAAGGGAGGATCGTTCTGTTCTGGTAATCCCTAAAGATAATTTGTCTAGAATTTTCAGCTAACTCTATTTCTTTTTCTCCTACTTTTAAAATCTCCCCCGCGAGGGTAAAAAGCGGAGTATCTTCCGTTGTCAATCCTTCCTGAACTCCTTTTAAAGTTATCTTGTCCAAACTTTTAACCTGTGGAGTAAAGCCATATGTTTGTTCATCAATTTCTACCCCAATATGGCCAACAGAGAGAGGTTTATAACATGATCTTCCTGCTATCTCTTCTGTGATCAATCCTCTTCCTCTTGCTGTGTACAAAGAATCAAAGAAGCGTAGTTTTGCTTGGCTCATTTTACAAATAGGGTTCTAAGGCTTTAGCCAGGCTTGGGGATCTTAGCTTCCTTAAAGCTTTGGCTTCAATCTGCCTTATCTTTTCCCTGGTTATTAGGCTCATTTCAGACCCTATTTCTTCTAGAGTTTTACCTTCATCGGCTCCCAGCCAAAACCTCCTTTCCAGCACCAGCTGCTCTTTGGGCGTTAAAGTGGCTAGAACTTTCTGTACTTCTTGGGCTAATTGCTGTTGATAAATTTTTTCCGTCGGGTCTGTAGCATCTGGATCTTTAATTTGGCTTTCTAAGCTGCCTTTAGACGCGGTATGATTACCTGTAAAATAAGAGGGCGCGCTTCCAGTTAATGAAAGATAATTTCCGGTAATTGATAAACAGATTAAAGCAGCCCTGCTGGGAGATTTTTCTCTGCCAGCAGTGGCTAATGCCCTATACATTTCATTTATGCTTAACAACGTTGAATTAATTCTGCCATTTCTTAAGGCTCTTCGAACTTCTATTAATTTGTAAACAGGAATCCTGACCAATCCTAATTTCTGGCTGGCAGTTCTGTACATTGCGGCTACAGCATTGTAAGCAATAAAAGTAGAGACCGCTCCTTTTTCTGGATGGTAGTTGTGGAGTTTTTCAACAATTCGTATTACACCTTCATTAACTAAATCATCTAAAGACATTTCTTTTACTTTAGATTTTCCTGCTCCGGCTGAAACGGCAGTGAGCGGGTGATCAATTCTGGCTCTTTCGTAAGACAAGGATAATGTTCTCTGTTCTCCTTTGTTAGGCATAATCTTCCCTTTCCCGTAAACTAAATCATCAGCCAGCTTATATAAAAAAGGGATAAAATTGCCTACGATGGTCTGAGCAATCTCAACTTGTCTTTTCGTCCGTGTTTTTGTTGTTTTACCGAATCCTTGCCGTACTAACTGACAATATTCCTCTCCTAAATTATTTACTTCTTCCAGACTAAGATATTTTTTATCCATATAGTTCAAATAAGCGTACATTATATAAATCTTTCTTCCTTTACTACTTAGCAATTACAAACCGCAACCTTTATAAATTACCCTTTCCCTGAGATTAAGATGAAAATCTTAGCGATCAGCGATGTCCATGGCGACAAAGCTTTCATGCGCCGAATGGCCGAAAAAGGAAAGAAAGAAAACGTTGACTTAGTGATCATAGCCGGCGATTTAGTTGACTTTGGCCAGATTCCCGAAGGTTTAATCGGCCCGTTTAAAGAACAGGGGCTGGAAGTTGCCGTTGTGCCGGGCAATCATGAAGGGCTGGCTGACATCAATTTCCTGGTGGAAAGGTATAAAGTAACTAATCTGCACGGCTATGCTTTAAAAATCGGCGATCTGGGCATCTTTGGCTGCGGTTATGGAGATATAGGCCTGCATCAATTGACTGAAGAGCAGTTCTTCAATACGCTAAAAGAAGCTCATAATTCCTTAAAGGATGTTAAAAAGAAACTAATGGTAACTCATGTGCAGCCGAATAACAGTATTTTAGGGCTTCATATACCTCATTGGGGCAGTTCCGGGGTAAGAAAAGCTCTGGGAGAATTCCAGCCCGACGTTCATATTTGCGGCCACGTGCATGAAACCCACGGCATTGAGGACGTAGTTGGCAAAACTAGAGTAATCAATGTAGGTAAAACGGGGAAAATTATTGAAATATGATCTTGTTAAAAAATCTTAAACGAGCGCGCTGTTAAATGAGCCTGATTAACTTAAAATGGAGCCTGATTAACTTAAAATGAGCCTGATTAACTTATATTCTGCGTTGGGCGGACCCAGCAATCGAAAATTAAATTTAACTGCCGACGATCAGGGCGCTACTTTGACGATTAAACTTAAGGATGCGGCTCAATCTATAACTATTTTTCAACCTAGTGGCTTGAATACAGCTAATTTTGCCTATTCAGCGCCTTCCTGCTCTTCCATGAGAGAAACATTAACTGAATTAAGATTGCCGAAAACCTTTCATGGATCCCTGAGCGATGGCGAAAAATTATTTTATCGGTTTAAATCAGCTGCTGAGAATCACTGTTTGGATGGCGTCTTAAATCAAAACATGGCTCTGGAACAGGAGGTAATTTTTAATTCTGAAGAAAGTTTTCGGAGTGTATTAGAGCGGCTAATGCATTTATAATATAGCAAATAACTTAATAATTTAAACAAAGGCTGCCGGAGCTGTTTCCGGTGTTAAAGTCTCCAAAGTTTTTTGATACGGCCCCTTTTTTTTAAGATGCTCAGCCATGGAATATACAAAATAAATCCGGTCTTTCCCTAATTTTTTTTTCCCTAGGATTCTTACGAGAGTGTGGCTGCCGCTGCCAAAATCCAGCCAGCCATTTCTGGTTGTTCTTATATCGCCAGGATTAGGGCGGGCCAATAATTTTAGCGCGGCTTCGATTTCTGCCCTGGTTAAATGACCCAATTTATTTGCTGGAGCGTGTTCTCCGGAGGTGTTAAATTGATACCTTTGGCCCAGGCCTTCTTTCCGATCTAAGATATACGTTGAAATTTGCCTGGCAGTTAATCGTGTTTTGCTAATAAAAAGCGGATCAAAGGCCAGCCGCAGCCCGCTTAAAATTCTATTTAATCCATAGAGGTATTCTTTCCGGAGCTTACGGCATTTAGCGCCAGGAATTAACATTTTTTGTTGGCGGTTAAGCAGAAGTATCGTTTGTTCTATACTTTCTTTGCAAAATCGGTATCCAGCATTAAACTCAGAAATATCCTCTCCTAACCACTGGGCAAATTGTTCTAAATTACGCAAGTATTCCTGCAGCTGAAGGCTGGCTGTTCTTGGCTCTAAGCAATGATTGCAGTTTCGCAATAAGGCTTTAATTTCAAGAATAATTCGGGGGTTAGAAATATGGATAAAATCATCTCTAGGAATAATTCGCTGAAAATATTTTAACCGGTTGTAGCCCATTACTAAAACTTAATAATTGTTTTTAATATATAAGCGTTGCTTCTGTATTGAAGTTTCTAAGTATCCAACTGCGATCTATTTCTAACTTAACTTTCCGGCACTGAATCTAATTTGCTTATGCAGACTGCTATAGAGAAATGCGTTAATTGGTGTAAAATAATAACACATTCCTAATATATCCCTTTGCTAAATTAATACACTAAATAACGCAAAGGCCTATTATTTCATAAATCTTTATAACCCCCGCTTCTCTACAGGCAGGGTTATGGTTAAAGTTTTAGAACAATTATGCCGCAGATTTGCCCGTGATCGGGAAATTGCTCTTAATGAGGATCAGGCAGGACTGATTTATGGCCGGAAGAACGGCTTGGAAATTAAGTTAGTGCAGGCTTCCAGCAATTTTTCCATTCTGGACATACAAAAGGTCGGAGAAAGCTCAGTTACCTTAATTTATTCTGGTCACTGCGATGAACGGCTGGCGGAAATTGAAATTGATTCCTGGTGTTTTCTAGATTATTTAACCCTCTTGCGCAATACTCACAAAGGTTTTGCCCAGACCGCGCGGACTAGATTTGAAATTTATCTGGGCAGTATTGATCTAGATAAATACGTTGAAGAATTCACAGAGGCTAATGCCGTAGATGTCTTTTGGGTGCTTAATTCCTTTTACCCGCCGCGAAAATAATTTAAAGAAGCTTTAACTAATTACCTTTTATGTTAACTCATTGTCCTGAATGCCAAAGCAAGCTTCATGAAGGCCAGCATAAGTTTCCTGATGGCATATTTGTAGTAAAATACTGCAAGAACTGCGGCTTTAGAGAAGAAAGGGCTCTTTTTTAGGTCATCTTCTCCAGATAGCCGATAATCATTTCAATTCTAGGCTGCAGCTCAGGTATTTGTCTTGCCAGCTGCTTCAAACTGATGATGGCATTAAGAACTTCTTTTTCTTTAAGTAATCTTTGCCGCGGTTCAGGAAGCAGAATCGGAGTTTCTTGATCATCCTTGGCCAGGGCATAAGCCGCGCAGATTGCTCCCAACTGCTTCTGGACTAATTCCGGCAATCCGGCGGATTCTGGGCGGATATATCTCGCGATAAACCGTCTGAATTGTTTCAGGATATTAAATCCCAATTCTCCCAATTCCAGGATTTGTTCAACAGTTATAGTTTTGCCCATATTTTATTATTTCTGTTTCTCATTTATACTTTTCAAGCGTCTTTATTGCTATTTTAATCAAATCTGCAGGAAAACTGCCTTCTTCACTCAATAAATACAGAGAATCTAAGGCGTCCTTTACCAGGTTTTTATGAAACATGCCCCATAAATAAGTATCCAAATCTCTGGAATCGTTTTCAGATCTTACTTTCATTAAATGAGCTACGGATAAAATATTGCTTAGATTTCCATCCAGAAGATCTCGTATGGCCAAAACTTTAGCATCTCCTTTTTTTATTTTTGTGAGAGCTGCCCTTAAACTTTTCAGTTCTTCCAGTTCTGGTTCAGTTAATTTCATTAATCTCTTTAATGGTTCTGGAATCATCATTTACATCAATTACCTTAATTATA
>JAGVYX010000054.1 GCA_018303045.1 Candidatus Woesearchaeota archaeon
TTATACCAAAGGACATAAATTTTCGTAAAAATTTAAGCCCTTTGGTATATACAAAAGGCACAAAATTCTGTTCGGAATTTTGAGTCTTTTGGTATAAATAATCTAGCAAAAAGGGGATTGCAAGAGGAATTTTTGCCTTTGTCGTAATTTAACGCAGCCGAGCCGATGGCTATCGAGCCTAAGGCGAGGAACTTTTCAATAACGCCGCTCGTTGGAAACATTTAAATATTTTGATTTGCTTCTAAGAGTAAAGAGGTATTCAGATGATTAAAGAAAACAAAAATCAATTAATAATTATTTCTCTCGTGGCTATCATGGCTATAGTCCTGTTGGCTGTTGGCAATAAGACTCCTTTACAGGGAGCTGTTGTTGACCAAATCAGGCATGTTGAAACTTTTGAGCCGCAGTGCGTAGATGATGATCCAGATGAAATATATAATCAATTTGGAATGGTACAACTGAGATCAACGCAATATTTGGATTATTGCCGTGGCAGTACGTTAATTCAGCGTTATTGCAGAACCGGCGGAAAAATTGGCATAGCTGATTATCCTTGCCCCAATGGCTGTCGCGAGGGTGTATGTTTATAATGGCTAGAGCCTTAAAACAGAAACTGGAACGGAGGCCGCCAATTGTAGCTTTGGGAGTGTTAGTAGTAATAGCCCTGTTTGGCTTAACCGTCTTGTTCTTTAATGAATCAACAACCGTAGGAGCGGTTATTTATGATAAAGAGAAGGCCGATAGTTATAGGGCTTACTGTTTTAATACTGATCCTGAACTGAAATTTGAGGTCAAAGGTTCGGTGCATTATCAAAATTTTGTCTATCATGACCGATGCAGCCGCAATGACAAATATTTATATCAAGTATATTGCGCTTCCAGCCAGCGGGTAGGAACAACATTTAAGTACCATTGCCCCAATGGCTGTCGCGAGGGTGTATGTGTATAATAAAGAATGAACATAAAAAAATGGATAAGCATTAAAACAGAGGTGTATTAATATGTCAAGCAATAGTTCGCAAGTGCCATACTTAGTTATGGTTGGCGTAGTGGCTTTAGTGGCCGTCGTAGTTTTATTAATGAATGGATCGGGAAGCATTCAGGGAGCTCCAGTACTTAAAAAGGTGAAAGTTAATACTTTTCAAGACGGCTGTTTAGATACCGATAGGGATAATAAATATGAATTGTTTGGAGTAGTAAAATCAGGAGTTTATGAATATCCGGACTTTTGCGGCAATGATGTTAATTATGATTCCAGAGAAGGCAAGAAAGTGCTCTTTCAGCATTATTGTAAAACCGGCGATACGATAGGACAAACGCGGGGATATAAATGTCCCAATGGCTGTTCAAACGGAGTCTGTCGGTAAGTATTAAATGTAATATAATGAGGTGTAATAAATGGTTTCCAGACAATTTTTTCCTTATTTGGTTTTAGTAAGCGTGGTGGCTATTGTAGCCATTGCCGTTTTGGTGTTGAATAACTCCAGCAGTTTAGAAGGAGCCAATGTAGCTGATGCCTACAGGGAGCAAGTGAAGGAATTGCAGCCGTCCTGTTTAGATAATGATCCAAGAAATGAATACGATGTTAAAGGTACAGTGCACATGGGTACATACAAAAATTATGACTACTGCCGCGGCAATAGATTAGTTCAAGCTCATTGCGAGTCCAGCAACAGCGTAGGCTGGGTGGAATATGAATGCCCAGGCGGATGTTCGAATGGGTTCTGCTTGTAGGCGATAAAAATGACACAAAGACAATCATCTAACTTATCCTACATTCTTGTTGGGGTGGTAGCTGTAGTAGCGGTAGTAGTTCTGCTGACAAATAACCCCGCGAGATTAGAGGGAGCGGTGACGGCAATTAGCGGCCCAGCTGACAGTTTCAGCCCGTTTTGCGTGGATGATGATGATAAAAATGTTTACTCTAAATTTGGAACAGTCCATTTTGGAAGCAAGGAGTATTATGACTTCTGTCAGGATGAGAAAACATTGAAACAATGGTATTGCGCTTCGACAAATTCTAAGCGTGTGACAAAAAGTTTCAAATGCCCTAATGGCTGCAAAGATGGTGTCTGCCGTTAAGAACACAAAACAGAGGTCTTCGGCCAGCATCGTTGCGGCTAGTTTGGCAGCTATCGCGGTAATCGTCTGGATCATTTCGATTGATAATCATTTGCTTACGGGCAATGCTGTCGTGGGATCTTGTTTTGACAGCGATTCCGAAGAAGATTTTTACATTAAAGGGTATGCGGAATATCGCTCTAAAAAATTGGAAGATACCTGCAGCCGCGATGGTATCCGGTTGCAGCAGGCTTACTGCAAGAGCAGCGTTAAAGTTACGATGACCCAAAGTTTTCAATGCCCTTATGGCTGCGCCGATGGAGCCTGCATAGCTTTGGAAAGAAATTGTGGGAATGGAATTGTTGATTATGGCGAGCAGTGCGATGACGGCAATCAAGCCGACGGCGATGGCTGCGCCAGATCTTGCGTTAAAGAAGCTGGATTCACTTGCAAGACTGTTTCTGTCTGCGCTCCTGGTTCTTAAGGTTAACTTTAGAGAACTCTGCCGGTAAAAAATTAATTATTCAAAATTCTCTTCAAATCAAATAAACACAGAAATCTCTTGGATTAATCATTGTAGATGAATTCTTATTTTCTTTAGAGAAATTTGTCAATAAAAAATGAATTATTCCAAATTCTTTTTATTTAAGATCGTTGTTTAGCTCTGGCTACAGCGGCTTCAATTTTATCTGGCAGAAAACCGATGATAATCTCTCCATCAATGTCAGTCAATGGGATAGCCATTTGATTGGATTTATTTAATAATTCATCTCTGGCCATTTCGCTTTCATCCAGATCCAGAACTTCAAAGGAATAGCGCTTTTTTTTAAGCCAGACGCGAAGCTGCTGGCACCAGCTATTTTCCGGCGCGATATAAATTTTAATATCCATTTTTAGCAATAAGGCATAGGTTTATATATAATTTTTCATTTATTTTGATTCAGATGATGCCCCAAAGAATCTTAATCATTCTTAATCTTTCTCTGGTATTTATAGCTTTCCTGCTGATTTTAAATTTATTTGGAGCGCAGATTACTCCGCTTGGGCGAGCAGCTGTTCCCAGAGCCGGACTTTGTGTAATTAATTATCAGGGCCAGTTTACGGCAACCAACGATTTAGACCGCTGCTGCATGGAAGCGGCTAAACAGCTCGTCTGCAGGCGGGACCATCAGTTTTCAGCCGCAGGAGCCACAGAATGGACCTGTCAAACAGGAGCGGCTGGCGTAAAGATAATGTTGGATCATCCAGCCAGAAGGTATTGTGTAAAACAGCCTTATTATTAACCAAGATATTAACCAAGATATTAACCAAGGTTTATTTATGGTCAAAAATAAAACTCCCCTCATTAAGGAAAGAACCTTAGCAGCTAAGAATACGTTTATTATTTTATTAATTACAGTTATTATTCTTGGTCTGTTGAATATAGCCCAGGTAAAAGGCTTGTTTATACTGGCTCAGCCGGAAGTTAGGATCACTCAGGGAGCGATAAGTTTGGACTCTTTAACCTTAGAACAAAAAATAGCTCAGATGCTCATTGTGCAGGGGAATATTAACAATCTGCAGGCTTGGAAAGATCTGCAGGTTGGGGGCGTGCATTTGTTTGCTCGGGAAAGCCAAGAAGTATTTAAAGACCAAATTAGCCAATTTCAGGAAGGTCTGCATGTCCCGTTCTTTGTAACTGTGGATTTGGAAGGCTGTGTAAATCCTTTTTTGAATTTTAGAAATTTTACTCCAGCGGCGGAGATTGATAATACCAATCGAGCTTACCTGAAAGGAGTGGAAGAAGGGAAATTCCTGAAAGAAGTTGGTGTAAATTTAAATTTTGCCCCGGTGGTGGATTTAGAAGACGAGATTTGGAAATGCCGCAGTTTTCCAGGCAATGAGCGGCAGATTTCTGAACTAGCGCAGGCTTACGTTAATGGATTGCAGGGTTACGGCATTTTAGCTACTATGAAACATTATCCCGGCAAGACTCTCGTCGTTAGAGATCCCCACAAGTTTATTGTTAATGCCCGCATTGACGAGCGCGATCTAGCTCCCTATAATTTTGCTATAAAACAAGGCGCGGTAAAAGCCGTGATGGTCAGCCATATCATCACCGAAGGCGTTATCGACTCTGAACAGGTTCCTTCCGTAGTTTCCCGGAAAGTTTTAGGTGAATTAAAGCAGCAGTACGGCGGCCTGATTATTTCAGACGAAATCCACATGCTGGGGTTAAAAAATTTTTACCGTTCCCTGGAAGAAATGTATGTGGCTGTTTTTAAAGCCGGCAACGATTTAATTTTAAATTTTGATTCTGATCCCAATGAAATTCACCGCATGATTAAAATTGTTAAAACGGCTGCGCAATCCGGCGAGATTTCTATAACAGATATTGATGCTTCGGTAACCAAGATTTTAACCGCTAAAGGGTTTAAGGTGGTTTAATGGAAGTTGTTAAAAGTAGGGCTAAACAAATTCTTTATTCTCTAGGATAGAGCATATTATTATCTATTTTATTTTCGGCATTAATCTTTTTAATGGAAAGATCGTTATCTTTTTCTATATTTACTTTTATAATTTTATTTTTTTCTCTGTCTGGAATGTTTTACTATATTTTTAGAAAAAATAGGGTCTTTTATAGAAAGTAACTCCGGCATTTTAACGGCTTAGTAGTACGTGCATAGCTAGTCTGTCGTCGAAGGTTTATAAATGTCCGTTTACAATCAGTGAAAATTGCGGCCATTTTGTCGACGAGCCAAAAATGAGCTATGCACATATGCTTAGTAGAAAGTCTTAAGTAAAATAACCGCTACTCTAGGTTTACCCTGTAGGGTGGAAAGTAAGTTCAACTATGGAAAAAATGTAAATACAGCTGTAAACAGCCCATCTTCTTCGGCAGTTAGTTTCCGAACCATAACGATTCTGGGAAGATATGCTGTGGCTGAAGCCAAAATAGTCATAACAAAAACAATACTTACCCTAAATACAAGCTTTCTAAATAATTTTTCATGCCTTTGCTTCGGTCAAACCGTTTTTAAATGTAGTGAATTAAAATTGCACAGAACCATTATAAACAACTATACTTAATATGCGGTGTTGCATAAATAAAATCTAAAATAGTCAATGATTAAATATAATCTAAAATAGTCAATGATTAAATATAATCTAAAATAGTCAATGATTAAATATAATCTAAAATAGTCAATGTATTTCAGAATATTATAAACCAGCAATAATGGGCGGCGGCGAGATTAATCTAGCCCTGGTCGCGGAAACTTTAGCTAAACTAGGCAAAGAAGTAGTAGTTTTAACTTCTTACCAGCCTGGCCTTAAGAAATCAGAAATAATAATGGGAGTTCGAATATACAGAAATTTAACTACTGGTAGAAATCCTCATTTAATTATTCAAAATTGGAAGAGATCTCTATTCTTTCCTAAATCAATTGTTAAAGAGGTTAAAAAAATTTGCAGAACCAAAAAGTTTGATTTAATTCATTTTATCGGCGCAAGCGTAATAGCTGCTAAAGATCTTGCCCCATTAAAAATACCCTTATTTGCCACCATTGAAAGTTATCCGGCGCTCTGTCCTAAAGGCGATAGAATGTATAACGGAAAAGCGGAATGCCCTTTTGTTTGCTCATTTAATAAATTTAGAAAATGTCAAAGAAAATCTTCAGAGATTGGTAAAATGAAACATAAATGGTATTTAAAATACAATCCATTATTTTGTAATTATCTTTATAATTACTATCGGAAACTTAATACAGCCCTAAAATATTGCAGGTTAATTGCAATCAGTAATTATGTTAAAGATCTTCTGGAAAAGCAGGGATTAGAAAGCGTGACAATCTTCAATGCCTTTGATTTTAGCGAGAAAACAACTAAAAAAAATAAAATTAAAAACAATCCACCCAAGATATTGTATTTAGGTTCTTTAACTAATTTTAAAGGGCCGCAAATTTTATTGCAAGCCCTAAAAGGATTGCCCTACCGCTGCGACTTATATGGAGAAGGCCCCTTAAAAAACGAACTTAATCAATATATTATTAAAAATAATCTTAATGCGGCAATTAATAATCCCGTCCCTCCAGAAAAACTTAAAGAATTGTATCTGCGATACGATTTGGTAGTTTATCCTTCATTATGGCCCGAACCATTCGGGAGAATTCCGATTGAAGCTTTAAGTAAAGAAATTCCTATTTTAGCATCTAAGATTGGAGCTATTTCAGAAACAGTCCAATCTAATCCATTTTTATTTGAACCTGGCAACATATTGCAGTTAAATCAAAAAATAAAAGAAATTCTTAACCCCCGAGAAAAAATTGGCTTTAAACTTAAGATTCTCCGAGATAATTATTCTAAAGAAAATATCATCAGAAAATTGTTAGTGGTTTACCAGAATAATATTAAAGACTATGCCTGAAAATTAGAAATCTTAAAAGAGTTTAGATTATTTTTGGTTGATTTAATAGCCTGCTGGTTTAATAACCCGCTAGTTGTCTAAGATACATTCTCCTGAAAAAACCTTTCATAAACCAGCCGTAGTAGAAATTCTTCAGGATAAACTTCTGATTCCGGCAGATGCAGATTCAACTGCAGACCTTGGATTTAGATAAACAATTAAAGAAACAGCGATTTCTGCTCCTTTCATTTAAAGAAACAGCGATTTCTGCTCCTTTCATTTAGTTCGAATTTAATAATATAGATAATTCTCTTGATTTGGATACATTATTTTAATTATCTATCATCAGATAACTCCTACTAAAATATACTCTAATCATCAGAATTATCTATACATTCCATCGTAGGCGATTTTTATCTTCAGGCCAGGCTGACGCAATAATTTTTTCATACGTTTATCTTAGTTAATTTCATAAAAAATTATCACATCTCTTCCAACACTTTAATTCCCAATAATCCCAAGCCCAGACTTAATACCTGCCTTACTGCGCTGGCTAATTCCAATCTGGTTTTCATTAATTTTTCATCATCTGAAATAATCTTCCGAGCATGATAAAATTCATTAAACTGCTGCGCCAAATCCAGCAAATATCGGCATAACAGGTGGGGTTTGTATTGTTGGGCGGCATCCCTAATCTGTTCTGGAAATTTGGAAAGCAATAATATTAAATTATGCTCGTTAATTTCAGCTAATTTAGAATAATCCAATTTAGAATAATTCAATTTTCCTAAAACTTTTCCAGCTTTTCTTAATACCGAGCTGGCGCGGGCATACGTATACTGCAGATACGGGCCGGTTTCGCCTTCAAATTTTAAGGATTCTTCCGGATTAAAGACTATATCTCTAACTGGATCGGTTTTAAGCATATAGAATTTTATGGCTGCTAACCCGATTTTTTCAGCTCGATCTTCTCTCTCTTTCTGAGACAAATTAGGATAGCGCTCATTAACTTCTTTTAGGGCTAAAGAAGAGATTTCATCCATGAGATCATCAGCATCAATCACCGTGCCTTCACGGGATTTCATTCTTCCGGAAGGCAAATGAACTAATCCATAACCTAGATGATATAATTTTCCAGCAAATGGCTTCTGCAGCAATTCAATAATTTTAAATAACTGCCTAAAATGCAGATTTTGTTCTGAAGCAACGACATAAAGGGATTGATCATACTTATAATCCTTATAGCGCTGTTCAGCCAGATAGAGGTCTTGAGTTATATAAACACTGGTTCCGTCGCAGCGAAGGACAACTTTATTTGGCAGCCCATAACTTTCTAGAGGAGCAACAATATTTTTGTTATCATCTTTGACAAAAACTCTTTTTTTCAATCCAGCAAAGACTACTTTCTTGCCTGACTCATATAATTCTGATTCATAATATTCCCGATCAAAAGCGATGCCAAAACGCTGATAGGTCTCTTTAAACCCGTTTAACACCCAAAAATTCATTTTTTTCCATAATTTTAAAACTTTGGAGTTCTTCATCTCCCATTGATATAATAATTCTTGAGCTTCTTTCATTAATTCCGGCTGTTTTTTATTTTTCTGCGCAAATAAGACATAATAATCGCCCACAAAATGATCTCCTTTCTTATCCGGCTGCTTATCCTTTCCCCATTTCTGATAAGCCACCATGGACTGGCAGATATGGATCCCCCGGTCGTTAACAATATTAACTGGAGAAACTTTATTTCCCTGAAAATCCAACAAGTTAACCATCGCGCTGCCCAAAGCCATGTTGCGCATATGCCCTAAATGCAGCGGTTTATTGGTATTCGGCCCGCAGTATTCCAGAACAATTTTTTTACCTGCATTATTTTTACCATTTTTGCCATAATTGGCTTTCTGTTGTTTTATTTCAGTTAAAACCGTTTCAGCTAAGGTTGTTTTATCCACAAAAAAATTAAGATAAGGGCCAACTACTTCCAATTTAGCTAGAAATTTAGGAAGCTTAATTTTTTCTTTCAGCCTTAACGCCGCCTCTTTAGGATTGCCGCCCAATTTGAAGCAGGAAAAGGCATAATCGCCTAACTTGGAATCTGGAGGCGCAGAGATTAATGGCTCGATTTCCGGTACAGGCAATTTAGTTGATTTAGCTAATAATAAGATAATTTCTTTCTTAAAATCCATGGTTTAACAAAATGAATCTGGATTTATATACATTATGCTCTTTTTGATGATTTAGTTGCGGACAAAAGTAGGTTATAGGTTTTTCCGCAACTAAAGTTTGAAAGGCCGATGTATACCAAAGGACACAAAATTCTGTTCGGAATTTTGAGTCTTTTGGTATATTCTTTTAATAACCGGTTATTCCGGTCTGGTTCTTTTAAAGCAATCAGCAGGTAAACCATAGCAGTATCCTTTAAGCACTTAGTTATAGCGCTTAATTATAAAGGTAGCGGTAAAATTACTACTAAAAAGAAATGAAAAGATTTATAATGGCGGCAATTAAAGTTGAGCTGATGTATTATACCCTCCTTGATTGTTATACTGATGAAGCTTCCGGACTAGGAGTGCCGCCCTATTTAGGCACCTATCCCAGATATCTTTTTGGCAAATTGAACAGAGAAGGGCATCAGGTAGCTTATTTAACCATTGATGATTTGCGGTTATGGAAGAAATATGGCGGCATTAAAAAAGAAGTTTCGGTTAAAGAAAAAACTAAGATCTTGATTTATAATACTACCATTAATGATGCTCGAGAAATATTGTCTTCTACGGAGGTATTGGTTGTAATTATGGGCGTTCATGTGCCGGGGAAATATTTAACGGCTCTGCCGGGCGCTTTACGGGAGGTTATCCCCTTAATTAAAGGCCTGCCGATGAAAAAAATCTTAACCGGCCCGGCAATTTTTGGCACGCAGCTGGAAGGCGGCAGATTTTATGAACAGGAGGATTTAGGCCTATTTGATGAAATTAAGAACTGCAATTTTTCCTTTGTAGAATTAAAGGGATTTATTCAGGAAAGCAGGGGCATTATTAAGCAAATTCCAGCTCGCCGGGTTATTGAAATTGAAACGGGCAGAGGCTGCAATGTTGGCAAATGCAGTTTTTGCACCGAACCGATAAAGAGCAAATTTATTAACCGGCCTATGGAAGAAGTGGTTGAAGAAGTTAAATTATTTTATGATTTGGGAGCTAGATTTTTTCGTTTGGGCAAGCAGGCGGATTTTTATGCCTCCGACCGGCCGATGGAAATGTTAAGGCAGATTCGTGAACAATGTCCTGATCTGGAATTGCTGCATATTGATAATGTTAATCCCAATTCTGTAGTTAAACCGGGAGGAGAAGAAATTACCGCAGCGATTGTAAAATACTGCACTCCGGGAAATATTGCGGCTTTTGGCGTAGAGAGTTTTGATTCTGGGGTGGTTAAGGCTAATTTGTTAAATACCTCCCCACTTATCGCTTACAAGGCTGTGGAAATAATCAATAAGCATGGCGCGGAACGCGGAGGAAACGGCCTGCCTAAATTTTTGCCGGGAATAAATATTATTTTTGGATTATTGAATGAAACTAAAGATACTAATTCTAAAAATATGGAAATGCTGCAGAAAATTATTGATCGGGGGTTGTTATTACGGAGAATTAACATCCGGCAGGTTGCGGTTTTGCCCAATACTTATCTGGAAAAACATGGTGGCAATAAGTATTTGCGAAAGAATAAGCATTTATACTGGAAATGGCGCAATGAAATCAGGCAAAAGATAGATCGTCCGATGCTGGCCAAGATTCTGCCTAAAGGAACAATTTTGACTGATGTTTATACCGAAATGTATGACGGCAAAACCACTTTCTGCCGGCAGATGGCCACTTATCCGTTAGTGGTTGGAGTGAAGGGGCGGTTGCCTTTAGGCCAGAAAATAAAGATTAAAGTGGCTGGTTATATGCTGAGGAGTATTGTAGGTGAAGTGGTAGAATGAGTAGAGTCAAACTATCAAAACAGATCTCTTAAAACAGATCTCTCTTATTTGGTTGCTCCATTAGCCTTAGTCTTTGGTTTGAAGCAATGTTTAGATGTTAGCAGGTATTCCCAATCCCGGTTGGAATCATTAATGGCTGAACAGGAGCGGAAAATAAAGATTAAGCATTTACCCCTCAACATTTATAAAATTGCCGCCTTCTTGATAATAAATGCACAAATTAAAGCAACTTCCGGAAGATTTTATTGTCCGAGAAATTAATTCTCCAAAATTTAAAGGCCAAGGCCGGTATCTTTATTATAGATTAATTAAAAAAAATTATAATACTTCGGATATCATCCGAAAACTAGCTAAAACTTTGCATCTTAAAGAAAAGCAAATTGGCTTTGCTGGAAACAAGGATAAACAAGCCCTTACTGAACAGGCTATTTCTTTTAAGGAAGTTAATAAAAATAGAATAGAAAAATTAAATTTTAATAATATCAAACTAGAATTTCTTGGTTGCGGCGATGAGCCAATAACTTTAGGATCGCATTTAGGAAATTACTTTGAGATCGTTATCAGAAATCTGGAGAAGGAAAAAATTAATAACATAAATTGTCTGGAAAATTATTTTGATGAGCAGCGATTTTCTGGAAAAAATTGCGAGATCGGGCGATTATTAGTCAAAAAAGAGTTTAAGACAGCCGTTTTATTAATTAATAATCTGGAATGCAAGAACTATTTGAAACTAAAGCCCTCTGATACCGTTGGAGCTTTAAAAAAATTATCCACCAGGCTGCTAAAATTATATGTTAATGCCTACCAAAGCTATTTATGGAATGAAACTGTTAAAAGATATTTTGAGCAAAATTATGTTATCACTAATAAAATAAATTATTCGTTGGGAGAATTTGTATTTACGGATGAGAATGATCCGGATTTAAAAATCCCATTATTAGGGTTTGGGTTAGATAGCCTTAAAGATACTAAATTAAAGAAGATTATAGAAAAAATAATGGAAACAGAAAAACTTACCTCAAATGATTTCATTATCAAGCCCATTCCGGAGATTTCTGCTGAAGGAGAATTAAGAACTGTTTTTGTGGAGGTTAAAGACTTAGTAATTAATAACTCTGAAAAAGATGATTTGAATTCAGGAAAGAAAAAAGTTAAAGTAAGCTTTAGTTTGCCCAAAGGAAGCTATGCGACCATGGCGGTTAGGAAGATGGTTGATTAGTTGGCGATATATTCCATTTTTGTAAGGTAATTATGCTTATTGATTCCGTTGATTTTTCGACAACAATCCTAACGGCAGTCGACCAAAATTTCAAATCCAAAATTGTATACTCCGTTAAAAATTTACCCTAACCTGCTCGGGATGTGGGGTGCCTCAGCCCAGATGCCACCCATTTGAAACTTCTGTTAATTCCATAAGTTAATTTCACTTTAACTTACAGTGGCTATTAATTCCTCAGCGTTCTCATACGCGAATTTTTCTTGTACACTCGGATCAAGTTTTCCGATAAATGCTCTTCCAAATTCTTCAAATAAAATACTT
>JAGVYX010000043.1 GCA_018303045.1 Candidatus Woesearchaeota archaeon
TATTTTCTTCATTTCATGTACCGAAAATATAATCTGTTATTTTCGTGTATACAAAAGGCACAAAATTCTGTTCGGAATTTTGAGTCTTTTGGTATAAATTAAAGAAAAGATTCATTCGCTGGAACCGCCAGTTTCATTTTCAGAACTCATTTGATCTTCACCGGTTTTTTCTGCTGGTTTCTCTTCAGAGCCCATTTGGCTCTCTTCTGTTTTCTCTAAAGAGCAGACATGTTCTGTATTATCTGAATACTCTTCACCGCATTTTTCACATTTAGCCATAAATTTCACCTCAAAAGCTGAACAATGCAATGTTATATTAACGCTTCTTGATGATACTGAGAAAAATCTTTTATAAAATTGAGGAATCTGAAAATAAAATGGAGGAATCAGAAAAATACTTAAATAAACGCCCTGTTGGCTTTTTAATGGATAAAAAAGATTTAAAGTTGTTGCAGGTTCTCGATGCAGATGTTCGCATTCCCATTTCGGTAATCGCTCAACATCTAGGGTTAACAGAAAATGCCATTCGATATCGAATTGACAGGCTGCAGAAGCGCGGATATTTGCGGGGCTTTTCGGTGAAGCTTTCACCGAATCATTTTGGAAAAAATATTGAGGTAGTTTTCTCCATTAATGTTCGGCCGGATTCTTTAGCCTCCTCTTTGCAAAAATTATCGGAATTCTCTGAATTCACCAAGGTTTATCGCTGTTCTGGAGAATATTCCATTGTCTGCATTGGGCTTTTTAATGATAATGAGCAATTAAATGATTTCCTTAACCGAAAACTCTTAGTGGAAGTTCCAGTTACCGATTGGGCTGAGCATATTATATTAAAATCCTACAAGAATGATGAATTTAATGTCAAGATGATTAGTAATTCAAATCCAAACCTTTTTATATAATCTACAAAACACATAATGTAATGGTCGAATTAATTATTAGTGAAAAACCCTCCTCCGCGCAAAAAATAGCTGAAGCTTTGGCTGATACGAAATTAATAAAAAAAAAGAATAAGAATACTTCTTATTATGAATTGACACATGGAAAGATTAAAATAATTGTAACTTCAGCCGTAGGCCATTTATATGGGCTGGTAGAAGCCAAAAAGCAGGCTTGGTATTATCCGATTTTTGATATTAAATGGCAGGCCTCGTATCTTACTTCCCCGAAGTTAGCTTATGTTAAAGATTATATTGACACTATTGCCTTATTGGCAAAGAAATCTGAACAAATAACCGTTGCCTGTGATTTTGATGTCGAAGGAGAAGTTATTGGCTTAAATGTGGTGCGGTTTGCCTGCCAAAGAAAAGATGCTAATCGAATGAAATTTTCTACGCTGACTAAACCTGATTTAGTAGAGGCTTATGAACAGAAAAACAGGCATTTGGATTGGGGGCAGGCTAATGCCGGCGAAACCAGGCATAAATTGGATTGGTTTTACGGGATTAATTTATCCAGGGCTTTAACTGCTTCAGTAAAGGCTGCCGGGTCATTTAAAGTTATGTCAGCTGGAAGAGTGCAGGGGCCGGCTCTGAAATTACTGGTTGAACGGGAACGGCAGATTAGAGATTTCAAGCCTGAACCGTTCTGGGAAATATTGCTCCAAGGCGAATTTAAGAATCAGCTTCTGGAAGGGGCTCATCATCGAGGCAGGATTACCAATAAGAAAGATGCAGATCAAATCATGTCTAAAGTTAAAGGTCAGAAACTGGCGGTGGTTGCCAATGTTAAAGCTAGTATCCGGTCTCAAGCTCCGCCAACTCCCTTTGATTTAACCAGTTTACAGTCAGAAGCTTATGCCCAGTTTAAGTTTACTCCTAAACAAACCCTGGATATTGCCCAAAGCCTGTATTTAGCCGGGCTGACTTCTTATCCCAGAACTTCCTCGCAAAAATTAGATCCTAAATTAGGATTTGAAAAAATCCTTAAACAGTTAAGCCGGCAGTCTGCTTATGGCCAATTATGCGGGGAATTGTTAAAACTGAAGGAGCTTAAGCCTAACAACGGCCCCAAAACTGATCCTGCCCATCCAGCAATTTATCCCACCGGACTAGTTCCTGGAAATCTAAGACTTCAAGATAAAAAAATTTATGATTTAATTGTTAAACGCTTTTTAGCGACTTTTGCCAAGCCGGCAGTTCGGGAAACGATGGAAATTTCTCTGGATGTTAATCAGGAATTGTTTACGGCTAAAGGAACCAGAACTATTGAAGAAAATTGGCACCGTTTCTATAAGCCCTATGTTCGGCTGGAAGAATTAACTTTGCCGGAAATGAAACAAGGCGACCAGGTTAGAATTAAGAAACTGGAGCAAGTAGATAAGGAAACCCAGCCGCCCAGCCGGTATAATCAAAGTTCAATTATCAAAGAGTTGGAAAAAAGAAATTTAGGGACTAAAGCTACGCGAGCAGACATCTTAGACCGCCTGTTTAAACGGGGATACATTGAAGGAGTGCAGATTAAAGTAACCCAATTTGGCGAAGAAACCACGGCGATTCTGGAAAAATATGCTCCAACGATTCTGGATCAGCAATTAACCGCGGAATTTGAAGAAGATATGGACAAAATTAGGGAGGGCAAGGAAAAGCCCGATAAGGTTCTGGAAAGAGCCCAAAAAAGTTTAATAAAATTATTGGAAAACTTTCAAAAGAAAGAGGCGCAAATTGGCAAAGAATTGTTAGGTTCAGTTCGAGCTACTCAGGATGAGCAAAATTATATTGGCGCCTGTCATTTATGCAAAAAAGGAAAATTAATGATCCGATTTGGGAAATTCGGCCGTTTTGTGGCCTGTGATTCCTATCCCGCCTGTAAAACTATCTTTAAAATTCCTTCCGGACTGGTTAAAAGAACAGATAAGCTTTGCCCGCATGACAATTATCCGATTGTGGAAGTAGCAGTTAAAGGAGCAGCAGTTAAGGGAAAACGGCTTAGGAGTTATTGTTTAAAGGCTGATTGCGCCACCAAAGTTTCTGCTGTAGAAGCTAAAGAAGCTAAAAAGGTCGAGCAGCATAAAATTAAGAAGAATTGCCCCAAATGCGCCAAAGAGTTAGTGGTTAGGAAGTCATTTTATGGTGAATTTCTGGCTTGTCCGGGGTTTCCCTCCTGCAGGTATACAGAAAATTTTGATAAAAATACCGGTCATTTTGAAAAACCGCAGATTAAAACAGAAGGTAAAGTGGCTGCAGAAAAGAGATAGGTTAGGTTCAAATTTAAGGGAGAAGGATGGTTTAGGGAGGGTTAACCTACTTTTAGTCACTAAATTATATTAGTCATTAATTATATTTATTAGTCATTAATTATATTTTTATCTCTGGTGATGATGTCCCTTCTCCAAACCAATAAAGTTTATAAGGTAAACGCTTAGTTCTATTGTATCTATAGAGCAGGAGATAATTATTTGATCATTTACCTGCGCTATATTCCGAGAGATACAACTATTTTAAACAATTATTTGTGTCTTTTGTTATATTATAAAATTATATCCTTATAAAAGGTGGTTTAGTATGACTATAGTTAAAATCAATGTGCATAAGGTTTCCGCTCATCGCAGTTTGGAAGCCAAAGGCGGACAGGTTAAGATCAATAATAATGTTTCCATAACCAATGTGGAAGATATGAAATTTGATATTCCTGGAAAAAAGGGTTTAAAATTCACTTTTGCTTTTAACTGCAGTTATGAACCGGATTTGGGAAAGATGGAAGTGGAAGGCCAGGTCTTGTATGTTGAAGATGAAAAAAAGGTGTCTAAAGTTCTGGAGGAATGGAAAAATGGAAAGAAAATTCCTTTAGATGTAATGGAAGACGTAGTAAATGCTGCCCTGCATAAAGGGAATATTCAGGCCATTAAAATCAGCGAAGATTTAAGTTTGCCCAGCCCTCTGCCTTTGCCGAAAGTAAACAAAATAACTGAAGAGACTAATAAGCCTGTTTCTAAGAAATAATCAGGCATTGAAGGAATATTTCAGGTTTCTATTCTTATATTTTTTTTAATTCTAAAATCCTGTTTAGTTCTAAATTTAATTAGTCGAATTTATTGGCTCATAAATCATTTTTTAACCATAAATTTTATATAGTGTCCATCCTAAAAAATGCTTGAAATAGCTATGGATAAAGAAATCAAACTAAAAGTAATGGAAGCTGTACAGGATGATGTTAACAAAGGCATTGTTAAGATTGATTCCAATTATATGAAGCAGATTGAAGTAAATTCCGGCGACGTGGTAACCATCAAAGGCGAACGAGTTGCCGCAGCCATTGTTGATCGGGCTTATCCGGGAGACATTGGTTTGAATATTATCCGCATGGATGGCAATATCCGGAGAAATGCCCGCACATCTATCGGCGAAATTGTAACTATTGCCAAAGCTGTAGTTAAACCAGCCAAACGAGTTTCTATTGCTCCAGCTCACAAAGGGGTGGTGGTGAAAGCCTCGCCGCATTTATTCAGGCAGGGGCTGTTAGGAAAAGCCCTCATCAAGGGTGATATTGTTTCTATTGGCCGCGGAAGCCGGAGAAGAACCGATTTCCGCAGCGGGGATATTGAAAATATTTTCTCAATAATGGAAGACCAGTTTCCCGGCTTTGGTTTTAGCGACCTTAAATTTATTGTAGTAGATACTAATCCCAAGAAAGAAATAGTGGTGGTTAACCAAGATACAGAAATTGAATTTAATCCTCAAGCAGTAGACATCAAAGAGGAAGAGGGACTGGCTTTGGGGATTAACTATGAAGATATCGGCGGTTTAAGCGATGAAATTAAAAAAGTCCGGGAGATGGTGGAACTGCCGCTGAAGCATCCGGAAATTTTTGAAAAGTTAGGCATTGAAGCTCCCAAAGGGGTTCTTCTTCATGGCCCTCCTGGAACCGGAAAAACGTTGCTGGCCAAAGCGGTAGCTTCTGAAACCAATTCTCATTTTATTCTGATCAATGGCCCGGAAGTAATAAGTAAATTTTACGGGGAGAGCGAGGCTAACTTAAGAAAGAAATTTGAAGAAGCGGAACAAAATGCCCCTTCCATCATTTTCTTTGATGAAATTGACGCCATTGCCACCAAGCGGGAAGAAACCAGGGGAGATGTAGAAAAACGCGTAGTAGCTCAGCTGCTGGGATTGATGGATGGCTTGAAGAGCCGCGGCAAGGTAATTGTTATTGCGGCCACCAATATTCCCAACCAGCTCGATCCGGCTTTGCGCAGGCCGGGAAGATTTGACCGGGAGATTGAAATTGGCGTTCCTGATAAAAAAGGCCGGCTGGATATTTTAAAGATTCATACCCGGCAGATGCCCTTGGCTAATGATGTAAACCTGATAGATATAGCTAAAGTCACTCATGGCTTTGTCGGCGCTGACTTGAATTCTCTAGCCAAGGAAGCAGCCATGATCGTGCTGCGAAGGATTCTTCCGGAATTAAAAATTGAGGGCGTAGAGGATGATCAGGCCATTCCTAAAGAAATTTTAGAAAGACTGATGATTACCCAGCGAGATTTTATCGAAGCCCTGAAAGTAGTGCGCCCCAGCGCGATGAGGGAAGTGCTGGTAGAAACTCCGGATGTCGGCTGGAGAGATATTGGCGGGCTTGTTGACGTGAAAGAAAAACTGCAGGAAGCAGTTGAATGGCCTCTGAAACAACCGGAAGTATTTCAAAGAATGGGCATCCGGCCGCCGCGGGGAATTTTATTATACGGCCCTCCGGGAACCGGTAAAACTCTGCTGGCCAAAGCGATAGCCAAAGAAAGCGAAGCCAATTTTATTTTAGTGAATGGGCCGTCTTTATTAAGCAAATGGGTCGGTGAATCAGAAAAGGCTGTGCGCGAGATTTTCCGTAAAGCCAGGCAGACTGCGCCGACAATCTTATTTTTTGATGAGATTGACGCTCTGGCTCCCAGAAGAAGTTCCAGCAGCGAATCCAAAGTTAATGAGCGGGTAGTAAACCAGATGCTCACGGAAATGGACGGGCTGGAAAGCCTGAATGATGTAGTTATTATTG
Organism: Candidatus Woesearchaeota archaeon; assembly: GCA_018303045.1. Taxonomy (GTDB): domain Archaea; phylum Nanobdellota; class Nanobdellia; order Woesearchaeales; family GW2011-AR9; genus JAGVYX01. Next base: position 5,986 of record JAGVYX010000043.1, read on the forward strand.
CTGCCACCAACCGGCCGGATATCCTGGACCCGGCTTTATTGAGGCAGGGGCGGTTTGACCGCGTAATTCTGGTGCCAGTTCCCAAAGAGGAAGCGAGGAAAAAAATTCTGGAAATTTATCTCGCTAAAATGCCCAAAGCCCCGGATGTGGATGTTGATAAGTTAGCTGCGGAAACGGAAGGATACGTTGGCGCTGATTTGGAAGGTGTCTGCCGGGAAGCGGCAATGGTGGCCCTGCGGGAGAACATTCAGGCTAAGGAAGTAACAATGAACCATTTTATTGCCGCCCTGGAAATAGTAAAGCCTTCCGTAGACAAGGAAATTGAAGAAGTATATGATGAATTGAAGGATTATTTCAGTTCAGCCAGAGCTAAAGAAATAAAGGATGAGAAGGCTGGTTATGTTGGATAATTGTTTTTAGAGAGTCTACTGTAATTTAAGAACCTGTCTCGATAGGCTGGCGGCGTTATCCGAACCACGTCGTGGCCTGCTTGGCTTTTGGCTCCTACGGAGATAGGCTCTAAATGAATCTGAGGCAAATTCACTTGAAGAAAGTATTTAAATAAGGTTGTTTTTGAATGATTAAGATGGTGGAAGAAGCTCAAAAAGGGCTTATTGTTTTTCAGGACAGGAAAATTCGCAGGCTTTGGTACAATAATGGGTGGTTTTATTCTGTTGTTGATATAGTTGAAGTTTTAACAGATAGTCCAACACCCAGGCAATACTGGGGGAAGGTTAAAGACAGAGAATTTATCCAACTTGAACTGTCCCCAATTTGGGTACAGTTGAAACTGCCTGCGGAAGATGGAAAGTTACGATATACAGATTGTGTTAATCTCAAAAATGCTTTTAGACT
>JAGVYX010000036.1 GCA_018303045.1 Candidatus Woesearchaeota archaeon
ATTTCAATGCAGCGTGTGGTCTTTTACTGGCGCTGGCAGGATTTTTCCCAACTGTAATTTCCCTAGGAGTCGGAATTGGTTATCAAAGAAAATAAAGATTATGGATAACCTGATTATTCTCGGAACCGGCATCGCCGGCTGCACGGCAGCCATTTACGCAGCCAGAGCTAACTTGAATCCCTTAGTTATTTCCGGGCCGGAAGACGGCGGGCAATTAACTTTAACGGCGGAAGTAGAAAATTTTCCCGGCTTTCCGGAGGGGATTAAAGGCCCGGAATTAGTTCAATTGTGCAAGAAACAAGCTGAACGATTTGGCGCTAAATTTGAAAATGATTTGGTTTCAGAATTTAATCCAATTAAGAATGGTTATGAATTGAAACTGGCTTCAGGGAAAAACCTGCAAACTAAGTCTGTAATCATTGCTACAGGCGCTTCGGCAAAATGGTTAGGATTGCCTTCAGAAAAGAAATATCAAGGTAGGGGAGTCAGCGCTTGCGCCACCTGCGATGGAGCGTTTTATAAAGGCAAAGAAGTTATCGTTATTGGCGGCGGCGATTCAGCTATGGAGGAATCATTGTTTCTAACTAAATTTGCTTCCAAAATAACGATCATACATCGAAAAGATTCTTTCCGGGCTTCTAAAATTATGCAGCAGAGAGTTGGCGCTAAATTAAAAGACAACAGAGGCAAAGTTACTGATTTTAAATGCGAAGGTATATTTTTAGCTATCGGCCATGCGCCCAATACTAAAGTTTTCCAGGGAAAATTAAACTTGGATGGAAAGGGTTATTTGCAAGCTGACAGGTTCATGCATACCAATCTGCCGGGAGTGTTTGCCGCCGGGGATGTTCAAGATATACGATACCGGCAGGCTATAACGGCTGCAGGGACGGGATGCCAGGCGGCCATGGAAGCTGAAAAGTATTTAGCTGAACATAGTGAATGATTAGGGAATATTTTTTTTACATTCAGCCTTATGAGGATAATTCCCCATGACTACATTAAAAATAGACTAACCTTTTCAATCCGGACTGAAGTAATTTCTCGCAGTATTAATAGTTCCTTTCATTAATCTGTAGGAAAAGTTCATCAATTTGTATCCTGCGTAGAATCCTCCGATTATTAGGGCGGCTTTTCCGATAGTTGTTTCATCTATACGGCCGTCGGTTCCGAGCAAATTCGTTATTCCTTGCGCAGCCTGCTCGAGAATTACAGTTCCGGCTCTCCGCCAGTCTCCCAGAATGCCGCCGGCATGGCCGGCAATTAATCCAGATCCGAGAACTCTTAATGCTAGGGAATCTTTTTCTTTGCCTTTTAAGACTGAATAAATTCCTAAAGGGGTTAAAAGATATGGTGAAACCAGCGTGGCCAATTCGTGAATCGTAGAATTATATTCTCCTGGCAGTACGTATCCTCCAAGCAGGGGAAATAATACTTTAGATTCAATCCCAGGAATAATTTTTTCCCAGAGAGATCCGCCATAAAGCGTGTTAATAACGATCTCTTTATTTTCTCCGCCAAACAATTTGTTTACTCCGGCATGGATCAATTCGTGAGGCGGCGCAATCAAGGCAAAAGAAGCTAAAGTTAACCCTATTTCTTTAGAGCGCTTCCAGGTTTGAAAATATTTAGTGAATGTAAGATCATCAATTATTTCATTCAATGCCGACCGCAGCGGATTTTTAATGACGCCAGTTAAAGTGTAGCTGTTTCGCTGCCTGAGTTCTTCCCTAACGAAGGAATCTATGAAAGTTCCATATTGTTCTTTAATTAGTTCTTTGTCCTGGGAATTGAGATCAAGCCCTTCAACAGTTATGTTTTTTTCTTCCGAAAGAATTTCTTCCAATTCAGCTTCGTTTTTTTTGCGCAATGTCTTTTCAAGATTATCCATGCAGCGATTAAAATTATCCCCGTTTTTTAATAATGATTCTTCTGGAAAATCTATGTTTGATTGGTTAAATCAGCTTATCCAGCAGAATCTGAACGAGCTTTGGGCAACTGGGCAATTGGAAACTTTACTTTATAGCAAATGTGTTAAATATTCGTGCATTTATCCACACACATTTACTTATTAGTAATTGTGAAATAAAGTTCGATAATTACTCACAATTACTATACATTCAGCGAACATTTTTAACTATTAACAAATTATTGCATCTATGAAATCTGTTGCTATAGCTAAATCAATTATTCCATTAGCTTCTAAAGACCAGCACTTTTGTATTGATGAAAGTATTCTCAATTTAATGGTTGATACTGCTCAAATAACCAAAACAGACGTAATTTTGGAGATTGGCGCAGGAAGGGGCAATCTTACGGCTAAGTTAGCAAAAAGAAGCCAAAAAGTAATTGCCGTTGAAAACGATCCGCGATTTGAGCCAGTTTTAAGAGAATTAGGAAATAGTGTAGAAATAATTATTGATAATGCTCTACAGATTTTGCCAGTTAGAACCGATTTTAATAAAATTGTCGCCAGCATTCCGTATCAAATCTGCGAGCCGTTAATGCATTTTTTGTGCGCAGCTAAGCCGGTAGAATTATCAGTGTTATTGGTCCCTAAAAATTTTGCTGTAAACTTGTTAAAGCATCCGATTTTTTCGGCTTTTTTGAAAGTAAATTTAATTGCTGAAGTGCCTAAACAAGCCTTTATTCCGCCGCCGAGAGTGTTATCGGAAATAATTTTAATTGTTCCCAGAATGAATTTGGATGAGGGCCAGTTTATCCGGCAGAAGCTATATCTGCAGAGAGATAAGAACGTTAAAAATGGGTTGCGGGATGCAATAATCGATCTTTATAAAAAAAAACACCGGCAGCCTTTCGCTAAAAAACAAGCTTTAGAAATAGCAGCTTCTTTAAAATTGCCGGATAAATTATTAGCTGCTTCAATTGCGCGAATGCCTCTTCAATGGTATGAATTAATTGGCCGGGAGATTAAAGCCAGAAATATTTAATTCCACAGTATTCAATTACATTTATTGCGCGAATGCCTCTTCAATGGTATGAATTAATTAGCCGGGTGATTAAAGCCAGAAATATTTAATTCCACAGTATTCAATTACATTTTTTAAAATATTTTGCTGAATAAAGGCAATAATAAATTAACCAACAATAAAGCCAGGAAAAATAAACTGACCTGCCGGTATCGCCTCTCGCCTAATTCTATTCCCTTCAGTTTATACAAAAAAACTTGAGCCATTCGGCCGCCATCTACAATAGGCAGGGGCAGCAAGTTAAACAAGCCAATGCCGAAACTGAGTAAAAATGTCCAGCGCAAGAAGCCGGTAAACCAGGCGATTAACTTATACCAGAAGTGGTTAAGTCCGGCAGTATAGGGCTCTTTAACGCTGAATTCGTTGCGGATTTCTTTAATCCCTAAAAAGGGCTTCTTGGGGCGGTCTGGATTTTCCGCTAGAGTTAACTGGTAAGATTTTTCTGTTGTAATGATAGTTACAGTTTCGCCAACTTTTTTAGCGGCAAGTTCATCGCTGAAAGCCTGAAAGGTCTTGGTTTCAATGCCATCGATGCCGGTGATAATCGCGCCAGGGGCTATTCCGGCAAGAGCAAAAGGCATTCTTTCTCCGGCGTAATTGTTGAAAGTAAACCCGATTGGTTCAGTCATTGTTCCCTGCAATGGCGCAAAGGCGAAATTTAACAGCAGTAAAGCTGCTATTGCTAAAATGATGTTGGAGAATGATCCAGCGGCTAAAATCGAATATTGCACGATGTCCTTTTCTTTGCGCAATTTTTGTTCGTTGGGCTCAACAAAGGCTCCTAGAATTGGCCCGAATAACACGATGCCGGTATTTTTAACCTCCACATTATGCGCCCGGGCTAAAATTCCGTGGGAAAATTCATGAATTACAGCAATCAGGAAAATAGCTAAAATCCAGTCCCAGAACGGCAGAACTCCCAATCCTGGAATATTCATCCCGGGATAAACAATAGAAGCTCCGGAGATGGCTGTATCGGCAGTAAAGTAATCAACAATATTTTTAATTAATAGCACGGATATAACTATTAAGCCAACAAACCCGGCGCCGACTCCGATATATCCTGACAGAATAACCCATTCGCGGAATTTGTTGGCGTATTTATCCATCCATTTTAATCCCAGCTTCGTGCGGTATAAGAAAATAAACTTTGCCTGCACGTCAATTTTCTTCCGTTGAATAATCAGCAATAAAATTATGGCTAAGTAGAATAAAAAGATCCATTTGTATTTTAGAACAAAAAGAATAATTGCATTTAACATCTATTTAAGAATGATTGTAATTCTTTTTAATACTTTCTGTTTGGAGTATTTTTATAAGAACTTATTTCTTGCGCTTCGGCCTAAGCTTAGTAGATTTGCAGCTTCTGCATTTAATTTTGCCCTGGCTTACTTTTAAGCTTGGCGCCCTTATTTTAGCTTTGCAGCGGCGGCAGACAAAAATTCCCCGTATTAATCTGGCGGTGGCCTCTTCGAATTTTACCATTTTATGATTTCTAATTTAACCAGTAGTTTTTTCTGTTAAGGAATAAGAGATTGTCAATTCTCGCTCTAATTGCGATCGGACTTTTTCAATGCTTTTTTCATCCTTGGCAATTATTGTAACATCTCCGGCGAGATCGTCAAGCACTACGCTTGCGCTGCCAAAATCGTATACGCCTAACTGATGATCTGAACCAAAACCCTTGACAAGCTGATCAGCATACTTATTGCCGACCAAAGCATAAAACATGTGAGATATATCTTCATGATATGATCCATTCCTTTCTCTTCCCTTCTTTTCTACAAAATTAAATGTCTTATAAACCATGTGTTTATTTCACCTGTTTTATCACTCGGCCGCCCATGATGGTCCAGTACAGCACTTCTTTGCCTTCCTTAACTTCAGCTTTCAATTCTTCCGGTATTTCCATATCAAATGTTTCATAAGTTTCCAGGTCCATGGCATTGGCAGTAGTTCCGGCTATAGACAAGATTTGCGCGGTCTTTTTCTCGATAATCGGCACTTCCACTTTATCATGGCCAGGCAGGACCATCTGCCTTTTCTTGCCGTCAAGAATGCCTACGGCCATTAAGTTAACTTTGGCATGTCCGTGTTTTCCCGGCCTGGAAGTTGCCGTGTCAGTGATTTTACAGGGCGCTCCGTCAATGATCAGGGTATCGCCTTTCTTTAATACTCCAACACTAACTAATTTTATCTCACTCATAAATAAACCGCCTCTATAACCGCCTCTTGGCTTAAAACGAGAGGATATTTTTAAAGGTTACTGTTGTTTCGGATCATAATTCCAATGAATAGCTCTTCCGGAAAGGTTTCTTAAGGAAAAAATGCCTCGAGGAAATTCATAAATCGTTCTGACGTTTTCGTCTCTTCTTTCGTTAAAATAACAGACCACATGCCCGCCATTTCCTAGATTTAAATAGTTTTCATAATGTTCAATTAATTGCTCAATCATTAATTTTGGTTTTTCCATGTCAAAAAAACCTCCCTAATCCTGTTCTTTGCGTTTTTCTCTTAGCTAAAATTAATTTTTGAATTTCTGTTTCTACCTCTTTATAATTCGGATATTTAGTTTCATCTTCTTTGAATTTATGAGAATGAAATGAACTTCTTCCATTCTGATGCTGAAATTTATGAAATTTATGAAGCATTTCATGATACATAATGTAATCTAATACCCAGATGGGGGCATCTTTAAAGATAGCCGAAACGGTTATGGAATCGTTGTGAAAATTGTAGTGAGCCAGCTTCCTGAACGATTGCCGGCCCCACATTAAGTTGGTTTTTTCCAATGAATTGCTGAGGAGTTGGTTATTAACTCTTTCAAAAGATGCTTCCAGTTGCGGATCCAGATTATTCTTTTCTGTTAACAAAGGGATATTTTTGATAAAATTATTGTACAATTCAATATTGGGCGTATTTTGCCTCATTTTCTTTTTCAGAACTTTGAGCAAGAGCTGCTGGATCAAGCCGATTTTAATTTCGCTGTCAATGTCTTTCCACTGCAGATTCAGGTTAATTTTGATCGTGTTCTGCGCCAATCTGATGTTGGCGTTAAAATCGCTTAATCTTCGATTATATTCCAGCTCAACAAGGTAACTAAATTCAGCTTCCGGAAACAACCGCAAATATGATTCCTGAATGAGGTCCATATATCTCCCGCTTTTTATTCAATCTCAAATCTTAATATTGCGGCAATTCCGCCCAATTCTTTTAATTGCTGGCCTTCCCTGGTTTCTACGGAAATTAATTTTACTTCCGAGCCGCCAGCAGCTGCTTTATCGCTTAACTCAATAATCTTTTCTTCCGGCAGGGCTTCCGACAATAATAAAATATTCACCGCGTTCATCTCCAAAGCCCGCAGAGTTTCCTTTTCGCCATAGGTAACTTTCTTAGCATTGTCTCTGAACTCTTCAAAGAAGCGGCTCATGGTTTTCTTTTCTAAGGCTACTTCCTCTTCAGCTAATAAGTCTTCAGATTTGTCCAGCAATTCCTGCAAGCCAAACTCTTCGGTGTAGGAAAGGTCTTTAGTCCCGATAATTTTCCGTTTAAGGTCGCCGGTAATGTAATCGTAGTTCAGAAAATCATTGATCGTAATTCCCGGCCCGCCAATAATTATGCCTTTTAAGTTGTTTCCCAGCGGCAGGAACTGGTCTTTCATATAATCGGCAATCTTTTTGAAATGTTCTTTTAAAGCTCCTTCTCGGAGACGAGCGAAACGCTGGGCTGAATTATGAACAATTATTCCATTAGCGATGAAGTTTTGGTTTCCGACAGAAATATCTACTAGCTTAAATTTTCCGGCCTCATTATTAATTTCAGTTATTTTTTCATCTTTAAGCTTTAAGTTTTCAGTTACGTTAATCAAAATATCATTAATTGTTAATTTCTTGGCTGGAATTTCTTGTATTTGATTATTTTTCTTTACGAAAAATACGTGTTCTTCCGAACATCTTACTATAAAGTTATTTGTTTTAATCTCAAAAATCAGATGTTTTTCAACTTCCCATTTATCTAAAATAATCGAATTTTCAAAAACATTTTTTTTAAAATTATAAGTTAAAACCTTTTCTCCCACATTCAAATCGATAATTTTTTTAAATGCTTTATTATTTATTTTTACTTCAGTACTAGGAACACAACATTGCCCTCCAGCTTTAAATTTCCCCGGAACTTCTGAATGGGTTTTTTGCACAGGCACAATAGTTTTTCCCTTCAGCAGGGCGAGGGTAGCATCTCTCTTGTCTAAAACAACCAGCCCGTAAATGTTATGCTCCATCATCATCTCTTCCAGAATGTCGGTAACAAATAACTTATCGCAGCGATAAGTTCTGGTTTTCAACGGCACAGGCGGTTCAATGCTCCAGATGCGGAAATCCTGCTTGCCTTCCCCCGCAGCAACATTTCCAGAAAAAACAGCCAGCCCATGTTCTGGAGTTCGTGGAAAATTTCGCAGATGCTGGATCATTTTCTCCAAAGCTCCCTGCACATTTTTTCTGGTTACGGCCGACTTGATGTTAGAAGCAGTGCCTTGTTCCTCGGCTAAATGCTGGGTAATTTTAGTTAACTCGTAATCGGCTGGAATGTAGACTGATACAAACTCGGTATGAGGCGCCCGATAAGTTTTTAACTCCTTAACTAATTTTCTTAACTGCAGTTTTTCTTGAGCGGAGATGGCCATGATTTTATCATTGGAAAGGCTTATTTATAAACGTTTAGCCATTTTAGTCTACTACAAAAGAAACGCGCATAAATGGAAGCATATTTTTATGCAAAATTTATGCGTTATTTATATCTCTAACTATTTTATGGATCAATTTCAAATTAATATCTTTACAAGCATCAACAATTATAATTTTATGCCCTCTCTCTCTAGCTTCCTGCAAACAAACCTGAAATATCTCCGCATCCAGATTTTCCCTAATCTTTTTCTTGGAGTAATTTCTGTTTTGCAGCCGTCGTTTTAATTTTTTTAAATCAGAGCAGGTTAATGCGATACAGAGATCAACCATCGATTTGGGCAATAACTGCGCAATGTGCGAATCAACGATGATATTTCTCGTTTTTGCCTTCTCCTTAATTAATCGGGTAAATTTCTTAATATCAATATCGTAGCTTTGCTTTTTTTTATTATAACCGGTAGAAATAACTTTATAGTATTTATGCAGATCAACCCTTTGAAATTTTAACTCTTGAGCCAATTTTTTAGCTAAAGTGGACTTGCCAGCGCCGGGAGTGCCGGTAATAATTATGACTTTCATTATCAGAAATAAATAAATTCTACTTTTATATGTTTCCTATGGTTATATACACCAACACACACCAACGGTTTTCTTAAGAATTAACTAATTCTTTCTTCTTTTCGATCTTAACTTTGGCGCTTTTGTGGTATTTTCTCAGGAAACGCTGGGTTAACTGCCGGTGCAATAATGATTCAATCCCCCAGATAACCAAAAACAATACTGCGGCATAGCCAATTAAAATGCCCAGTTCTAGCCAGGCTGAACTTAAGGGGTTTTTAAAGATGAAAATTTCCCGCACCAGCTTTTCCGCAACTACAAAAGGGTTGTAATCTAAGGCCTGTCTGATGGCCGGAGTAATTCCTTCCAAAGGCAGGATTACGCCGGAAGTAAACAATAAAATGCTGCCGAGAGAAATGGAAGCTAACACTCCGGTTTCTTCTGAAGTAAACAAGTAGCCGACAGCCATCCCTAAGAAAGTAAATACTGTTCCGGCCAAAAACAGGACTAAGGCGATGCTGGGAATTACTGCCAGGGCATCGCGTAAAAAGAATAAGGAAATGCTTAGGATTACCAGAATTTCCACCAGGGTAAGAATGACATTGGTCAAGTAAATCGAAACAATGAAATTAATTCTGCGGATGGGCAGGAAAAAGTTTCTTAAGTATGCTGGGCTGTTTTTCTCAATCATCACCAGAGTTGTTCCTAATAATAAAGAACTGAACATTACTACTAAAACCAGCAGCGCCGGAAACAGATAATTTAAGTAGGTGCCTTCCTGGCTGACCCGTTCAATTTTACTTACCAGCGGAGATGCTAAAGTCTGGGCATCGGTTACCCGCTGGCGTTCAATATTGGCCCGAATACTGTTTAAGGAGGCCTGCAGGGAAGCCAAGGCCTGGTTGGCATCTTTTAGGGAAGCATCAATTTCCATCAGCTTGGAAGAAGCGCTGTTTATGGCGCTGGCGGCGGCGTTAAGTTTTTCCCGCAGAAGAGCCAGTTCTCCAGTTTGGTTATCTCCGTGAATAGAATCCAGTTTTTCCTTAGCTTGATTTAAATAACCGCGTATTTCTTCCCGGTCGGCATCCTCGGGAATTCCGGCGCTGTTTACCGAACTTTTGGCATTGTCAATTAAATCGTTGGCTTCCTGCAATAAATTTTGAATTACCACTACGGTATCATTCACTACCACGATATCATTCTCGCCGCTCTGAAGGCTGGCGCCTTTCAGGGTTTCTTGGGCTGAACTGGCTGAAGAAGCAGCTGAAGCCGTTTTGCCTTTAATGGCATTCAAGTTGCTTTCTTCCCGGATGATCGTTTCTTTAGTTTCCAGCAGCCGCGAAATGATATTGTCGGATAATTCCTGAGAAATCTCCTGCGATTTTAAACTGAATTTTTCCTGCAGGGTTTCCTGGATAATGCCGATTAAATTTACCCGGCTGGGATCAACGTAGAAAGTCACTACCTTCTGCTGGTTGTCAGCTATCTCCAGACTTTCCGGCACCGAAATACAGGCATGGATATTGTTGCTTTTAATCTCGCCGATGCAGCTTTCTAACTGGTTGTAACGAGTAATGGTAAATTCTTTTTCTTCCAGCACCTGCGCAAAAGAATTGACATCTTCAGTGAAAGCCGTGGAATACACGCCGATGTTCAGGCCAAACTGGGCCGAATTATTATAAGACAGCCCCAGCAATAAAATGATCAGCAAAGGAGCAAAAATAATAATTAAAGCTGAACTCCTTGATCTAAGCAACAGCTTTAGATTCTTAATCGTTAACAACCATAACGCTCTCATCATTGCATCTCTTTTGTTTGTATTTGTTTAGCGCCTTCGAAATTATCGAAGAAATGCTTTTTTTTAATCTTCGTCTTCTTTTACTATTCTTTCAAATAATTCTCCCAGGGACATTTTCTTGAAGTGCAAGTCATTTAAGGCTAAATGTTGTTCCTGAATAATGGCCAGTATCTCTTGGGCAGTTTTTTCAATATTTCTGGGATATACCACCAGAGTTTTGCCTTTATCAATGATCTTTTTAATAGGCAGAACTCTGATTCTTTCAATTAAATTTTCTTTTTCAGCATCAGTCTCAACCCTGATAGTGAAATGGTCTTTTACGCCTGGCTTGCGAAGGTCTTCCAACAATCCCTCTAGCTTTACTCTGCCTTTATTTACAATAACCGCCTTGTTGCAAATGTTCTCAATGCAATCCAGCTGGTGCGAAGCAATCACAATAGTTACCCCTTGCTTGTTAACCTCTTGGAGCAGGTGTAATATTTCTTTCTGCAGAATGGGATCTAAATCTGCGGTTGGCTCGTCTAGCACTAAGATCTTCGGCTTATGCACCAGGCTGCAGGAAATATCCAGCCGCTTTTGCATTCCTCCCGATAATTCTTCAGCCAACTTATTTTCATGATCGTTTAATCTGGTAAAGTTAAGCAGATTTCTAATGTTGATGGCCAGCATCTTCCGGTCAAGGCCATACAATCGGCCGAAGTGCCACAAGTTCTCTTTCACCGTCAGCTTGGGATAGAAAGAATTATGCTGAGGCGTAAAGCCGATAAACCTCTTAATCCGGTGCAGGTTTTGGTTTAGGTTTCTTTCTTCTTGGGCGGAAGAAAAGTAGACCGCCTGGCCTTCTGTAGGCTCAATAAAGCCGGTGATTAGGTTAAGCAGGGTAGTCTTGCCGCTGCCGGACTGCCCAATCACTCCCAGAATGTCGCCGTCATCAATAGTTAAATTCACGCAATCGAGGACAGTATTGTTTCTATAACACTTGGAAACCTCTTTTAATTGAATCAATGCCACAGAAGAAGTAAATAATTATCTTTTATAAACTTTTGTTGAGTGTTAAGCGCTATTCTTAATAGTATAGCGCAGGGCAGATTAATAACCATTTCTATTTTAAAACTTTAATCAAAATGTTTATATATCAACCATCAATCAGAATCGGCTATGTGGGTTAAGAAAGTTTACGAAGATAAATATAAACAGCTATTGGTTATTCCTTTTTTATTATTGCTGTTTGCTGTAATTCAGATCGGCTACCAGTATGCGGCAACTGGAGATTTTGTTCATAAAGGTATTTCTTTGAAAGGCGGCTCTACAGTTACGATTGAGCAGCCAGCGTCGGCAGACTTATCGGAACTGGAGCAATTATTGCAGCAGAGATTTCCTGCAGAAGAAATTTCAGTAAGGACTCTTGGTTCTGCCAGCAGGACAACCGGGATTGTAGTGGAGTCAGCCATCCAGCAGGAAGTGGAAATAAAGGAATTAGTTGCCGCCATTAAAACAAGAATGCCCTTAGCAGAGGGGTCTTATACAGTAGAAATTACCAGTTCCTCTTTAGGCGGAAGTTTTTTTAAGCAAACGGTAAGCGCGTTAATTGTTTCTTTCATCTTAATGGGCTTGGTGGTCTTTTTCTATTTTAGGACGCCCATGGCCAGTTTGATCGTGATTTTGGCAGCCCTGTCTGATATTATTGTTACTTTGGCTATTTTTAATCTGACGGGAATTAAGCTTAGTTCCGCCGGGGTAGCGGCATTTTTAATGCTTATTGGCTATTCGGTAGACACCGATATCCTGCTTAGCACGAGAATGCTTAAACGGCAGAACGAAGGCATGATGGACCGAATTTATGGGGCTCTTAAAACCGGAGCGACCATGACTATAACAACTTTGGCGGCTGTTTTTGTGGCCCTGGTTTTTGCGCAGAATGAGATTATTAAGCAAATAATGATTATTTTGTTTATTGGATTATTGGTTGATCCAATTATGACTTACATCCAAAATGCCGGACTGTTAAGAATGTATCTGGAGAAAAAAACAAAGACGAATGAACCAAGATGAATACCAAATTTAAGGAAATAATAACCACCTGGAGAGTAATGGCTTTATTGGTTTTAGTGATATTTTCTGTAGTAGCTATTCAGCCGCAAATTGGCGGCAGCGAAGGAATTAGCATTAAAAGCGTGGCTAAAAATTCTTCGGCATCCAATGCGGGCATGGAAAATCCACCCTCCGGCTCATCGCCTTTGGCTAAAGAACGCATTATCAAAATAAATGGGGACAAAATCTTTGATGTAGGCAGTTATTATTCCCTCCTTAATACTTTATCTGAAGGACAAACGGTCCGGTTGGAGACTAATCAAAAACGGTATAATTTAGTGGCTCACGAAGCCAAAACCGGCGAAATTGATTTGGGCTTGAAAGTAGCCCCCGCGCCAACTTCCAATCTGCGTAAAGGGCTAGATTTAGAAGGGGGCACCAGAGTTTTATTGCAGCCAGCTGAACCGGTTTCCGAAGAAGATTTAGATTTGATTGTGGCCAGTTTGCAGGAACGGTTAAATGTTTTTGGCTTGAGCGATATCGTAGTGAGGGCGGCGGCGGACTTAGCCGGAGAAGATTTTATTCTGATTGAAATTGCCGGAGTTACCCAGGAAGAAGTGAGGGAATTGCTGGGAAAACAAGGCAAGTTTGAAGCTAAAATTGCCGGCGAGACCGTATTTTCCGGCGGAAAAAATGATATTACTTATGTCTGCAGAACCCCCAGTTGTTCAGGCATAGACCCTCAACAGGGCTGTGGATTAATTGCTGAAGGGCAATCGGCCTGCGGGTTCTTTTTTAGCATTACTTTAAGTTCTGAAGCTGCGGAGAAACACGCTGAGAAAACCAAAAACATTCCTTTAGATTCAGCCAGCGGCGGACAATTTCTCAGCGAAGATTTAGTCTTATTTCTTGATGACGTGGAAGTGGACCGGCTACGCATTGGCAGCAGCCTGAAAGGCAAAGCTACCACGCAAATTCAGATTTCCGGTTCAGGCGCTGGAGGAACTGAACAAGAAGCGCTGGCTAATAGTTTAGCGAGCATGAAAAAATTGCAGACGGTGATTATTACCGGCAGTTTGCCTGTAAAGCTCGATATAGTTAAAATTGATACCATCTCGCCATCTTTAGGCGGAGAATTCTTGCAAAACATCGTTTATGTCGGCCTGGCGGTAATTCTGGCGGTAATTGCCATAGTAATGATTCGTTACCGCAACCTGAAGATTGCCCTGCCGATGGCGTTGACCTTGCTCATAGAGATGGTTTTTATTTTGGGATTTGCCGCCCTCGTCGGCTGGAATTTAGATTTAGCTGCCATTGCTGGGATCATTATCATTGCCGGCACCGGCGTAGATCATTTGATCATTTTGACGGATGAAACTATTAAGGGAGAAGCGGTAACTGATTGGAAAAGAAAGCTTAAAGCCGCTATGTTTATCATTCTTGGAGCTTACTTTACGGTGTTGGCCAGCATGCTGCCGCTGCTCTGGGCGGGAGCCGGGTTATTGAAGGGGTTTGCCTTAACAACCATTGTTGGAACTTCCTTTGGAGTATTAATTGCCCGGCCGGCTTATGCTGTAGTAATTGAAAAACTATTAAGATAAAGGGAAGTTTGAAAAAAGTGATTTAGTAAATGATAAAGCCGCGCCAAACTAAGGCTATAGCCTTAATGCTGCTATGCACTATCTTTGCTTCCACAGCGCATATTCTCTTTAAGTTTGGGGCTAATAAAATTGACTCTACAAATTATTTAAGTTATATTAATTTATATTTAATTTTGGGCATGACTGGTTTTGCTTTAGGAGCCGTATTAATGATGGCTGCGTTCAGGATGGGTGAGTTAGCTGTGCTTTTTCCCCTCTTGGCTACAGGCTATATCTGGGTAAGTTTATCATCGCCAATTTTTTTTGCAACGGATTCAATGAATATCTGGAAATGGCTGGGGATAATAATTATCTTGGTTTCAGTAAGCATCCTTGGGTTTGGATCAGCTAATGGGGGGGGAGCTGGCAAATGATTAATTTGTTTTCTGTTTCTTTAGTGCTGGGCGGATCAATAGTTACAGCTTTCGGCGCTTTATTTATCAAACGAGGTATGGAACAATTTTCTCTAAGAACTATTTTTAAGAATCAAGTATTGTTTAGCGGAATCTTACTCTACGGCATATCGGTAATAATTTATATTATTGCTTTAAGACGAGAAGAATTAAGCGTATTATTTCCTTTGGTTTCTACCACTTACATCTGGTCCAGCCTCTTAGCTACTAAATTTCTAAAAGAAAAAATGAATATATGGAAGTGGCTTAGCGTGATGGGGATTATTATTGGAGCATTATTTATCGGATTGGGAAGTTAATTTTTATTCCCGGGGGGGGGGGTAACGCAAGTTTATAAATTCTTAATCATTATCTTTAAATTAACAAAATTTAGAGGTGTTAATTGATGAAAAAATTAATTTTATTTAGTTTGTTAATGGTTTCTTTGTTAATAGTTGGATGCGCTAAAGAAGAAATGTCTAATGCGGAATTAAAATATCAATTGGAGGGGTTGTCTGATGAACAATTAGATCTAGCAATAGATACTGTAGAAACACAAGGTACTGGCGCATTAGCAGGACAAGCGCATTTTAGAGATTTAAGAGTGTCCAACGGTTTTAAAAAAGATAAATTTTTAAGTCATGCTTATAGTGAAAAGTTAAGTAGGTTAAGTAGGTTAAGTAGAGCTATACCAGATTCTTCAAGTGATTGCGCGGACCATTTTACTAAAATCACAGCAAGAGAAATGGCAATATGTGGTGGAGGGTTTATGGGTGATTCTCTAATAACAGACGCTTATGGGTGTAGAGCAGATCAAAATTATCCTCCCGCTAGTTCATGCCCGTCTGGGATGCAGATGATTAATCTATATGGATTTTCTGATGGATGGTCCACACCAATATACAACTGTTATATTCCACAAAACATTGGCGCCACTTCTCCACCGGCAGGTTGTCCAATAAATCAGGCAATTATTTCCTGCGCAAGCGGATTTGTTTATGATACGACAAGAAGCCACTTGGAGTGGGTTGGCTCTGGCGATGTGCGAGGCTGTTCTTTTGCGTGCAAAGCGCAACCAGACCCCTATGCCTCAAACTCTAAGTGGCCATGTACAAAAGTAGGATATTCTCCCATCGGTCGTGGCAGCGGAGATACTTGCTGCGCGATATGGTAGTTGAACTTCCAGGATGCCATACCCAAGCAAAGACGATGGATCAGCTTATTGAGAGAACGAAAGAAGCGATCCAAGCGATCCAAGCTTACTTAGGTGAAGGATATACTCCAGTAATAGTTGGGGAATTTGTTGGAGTTCAAACAGTTAAGGTATAATTTTTAGCAAAATTGCCAAAGTTAACTGGAAAAGAAGTAGCTAAGGTAACGGAGAAATTAGGATTTTTGTATAGCTAGACTACTGAAAGCCATATAGTCTACAAACATCCTGACGGAAGACGAACAACAATTCCTCACCATGCTGGAGAAGAGCTTGGTCCTGGACTTCTCAATAAAATAATCAAGAAGAATTTAGGAATTGCCAGAGATGAATTTATGGGATATGTAAATTAGGTTGGACTTTCAAACAAGAAAATAGTTTGAGTCCCTATCTTTTTCATTTATAATTTTTTATTCTTTCTTAATTAAACCCCATAACCGATGCAATAAAAAGGGCAAAATAAAAGCTACGGCAAATATTGCAGCCATCAGCCATTGGTTATATGGCTGTTTAGTGGCGGAAATCTCTCTGGCGAAATTATTAGAAATAATTACAATCACTACTAAATTGATCAAGGCGATAACCGGCACCAGAATGCTCGCAGCCACATGGTGCCTGGTCTCTAAATGCCCAATATCCGTGATTAAAAAACTATAGATTGCGCCCATCATTAAAGCAATTATTACAATTAACACGTGAAGCAGCCAGGTTTGGAAAATTATTAAAAAAGGTATCAGAATCAGGGACAAAGCCATGTTTCCGAGGACAATTACAAATAAAGCGCTCCAGAAAACAATCTTGGAGAAAAATAAGTCATGATGCCTGGCTTTATCTAAGATAGACTTAGCTTCAGTAATTTCGTCTTTAGTCCAACCTTTATTTTTAAGTTGAATGGTCTTCATTTGAAGGAAAGGCTGTGGCTTAATTGTTCAGCTACTTTGTGATACTCTTTAGAAGACCTGGACCGAGGATATCTGTAAGTTAAGGGCACTTGCTGATGCAGAGATTTTCTGATTTTGGTATCGTTCTTGATATTGGCAATAATCGGGTGCCCCAAAATATCTTCTACTTCTTTCTTGCTTAATTCATGCCTTCCTCCGTGAGACATGTTCAGGATTACTCCAGCGATCAAAGTATTGTTGCTCTTAGCTAATTTTATTGATTTCAGCCCATCAATAACCGAACTAAAGGTGGGGTTTACTACAATTAAAGCCTCATCGCTGTTTTTAAGAATTTGGTTTACTTCATATCCCAAGCCGCTGGGAGCGTCAATTAGAACGAAATCAGCCGTTTTGTTGAGATGTTTAAAGATTTTAGATAATTCCTGGGAACTGGTTTTTTGAAACTCGCTGAAGGAAGGCGAAGCCGGAATCAGCGAGAGACCGCTTTCATGAAGATAAGTTATCTCTTTCAGGCTTTTTTCTTTTCTTAAGAACTTATTAACCGTTCCTTCAGGATTCATGAACCCCAGTTGGATGGCTAAATTAGGGGTAACTAGATTGGCATCCAATAATAATACTTTATGGCCATAATTAGCCAGCGCCTGGCCCACGTTTAAAGTGGCAGTAGTTTTGCCGGCGCCACCTTTTCCTGACACTATGGCGACAAACTTGGTCATCTTTTAACCTCTTTAACAGTTATAATGATAATAAATAACCGGGATATTTAATAGTTTTGTTGTGAGGACTGTTTATATTGGCTGTTTTAAGGCATAAAAAATACGATAGTGTAATCCTTTGACTGATAAAAACTATTTATTTAAAATTAGAACTAACTAAGGAATCAGTCAGATATTAACACTGCCAAAAATACGGCAGTTCTTTTAAGCCAATTAAAATAGTTAATCTTCTTCTATTTGGCCTTCAATTAATTGCCGGATATATTTTAAGCAGCTGTGCACATAGCGTTCACAATTAACTAAATTGTCAATATTAACTTCCGCAGTGGAGTTTTCTAATTCAACGATTAAGGTAACGTGCCGGCGAAATTCTTCTCTTTTTTGGGCAGGCAGTTTCAAAATATTCTTAAGGAAAGCATAAAAATCCAGGTAACCGAGCAATCTGGCGTCTTCAGGGTATAATTCTCGCACTTTGGTAGCTCTGAAAGCCGGGCTTTTAGGCAGAAGGCTTAATTTTCCCTCTTCTTTGGCTTTCTCCAGAAGGGCTTCAATTAACAAGTCGAACATATCGATCATGCGGTTTAAGGCATTTCTGATTACATCTACCGTTCTGGTATACTTCAAACTGACATAGATGATATGTTCAAGACGTTTAAGCTCTTCCCGAGCTTCTAATAAGTATTCGTTGGCATAGGGCATGTGGAGGGTAAAGGAGAGGATAAACTGTCATTCTATTTATTATTTTCTGTAAAATTTACCTAATTTTAGCTGCAACTATTCTTTTGGCTGTAATAAAGCATCAATTTTCTTAAGAAAAATCTCGTTTTGGGTCAAGAACTCTTTAATTTTATCTGCCGTTAAATAGCGCAGATTATAATTGTCATTGCAGATAATAAATTTATTCTGCCTGGTAAACTCCAAAGGGCTTTTTTGGTGGGATTCGAGGATTTCATGCAGTTCTTGGATAAAGTTAATTTTGATTCCTTTCCTCTGTAAGTCGGCTAGTTTCTCGCGAAAAGTTAGCTGCGGCCCAAGCAAATAGTTCATAGCTTCTTGCAGCGAGGAATGAATATTGGACAGAACCGTGAGCAATAATTTGGGGTCTTTGACTGCCGGATAAGTTGTTTTTAAAAGGTAATTGGCTACTTCATATTTTTGCCAGGCATTATTTAAGTAAGTCTTGTTTAAGTGAGAGTTATTGCTCATAATCATTCGCTCATATACCAAGGGTACAAAATTCTGTCTGGAATTTTGAATCTTTTGGTATAAATAAAGAAGAGCAGAGATAGAATTTAAATTTTCTCGTTTTTTAAGGCGATAATGGTTTCAGCGATATCGCCATGGTGCTCGCGCAAGCTTTGCTTAGCCAGTTCCTGGCTGGCTCCCGTCTGCTGGACTATAATTTTAACATCTTCATCAGAAATCTCTGGCGCGACTGACAATTCACGTTCCTGCGCTTCTCCGGAAATTTGGAATGTTTCCTGCCCCATCATGTTTACTTTAGCTACGGCGGGGTTGGCAATCACTAATTCTTTATCCGGCAATTTAATTATGACTTCGGTAGCCGGCAGATCCGTTTGCTGGATGCCCATCTGGCGCATCATTTGCTGCATTTTTCTAGGATTTATTCCTGGAATCATGATAATAATTTATCTCCAAAAGCATGCAATAAAATAATAATAACCATAATTAGGATAGAAAGCACTAAAACAGCTCCCGGCGAGAGTTCAAATTTGGAGTGGTACTCTTCAAAATACCTGGTTAATCCGCCTTGTCCGGATGGTAATCTTATTTTATCGTCAGCCATAATTAATCGTAATTAAAGTCTTATTTTATATAATTTTGGGAAGAATATTAAATCTGTATCCTTGCGTTTTCTCTAATTCTGCCAGTGTTTCATAGGCTCTTCCGAGGATAATATCTCGAATCTCAGCTGAAATTCCGGTTCTGGGTCATTTCAGTGAAAAAAGGTAGAGCAGCATAAGCCGCCTTTTGTTGGATTCTGTATTCAGACAATCCAGGGAAGCATTCAACTAAGCGTCAAAACTGACTTGCACCGGCTGGTATTCGCCGTTTCATCGTTCCCTATTGAGACGTCAAAGGGTTAACTGATTTGTTTCGCAACAAACTTCGCCATCATCATTCCATTCAATAGGACGTGTCGTTTCTGAGCCAGGAACAAGGATTTCTCCTTCTCTCCACTACAGAGAGCAGCCATTGCTCGGTGGGCGGACTTTCCTAAGCAAACTATTAACCTTAACAGAGAATTCTACTTTCGTTAAATTCTCTTATCTGGATTTAATAGATCACCTTCAGCTTCCTGCTGCCACTACCAACAGTTTAAGGCGTTAGGCACTATATAAAGGTTCCTGCTTTTTTGATAACTTTTTTAGTTTTATTGTTCGCTGGTAAGTGCTTTTTAAGATTTCTATGTTTGCTTGTGAAATGCAGTATTTAGCTAATTTTTATATTGACTCTAACCTCTTGCTTTGATTATACAGTTAGATTAAAACGATGGACTTTAAAAGATATTTATTAGGGATACTGTTGGCAGCTAATGTGAATGGCGCTTGCAGCCATTCCGAACCAGTAATTTCTAAAGCCAGCCTTAGTTCCAGATTTGAAGATAATAATCTGTCTTTGAATGATAAATTAATAACCGAAGCGGCGCAAAGCGTGCAGTTAGTGGAAGCTTCCGCCAGGTACAAGGTAAACTACTTTGGAGATGTTTATGAAGACGAACTTACCAAGCGGGGCAGCGCAATTTTATTGTCGGAAATAAATGGCGAATATTACTTTTTAACTGCCCATCATGTGGTAGATATGCCCCCTACAATATCTTCAACCGCTTCTTTGTCGCAATCTTCTATATCCAGATCCAGCGCTGGAATTGAGACCCTTTTAGACCTGGAAGTCGGCAAAGGAATTAAAAAAGCGCTTACTTCCAGCATCGCGGCTGCTACAATGATTGGCAATTACGATCTGTCAGTTGGCGGGATTAATGGCGGCCGAATTGTTTGTTCCGATGAATCCTTGGATTATGCTGTAGTGGCTGCGCCCCGCAATAACCAATTGGTTCCATTAAATCATAATCCTCAACTGATGATTGGGAATTCCGGGGAGATAACTGCTGCCGATTACACCTACACTATTGGCTATTCTCTAGCTTTGGGCCGGTTTACTTCGGCGGGGAATATCAGCAGTGAAAATCTCCCTTTAGGCATGAATAACCATTTAAGGCTGGAACGAAGAGATGCTTTTTCTTTTACCAGCCCGATCAGCCGAGGAAACAGCGGCGGGCCGGTGTTAGCCACTGCTGGGGGGAAGTTATATCTCATTGGCATAGCTGTAGCTTATTTTGTTGATGGGCAAAATTTGAATATCGCCATGAAAATTAACGATATTCTGGCGGACATCGGGAAACGGGGATGTTTAGATTTAACTAAACTTAAATAAAATCCAGAAATCATAAAAACCAACAAATTACTAACTAAAAATAATCCTACTTCTTTCGATATAAAATCGCGCTGATGCTGGCTGAATAGGGGTTAGAGTCGTATTCCTGACGAGAATCAGAGATATTCTCGCTGGTGATCTCATAAGCCTCTGCTCTTTTCTCTATAGCAGCCGTTTTTAATTCTTGAAGAGCCAATGCAATTGCCGACTCTATGCTGTGAGTAGACATCTGGCTTCTGGTAGAGACCGAAGAAAATCTTTCTCCAGAATATTTCTTCCCTTGCTCATCAACCAAATGCCCTTTTTTTTCATCAAATAGAACTCGTTTCATTATAGATCACCCCCAATGATAAAAACAACTGTTTTGATGCTAATTCTGAAGCTTAGTGTAATAATTTAAATAAATTTAGGTACCATAATTTATATAACCTATAATAATCTATAGAAAGCCTTTCGGCCCCATGGTCTTAAGGATATATTTTATCTCAGTTATTGTCTGTTGCTGGTGTTTTTTATCGGACATTCTTACAAATTTTATTAATGCCTCGATCAGTTCTGGTTTGTTAATGCATTTAATCTTAAATCCATCGGTGATCAAATAAAATCTAAAATTATTATATTTCAATTCTTTAATCGCAATACCGCCGATTGTGCCGAGAAGTTTTCCTTTGTTAGGAGAAGTTTCAAGGGATTCCAACAAATCAATGATCTCGTATGATTCTGCCTTGAACTTCTTTTTGATCTCTTCAAACAATGACCTAACTATTTCAACCTTGGCCATTCCTGTTCTAATTCCTTTCTAGCTTCATCTATAGAAATGGTGTTTTTCGAAGATAGCAGAAATTCGCGCAGTTGTTCTTTTACTGCTAATTCATACATTCGTTTTAAAATATCTTCGTAAGTATCTTCTTTAGTTCCGAACGTTCCAATTAGTTCTTTAGTTTCTGCACTTACTTGTATTGTTGTGGGCATTATAGCCGCTATAGCCGCTATAGTTTATAAATTTTATGCTGAATTTTCTACAAAACATCAAACTGGTTAAACAATTCTTCCATGCCTTTTTTATGCCCTGCACCAACTACCGCCAGAATCTTGGCTTCAGGATTCTCTTTTGCCAACCCCACCAACTTTCGGACCATATAACGGTTTCGGTCTTCCACCAAAGACTTGTAAATAGAGGGATAGCGCTGCTTTAAGGAATTCATCATCGTTTCAATTAATTCAGCCCGGGGCACTTTCCGTAAATCAAAATTTTCCAAGCTGAATTGTTCCAGTTGTTTTTTAGGCATAACCAAGCTTTTGATCAAATCCCCAACAAATCGTCCTTTTTCTTTCCAGGTTAAATTCCGGGAAAAATTTTTCAGTGTGATTCTAATCGGCTGATCTATTAAAGCCGTTTTTAGATTATTTTTTCGAGCTAGCTCTAAAGCTGTTTTCATATCCGAGCCGGGAGCCATCCCTACCATTTTTCCTAATTTTTGCTGCACAAATTGGCCGATTTTGGCAAAGATATAGCCCTTAGCTCCAATTCTTAAAATTTCAGCCATAGAAACTTTATTTCTCTGATTTTGCATTAAAGCTAAAGCCCGGTCGCGGTCTAATTCCACGGCAATGATTTCCGGGTTAAAGCTATCCATAGCCTCAGCAATTTCTTTTACGCTTTGCTTGGCAATGTGCGAGGTTCCAATAATTTTTAGGGGCATTTTTGGATTTAAAATTTTATAAGACAGATAAAGTATCTTAATTGATAATAAAGTATCTTAATTTATACAGAAAACTATTTAAACTTACGCGTGCTAAAGCGGACGAGGTGGGTTTTTATGCTTAAAATGAAGAAAGTTACGGAAACATACGATTTAAAGGCGTTTACTGATGCCGGAGATTATTTTGGAGATGTGGAAGACAGTATTGTCTCCGGAAACAAGGTTTTTGGCTGGAAAATTAAAGCTACCAAAAATTCGTTTCTAAGCAAAGTTTTGGGAAGCGCCAGAGGAGTTATCGTGCCGCATCAGTTAACTAAAGCCGTGGGAGATATTTTAATCATCTCTAAAAGCGCCGTGCCTAGCGGTAGCAGCGCTGATGCTGAAGAAAGTGCGGAAGATCGTGGATGAACTATCATAAATATGTTAGAGATTTGATGAATTATCACTATCTTCAGGGTGAAACCGAAGAACTAGATGAATTTGTAGTTATCGCGGCTTAAATTTATGAATGGTTAAATTTATTGATTTAACTCCTAGTTTTAGCTTGAAACTGCTTTTTTCGTCAGCTACTTTTTAGCATCCTCTTTCTTTTATTGCTTTGTCGCTTGCTTCGAGATCTTTAATTTTTTGGTCAACAGTTTCTAGAATTTTTTCCCGAAATGCAGGATTGAACTGAGAGAATATTTGCGCGATGAACCTTACTGCATTTTCTGGTCTTCCAACATAGGCATTTGAGCTTCCGAGGGGGTTGTTTGTTCCGCTGGGATTATAGTGATCTGGCGGACAGGTAATTGTTGGCCTGTGAGAATGAAAAGAACTTGTTCCAGAGAGCGCGTCTGTTCCTCCTGCAGCAGCGATATAAACCAGTGGTCCCTTCATGCGGTCGTATTCTGCCAGGATGTTAATAAGTTTCTCTGGCTGTTTGTGCGCCGAGACGATGCGTACTTCAGAAGGAATGCCATAAATGCCCAGCGCTTTAATGATTTTATCAACGTGGAACTGGTCGCTTTCAGAACCAGCAAGGATGACGGCACATCCATTCCCATCTTCAACGAGTTCTTCGAAAGTTTTCATTTAAGAGATTGTCCTTGAATAGCTCTTTTTATTAAGATTTGTGTGATCGAATAGGATAACATTCTAAGGAGGGATTTTTTATGATTTTCTTTTTATCCAACCAATAACCTATGAGTTTATTTAAAGAAATCCTTATATAAGATTGCGTCTCTTTTAATTAAATGATTGATCCTTTTTCTGTTCTGGGAATAGTAGTGATAATTATCCTGGTTCTGTCCTTAGGCCATATTTTCTCTTATGTGTTTAAATTTCTCTATTATTTTCTGATCGCCGTCATGGTCTTAGTTTTTTTATTTGGCATTTCCTGGAACGAGTTAGTAGCTATTTTCCAAGGTTTATTATTGTTAGTATTCTGACTAAAATTATTTCTAACGCCACCTTTAAAAGCGAAAAACCTATTTTACGATATATTCTAAAGTCCCCGCGGGGGTAATTCTTGCTGAGATCTTAAACTGCTGGTCTTCAGGCAGCGTTAACGGTGGCAGTTTAATTTTTGCTCCGGTCATTTGAAAAATAATTGCGTCAATTGATTCTGAAGACAGGTTCAGGTCTTTAAATGCCGGCATTCCAGAAAAATGATGATAAGCTTTTTGATAAGCAGCATCCTTGGAATCAGCTACGACGATATATATAGCTTGGGCATAATTGCGTTCATATTCTCCTGGAGTTTCATATTTAAATTTGACCCGCCAAATGCTGTTTTTCTGTTTCATGGATCTAAAGTATTTCAGAAATATATATAATTTATGCATGGACTGTTTCTGGGAATCAGGGGTAGACCTGATTTTTCCTTTGTTTAATTTTGTCATTTACTTAATTTTGTCATTTACTTAATTTATCATCAGAAAACTTATAAAGTAATAATCATCGCAGTTCTTCATGGACTCCGCCATCTGGACAGAAAAGTATCGGCCAACTGATTTTAAAGAGATTAAAGGCCAGAAAGAAATTGTGGAAAAAATAAAAGCCTTTGTGGAATCCAAAAATATGCCACATTTGTTATTTTCCGGGCCGGCTGGAGTAGGCAAGACTACATTATCTTTAGTTATTGCCAAGCAGTTATTTGGCGAACATTGGCGGCAGAATACTCTGGAATTGAATGCTTCCGATGAGCGGGGGATTGACATTATCAGGGTTAAAGTAAAAGACTTTGCCAGAACTAAGGCTATAGGAAATGTTCCCTTTAAACTAATTTATTTGGATGAATGCGATGCTTTGACTAAAGAGGCTCAGCAGGCGCTGCGCCGAACCATGGAGAATTATACCAAAACGGCTCGATTTATTCTTTCGTGCAACTATTCATCCAAGATACTAGATCCGATACAGTCCAGATGCGCGGTGTTTAGATTTAAGCCATTAAGCCGAGAAGAAATTTTTGCGGTTATTGAGAATGTTGCTGAAGAAGAAAAATTAGTTATTTCTGAAGAAGTTAAGCAAGCTTTGTTTGATGTCTGTAATGGCGATTGCCGGCGATTAGAAAATATTTTGCAAAGCTGCGCGGTATTGAATCAGAAAATTACCCCCGAGGCAGTTTATTCCATGGCTTCGGTAGCTAAACCGAAAGAAGTCAATGAAGTATTAACTGCGGCAGCTGAAGGCCATTTCCTGGAAGCCAGGAAAAAATTATTAAATTTAATGCTGGATTATGGGTTGTCAGGATTGGATGTTATCCGGCAGATTCAGAAGGAAATTTGGAATTTAGAGTTAGAAGACCGAAAAAAAGTAGAGCTGGTTGATAAATGCGGAGAAGTAGAATTCAGAATGGTGGAAGGTTCGGATGAGTACATCCAGTTGGAAAGCTTTTTAGCGTATGCCATGCTGGTCGGAAGGAAATAAAAATCCCAGGTTGATACAAACAACCCAACCACCACCCAACAAGGGGCGGGTATCAGAAACAAATGAACTGTAAAACGATAATTCCGGTGTTAGCTTTATTAGCCGCTTGCGGTAGAGAAGTGAAAACTCCGCCTGCGGAACAACGTAATTATAACCTTCCAGAAGAAGTGCTGGAAAGAACGTTAACTCGTAGTTCTGGTAATGGGGGTATTTCGGCTTACGAACTGCATGCTAATGGCAGCCATTGGTATGCCGTTTTTGCTATACCTCCGGTAATTCTGGCCTTTTCTGCAGGCAGCCAGACTTCAACACCTGCTTATTATCTGGTGGATAATGTAAAAACTACAGGATTAGATTTCCCGGAAAACGACGGGAGTCATTCATTGCTATATTCTTTATTGCTGGGAGAACAAAGGGCCAGTTTAGATGGAAATAAATCTGATCCCAGAGCTTTAGACTACTGGTTAACTATCATGGAAAGAAAATAAATAAGCCTTATCGGTAATTCCCTGCGGCGCCTAATAGCAGTATCTCCGCTGAGAAATAACTACTTCTAAGTTTTAAGAAAAAAACTTGTGCCAGAAGGCACAAGCGTTGTTCTGGACAGAACAACTTTAAGATGAT
>JAGVYX010000037.1 GCA_018303045.1 Candidatus Woesearchaeota archaeon
AATTATTCAGGAAGCAAAAATTAAATTTTGGGGTTATCAGAAGATGAAGCGATATGGCGAGGCGTAGCCACAGCTACGCCTGAATTATGCAACACAGCAGTTTAAAAAGACAGGTTAGCGCTATCAACGCTGCCTTGCTAATGACTATTTGCTTCAAACACAAATGTGCTAGAATAACGGTCTTTAGTATGTATAAACATTTTATCCAAGAAAGCTATCGGTGAGGATATAAATGCTTTCATTTTTTTATGTTTTGAAGCATTAAGCCAGCTTTCTTTAGTGCCGCCTAAAGCTTGAGCTAATAGAGATGTTACAAGATTATTATCTCTGAAACCACTTCTTTGAAAGTCGTAATGATAATGTAGTTTTAACTTATAACCCTGCTGTTGAAATAAACTAATTGTAGCTTTATCTGAAGGAATGACCGTATGAAAGGGAGCATGAAGCGCATAAGTTTGAAACGGACAATTGCTGTCAAGGCGCTTTATTCTGCTTGATGATGGATGAATGGTTATAATTAGAGAATTTGCTGTTGTTATTCTTTTAAGATTAGAAAAAAAGACGCTATATTCGGGGATATGTTCAAAAACATGCGTTAGAATAATTGCCTTGAATCTTTCACCAAATGTAAGAGCCCTGTAGTCTGGATTAAAAGGTTCATAGCCGTATGATTTTAGGTATCCTTTTCTTATCATGGCTTTAACCAATGCGCCATTTCCGCAGCCATAATCTAGAATAGCATCATTTTTTGACACCTTCAGATTTCTTAATAGCCTAATCAATCGATTCACTTTCAACTTAGAAATGCTGGTTCCGGTAGTGTAACGGCCATAATCCGGATTACTAAGAGAAAGATTGTTAAGAGAATCACATTGACCACAGCGAGCATAACAAAACATATCCTCTTTATACCTTTCTGTGGTTCCTTTATAATCAGCTCTTTCTAAATATGAATCACTTCCACAAAACCGACAATTTAATTTTTTTTTCATAGCCTATTAAATTCTAATTATCCCTGCCACTTCTAATTATCCCTGCCACTTCTAATTATTCCTACCACAATAGTTTCAGCGTGATGCTTATATTGAGCTGTTTTGGCCTCTTCTCTAGTTATTTCTCTCCATTGATTAAAAAGATTTGTTTTTTTGAAATAGTACTCCTCATCGAACTCTAGTTTTCCTGCAAATAGCATTTTGTCAACGTCTTTATTATATGAAATCGGCAGAGTAATGATCATTTGGCCATTCTTATTCAAGCAATTGGTTTTTAAATTTTGAATAGCTTTAAGGGTGCCTTCTTGATCTTTTACATCATCATCATAGCCAACATGTTCTAATGTCGAAATACTAATAATTAAATCATATTTTAGGGTTGGCTGATAGACAATTACATCTTCATTAATAATACCCTGCCCTTTCTCAAATTTATCTAAGACATCTTTTTTTAAATCCGGATAATAGTGATAAAGAACGGCCCCAACCTCTAAAATACGTTTATCTTCTGAAATATAACTATGGGCAATCGGCACTTCTATAGCTCTCTCATTGGTCCAAGTTAAACTTTTGGTATGGAGAAAATAAGGTAGTCGTTTATTTTGAAACATAAAATAACCCTTAGGCCCATATTTGATTACGATTGGGCTTATTTGCCGTAAGAACAGCCTTTTCAAATAATGGCCAGTACGATAGAAAAAAACTATAAACCCCTCTCTCTGAAGAACCACCAGGCCTTTTCTCAGCCTACCGTCATTCATTTCTCTATATTTATTCACTCCTTTCATTTCCCCGTATTTTTTTATAAATGGCATCTTCATTAAATTAATCTTCACGATAAATTACAAATTTTTAAAGATTGTTATTGGCGAGCCTTTAGTTCAGAACTACTGCTTAAAAGCAAGAAAGATATGGAGTGCAGTCCAATAAGTTCGATTATTTTTTGACTCTTGCTGACAAGCAAGTTGCGAACATTGTGAGTTTGCGCGAATGGAACTAGTGTTGAACCACTGGTGAAAACGCCAGTGGAATGGCTAGATTCAACGGAAAAGGGAATACCTACAAAGTAGAGGCTCAATTGACAGAAGCTCAACGATTAATTTAGGCCTAATCACTGGCATCTGTTTCACTATCCCAAACATCATCTAGATTGTCTTTTCTCCACACCAGATACTTATCTATTACCAAGCAGTCGATTCTTGTTCCCATCATACACTTATAAGCATCGAAAGGACTGCAAACAATTGGTTCTCCTCGAATATTGAATGAAGTGTTTATTAGTATCGGAATTCCCGAAAGCTTTCCAAATTCTTTGATTACATCATAATACAGATTATTGTCCTCTCGCTTAATGGTCTGTAATCTGCCGCTGCCATCAATGTGAGTTACCGCGGGGATCTTTTTTCTCCACTGTTCTTTAATTGGATAAACCATTAACATAAAATCTGTTGATTTGGGAATAGGGGTGTCGCATTCAAAATAAGTTAATGCATCGTCAGCGCAAACTACCGGAGCAAAAGGACGGAATTTTTCTCGATGCTTCACCTTTAGATTAAGTATCTGTTGCATTTCTGGATTACAGGGGTTGGATAAAATACTGCGCGCTCCTAGAGCCCGAGGGCCCCATTCCATTCGGCCTTGAAACCATCCCACTACAAAATTTTTGCTAATAAGTTCAGCTATCTTCCTAGCAATCCCAGTTTCTTTTAATTCAATAAATGCTATTTTGTTTTTTACCATGAAAGACTTAATTTCTTCTGAAGTATATGACGGGCCGAGGAAAGGGCTATCTAATATAAATTGTCGCGGGTGTCCTAATATAGCATTGTAAACATATGCCGCTGCACCGATGCTATTTCCGCCATCGGTAGCGTTAGGAGGGATCCAGATATTTTTAAAAGGGGTAGCCTTTAATATTTTACCATTGCCAACGCTATTTAGCGCTACTCCCCCCCCCAGAACGAGATTTTCGCAGTTAGTAACTTTATAAATATGCCTTAGCATGCTCTGCATAACCTCTTCAGTGATCATCTGCAGCGCTGCAGCAATGTCTTTATGCCGTTGGTTAATCTCTGATTCTGGATGACGGACAGGGCCGCCAAGCAGGCAGCATAATTTTCTGGAAGGCATTCTGTCTTTATAATGGTAAACAAAATAATCCATGTCCAATTGATAGCTGCCATCTTCCTTTATATCAATTAGTTTTTTTATTTTATGATAATACTCATTTTTATCCTTATTCATTAACCCGTGTGCGCTAAGGCCCATAACTTTATATTCAGAATTATTAATGCTGAATCCCAAGTATCCGGTAATAGCAGAGTATAGCAATCCTAAAGAAGTAGGGAAGCGAATTTCTTTAAGAAGATGAATGTTATTGCCTTCGCCAATTCCATAAGCTGTAGTGGTCCATTCTCCTACTCCGTCAACGGTTAAAATGGCCGCCTTCTCGAAAGGGCTAACCAAAAAAGAGCTGGCCGCATGAGCCATATGATGATGTATAAAGAAGATATCTCCTGTATAGTTTAATTTTTTACGAATGATTTTAGGCACGCGCAGTTTCTCGTTAATCCAAGATGGCAATGAGCTTAGAAACGTTTTATAACTAAAAGGAAACATCTGCAAATGCTGAAATAATACTCTTTCAAATTTCAATAAGGGCTTTTCGTAAAAGCCGATGCAGGTAATATCCTTAATAGTTATCTTTTGGTTTTCTAGGCAAAAGGCGACGGCATTAATGGGAAAAGAATTATCGTGTTTTTTTCTGGTAAACCTCTCTTCTTCGGCTGCGGCGACAATTTTTCCGTCCTTAAGAAGCGCAGCCGCCGAATCGTGGTAGTAACAACTTATCCCCAAAATATACATAATTATCCTCAAAATTGATGATAGTATTCTTCAGTTTTATTTTTCTTAAGATTTAACTCAACCCAATATGATTCCTCTGTAGTTGGCTTAAGCATCAGAAATCTCTTTTTCTTTACTCTCCCAGCTATGGCCATAATTCCTACGCTTAAAAAGTAGGCCATAGATAACAGCATAACATTAATAAGTGTCGTTATATAACCGCCAAACTCCTTAGTTCCTGACTGAAATCCTCGGCCAAATTCTTTTGTTGCGGTCATTTTAATAGCTGTTTTAATGCCCATCCAGAAGCAGCAATAACTACAGTAATAGTTGCTATGTGAAAAAAGTTCCAGGATTCAGGTATTTTCTTGGTTAAATTCATAATGCCATATAAAACTGTTGTAAACAATGCATAACTTATAATTAACCCAGCTCTTTGGCCAATCAAGTTTGCTTTATTCCAGGATTCATTTTCTTTAAATAAGAGCATAAACGGGGAGCTATAGATAATTGTATATAAATTTTATTAATTTGTTAAATCAAATAAGCAGAAATCTCTTTGATCCATCATTGAAGATGAATGCTTGTGAATAAGCCCGGAGATTTCGCCGCATTTCATTCAAGAAATGCTAAAACTACTCCATTCTTCGACCAAATAAAATGTAGTAGCCCCCTTCGCGGTTGGTTGCAGATATCCATTGAAGCTGCTTAACAGTGCGTGTAAACAAAGAAGGTGTTTTTTCTGAAGTATTCCAAATCCCCTTTACTTCCATAATACTATTATCAAAGAACATTAGCGAAGGAACACATTCCAAAAATCTAATCTTATTCTTCTTGAACCAGCTTAATGCTTCGCCTACAGTATGCGTACTTTCGTGAGGATGACAATATTGATCATTCCACCACCCTCTGGCGCGATCTTTATCTTCCACATCTCCAATTTGCATTCGTATAAACATATCTTTAACCGCTTGGTTGTTTTTAAAAACAGTTCTAGCTAAAAACTGCCTAATATTCAGAGGGATTCTGCCAAAAGTATTGTAAAGGCCCAAAGCAATATAACCATTTGGTTTTAGCAATTTAATAATATTCTTAAAAGCATCGTAAGGATTGCCAGTATGGTGTAAAACGCCAAGACAAAGAAGGTAGTCAAATTGTTTACCTATGGATTGAACTTGTTCATGGTCCAAAATATCCACTTTCTGAATAGTCCAACTTTTTAGCCCTAGCTTTTGTTTCAGAGAATCAGCTTTATTAAGTTGCCCCTCAGAAAAATCTATTCCCCACACTTCTTTTCTTCTTAATGACAAGAAAGCCGAAAGTTGTCCCGTACCTGTACCGACATCAATAACTGAAGCTATTTCAGGAATACTCTGATCTAAAATTTTAGCAAAAGGATAAGCTGCTAAGCGTAGATCCTCCTTAGTATTAAACCGTTGTAAATCATAATCCGGGAATGGAGTTTTATTATAAAACAAACGAACTTCTCGCCCAATTTCATTAATTTTTAGGTTCACCAGTTTAGCGCTCATATCTTAATATAAATAGTTTTCTCTTGGCTGGCGATCACCACCCGCCAATAACTGGTTGAAACTACTTGATTGTAGGTCTTGCAAAACAGAATCTGTGAAATACATATAACTGGTTGAAACTACTTGATTGTAGGTCTTGCGAAACAGAATCTGTGAAATACATAAAACCAACGCCATTCGGGAGTCATAAGGCCTTTAACCTCGTTTGGTATGCTCCACTCTGGCAACAGTAACGCAACCTTTAGCAATAATGTTGCTACTGATTTTTGCAGAATCTTTTTAGTTTGTGTTAAGTACAGTTTCCAACTACCCCGCCTCCGCAAGAAATACGGAAACTGCCTCATTTCATTTAACAGTTTGGGCGTTATTGAAAAGTCCTTCGCCCTAGGCTCGATAGCCATCAGCCAGGCTGTATTAAATTACGACAAAGGCAAAAATTCCTAATGATAATTAAAATTAATTATCAAAGTTACTTTGAAATAGCTTTTTCAAAGATAACTACTGTAACTCCCTTTTTGCCAGAGGATTTATACCAAAGGACATAAATTTTCGTAAAAATTTAAGCCCTTTGTGTATACAAAAGGCACAAAATTCTGTTTGGAATTTTGAGTCTTTTGGTATAAAACACCTAAGGAAGTATTGGATGAATTAACAAATGTGCAGCAGTTTCGAGTTGTGTAGTAGTTTCGAGTTGTGTAGTAGTTACGGGACAATAGAATAACGCCACAGTTTGATAACTTTTATATACCAATTCTAAAGGAGGTTACATGTCCTTTATATAGTTTAAACTACCATGGATACTACCGTTTGTATCAAACCTCCGCTGGCTGAAAATATCCTATTTGTAGAGGGAATCAGTCGGTCAGGCAAGTTTTTGGTTTCTAATTTGTTAGCAGGTATTAGCGAAGTAGAACCAGTCCAATATCTTTGGCTGTTAGAACAAATTCCCGTTCTTAACTCAAGGGGGCTGATTGAGGATGAAACAGCTAAGGAAATAGCCAGATGCGAATTAGATCTCCATTGTTACGAATTGCTTATAGGTAGGAATCTTAATCATCGTAAGAGTGATAAATCGTCAATTTTTAACTACCCGGATGTTGATCTTTATTTAGAGCGCTGCAACCACATTGATGGTGATGCCCCAATACAAAAATTTTGGAAAGAACAAAGGTTTGCTCAATTCATCCTTCATGAATCAATGCATCACATTGAATTTTATTTGTCTGCTTTCCATAAGGCTAAAATTATTAGTATTGTGCGGAGTCCAGCTGATCTAGCTTATTCTTGGTATAAACGAGGACTGGGATGTCGCTGGGGAAAAGACCCAAAATTATTTCAGATTACTTTTTCTTATAAAACTGTCCCCGTGCCTTGGTTTATATATCCTTTAGCTGAGGATTATTTATCTCTATCTGAAGTCGACAGAGCTATATTTTCTATCATTAGATTACACCGATTGGCTGTTGAAAAGTATAGATCACTCTCTTTATCTTTGCAAAGAAGAATATTAATTACCTCATTCGAGCATCTGATGAGAAACCCCTTGCCTGAAATTACGCGCATTGGCGAATTTTTACAAAAAGAGATCTCAGTAACCATACATCAAATACTTAGTCATGAACAGTTGCCAAATCTTAGTCATCTTGAAGAAAAAGAAAGAAGATTAAGGGAATTAAAGGCCGTTGCTAACCCGAAATTATATCAGGAATTGCTTCAGCTAGACCATTTATATTTTCAAGGAAAGCTTTATCCTCTTAACTTTAATTAAAGAAAATCCTGAAAAGCAGCTACAAGAAATACAGCAAGACTGTATTTCTGTAAACGAAAACGAACAACAATTTCTTTTCTGTTCAGAAATAAAGTAGTTTTAGCATTTCTTGAATGAAATGCGGCGAAATCATTAACTGCATTCGCGCAGAAAGACAACGATCTTTCTGGCATCCCAGCAAAGCCGCTGCTTTGCTGTGGATATCCCCCACTATAAATCGTGGGAATTTCTGCTCATTTCATTTAATACTGGACTTAGCTAGGATTGCCATTTGAACCTATAATTCAAAAGCTTTAAATGTGTTTTAATTGATTAACATTGCTGTTTATATGAAAATTATTATTTTTGGCCTAGGATCTATTGGGCAACGCCATGCTCGTTTACTGCAGCAACATTTCCCTCAACATTATTTGTCTGCTTTTCGCTCGAATCGAACTGCTCGAAATAATTTGGGCATTCTCGAACTGCATTGCTGGGATGAGGTAATTTCTCTTTCTCCAGATGTTGCATTCATCACCAATCCAACGGCTGAACATGTTTCTACAGCCATTGCTTGCCTAGAGAAGGGAATGCACTTGTTTATTGAAAAACCATTGTCCAATAATCTTGAATCTCTGGAGAGATTATCTTATTTGACAGAAAATTTACGCAAAACTGTTTATGTGGCTTATTGTCTTCGCTTTCATCCGGTGATCCTCTGGCTTAAGAATCATCTCCAGCAATACCGTCCACTTCATGCAGCGATCTATAATTCATCACACCTTTCCCAATGGAGAAAAGCTGTTAACCCCCGGTCGAACTATAGCGCTTATAGAGAAAAAGGGGGGGGGATTATTCTAGATCAGTCACATGAATTTGATTATATCAGATATCTTTTTGGCCCATTCAGTTTAACAGCTATTCAAGCTGGCCGAATTAGCAATGTTACTCATAACGCAGAAGATTATGTTGACTTACTTCTTAAAGTAAACGGCCTTGCAATTACAGTTCATTTAAATTTTTGCAGCTACTTTACTCAACGGAGAATCATTATTGATTTTGCAGATCACTGTATTAAAGCGGATTTAATTGCTAGCGTAATCACTGAATATCGAGATAATCAAAAAAAAGAATATTGTTTCCCTATAGAGCTAGACGAAATCTATCTATGCCAGTTGCATTATTTTTTTAATAACCTTAATAATCCTGGTTTTATGAACGGTTTAGATGAGGCAAGGCTATTATTTAAGGATATAATTTCCCTAAAACAAGAGGCAGTATCGTGAATATTTTAGTAACGGTTTGTGCAAGGGGCGGCTCTAAAGGCGTTAAAAATAAAAACATTAGAGAGTTAGCTGGCAAGCCGCTGATTGCCTATACTTTAGAATTAGCTAAGAAGTGGAATAGAGCTAGAAATATCGTTTGCTCCACAGATTCAACAGCTATTGCTAAAATTGCCTTGTCTAAAGGCATTAAAGTCCCCTTTTTACGTCCTGCCGAATTAGCTACTGATACGGTTGGCAAATTAGTGGTCGTGCGTCATGCTCTTAATGAATGTGAACGCATCTTCAATCAAACCTATGACGTTGTTGTAGATCTTGATGCCACTAGTCCTGTACGTTCTCTGCAAGATCTTGAAACGTGTTTTCAAATCTTTGAGGAGAAAAAACCGGATGTTCTTTTTTCTGTAGTTGAGGCTCGCCGTAATCCTTATTTTAATATGGTTGAACTCAAGAGTAATGGTTCTGTGTCAGTTTGTAAAGAGGCCAGTAAGCTGATTTTGCGCCGCCAGGACGCTCCAAAAGTATACGACATGAATGCTTCCATTTATTTTTATAACCGGAATTTCCTTTTAGACCTGACAGCCATATCGCCACTATCAACTTCTAATGTGGCTATCCATGTTATGAATGATATTTCAGCAATTGACATAGATAGCGAATTGGATTGGCATTTTATTGAATACCTGGTTAAGCAGAAGGTGATCTCTTGGTGAAAGATTATCTTGATTCCTTCAAGTTAACTGGAAAGACCGCAGTTGTCTGCGGAGGACTGGGATTATTAGGAAAAGAAGTTTCAAAGGCTTTCGCTCAGGCAGGAGCGCAAGTAATAATTCTAGACATCAATGAAGATGAAGGGAAAAAGTTCCAGATGGATCTTTCCAGACAGAATTTAGTTACTGAAATTATTTCTTTTGATATAACCGATATTTACAATATTAATAATAATGTACAGGCCTTGTTTTCTGAAAAAGGTTCGATTCAAATTTGGGTTAATCTTGCTTATCCGCGGACTAAGGACTGGGGTAAATCACTAACTGATGTGAATATCAATTCCTGGCAAAAAAATGTTGATATGCATCTTAATTCTTACTGTTTATTAACTAGAGAAGTAGCTGAATTAATGAAGAAAAAAGAAATCTTAGGAACCATTATCAATTTTGCTTCCATTTATGGAGTAGTCGGTCCGGATTTTGAAGTATATTCTGGCACGAGCATGACCTCTGATCCTACCTACGCGGCTATTAAGGGCGGAATTATTGCTTTTTGCCGCCATTCGGCCTCTTATTATGGAAAATATGGCATTCGCATTAATTGTCTTTGTCCAGGCGGAATTTTGGATTCGCAAAACCCGGTTTTTATTGCTAACTATGAACGAAGAACGCCGCTCCGCAGATTAGGAAGACCCGAAGAAGTAGCAATGGCAACTCTATTTTTAGCCTCTGATGCATCATCTTATATCACTGGAGCGACAGTTATGGTTGACGGGGGCTGGACTTGCATATGAATTATTTATAGTTATGCAGCTATTGTCAAAAAATACTATGAAAAAGAAAAGAATTATTGCACGCTTGGATATTAAAGGCCCAAATGTAGTGAAAGGAGTCCAGTTTGAATGTTTGCGAGTTATGGGCAAGCCAGCGCAGTTAGCGGAAGAGTATTATTTGCAAGGAGCAGATGAGCTGCTCTACTTGGACACGGTTGCTAACCTTTACCGCAGAGATAATCTTCTAACTATTGTGCATCAGGCTTCCGAGAATATATTTATTCCCTTTACGGTAGGCGGCGGCATTAGAACGATCGAGGATATTAAAGCTTTGTTATTAGGGGGAGCGGAGAGAGTGGCAATTAATACAGCGGCGGTGCAGAACCCTTCGATCATCAGCAAAGCTTCTAGAATTTTTGGTTCTCAATGTATCGTTGTTTCAATAGAGGCTAAGAAAAAATTCGATGAAACCTGGGAGCCCTATATTGATAATGGCCGCCAGAAAACGGGATTAGACGCTGTAACCTGGGCAAGAAGGGCCGAAGCTCTGGGCGCTGGAGAAATTATTATCACTTCTGTTGATCGCGAAGGAACTAAACGTGGATTGGACATCGGTTTAATCAAGGCTGTTTCCGAGGCAGTTTCCGTGCCAGTTATTGCTGCTGGAGGCGCTGGCGCATTAGAAGATTTCTTTCAGTGTTTTAAAAAGACCAGAGCTGATGCTGTAGCCACAGCTTCATTATTGCATTATAAAAATTATGGAATTGTGGAAATCAAGGATTATCTTCATCGAGAGATGATACCGGTTAGATTAGTACCTAACGCAAAAAGAATAGAAAGCAATCACGGTGAAGAATACAATTCAGATGATTATAATAAATATACCGCCAAATACAATTTAGATGATTATAATAAATATACCACCAAACAGATTGAGGAAGAATATGTAGATGTAGGTATTCGTAAATCTGATATTCCCGAGAATTATCTTAACTTATCTGCTGCCGCAGATTGGGAAATTGGCGTTATTGACTATGGCATTAATAATGTAAAAAGCGTAGTCAAGTCTCTGGAAAAATTAAATCAGAAAGTAAAGCGAATAATTCACCCGGAAGAATTGCTTAAAGCTCGCGCGCTCGTGCTTCCTGGCGTGGGGGCATTTCGAGAGGGAATGAAAGCCCTGGAGGAAAATGGCTTAATTTATCCTTTGTTAAAGAGAGTAGCTGAAGGAATACCGATCCTTGGAATTTGTTTGGGAATGCAATTGTTCTTTACCGAGAGTGAAGAATTTGGCATTCATAAAGGCCTAAACCTGATTCCTGGCAGAGTTGTCCCTTTCAAATCACCAAAGGAAGTAAAGATTGCAGGTTATTCTGTCCCGCATATTGGCTGGAACAAGTTGCGCCAACCAGCAAGATCTTCCGCACCTTGGTCCAAAGATATATTTTCTACTCTCTCACCGGAGAGTACGGTTTATTTTGTTCATTCGTACTATCCGCAAACTGAGAGGGAATACGTTATTGCAACTAGCGCTTATGGCGGGCAAGAGTTCGCTTCCATTGTTCAGAAAAAGAACGTTTTTGGCACTCAGTTCCATCCAGAAAAAAGCGGAGAGATTGGATTGAAAATCCTACAATCTTTTTGTAATCAACAGGGGGGGGGTTTAGCATGAATAGGATGAACATTAACTATAAATTCTGTAAACTAAATATAAATAAAATAAAATATCAAGAATACGTGAAGTCTTTTAAAACAAAGGATCTTCAGTTAGACAATATCCCCCAGAAAATAGTTTTTTGTAAAAAGTGCGTTATCTCCAACCAACGACCAAGAACAGAGTTTAATGAAGAAGGTATATGTAATGCCTGTGTCTACGCTCAATGGAAGTTTTTTGGAAAAATTGATTGGAAAAAAAGAGAACAAGAACTGCAAGATCTCTGTAACAAGTATCGTTCTAAGGATAATAGTTTTGATTGTATCGTCCCTGGCAGTGCCGGCAAAGATAGTTCTATCGTAACGCACCAATTAAAATATAAGTATGGGATGCGCCCATTAGCTGTTACTTGGGCCCCTTTTATTTATTCAGCAGCAGGATATCAGAATTACTTTAATTTCATCCAAAGCGGTTTTGATGGAGTCATTGCTTATCCCAACGGTATTCTTCACCGAAAGCTGGCTCGCATCGCCTTCGAGTTGAAGGGTGATCCTTGGGAACCGTTTGCATTTGGCCAAAAGGCTTTTGCTATGCAATTAGCAGCCAAGTTTCGCATACCTTTAGTATTCTATGGGGAAAATGGTGAAGTGGAGTACGGCGGATCATTTAAGAATGTAAATAAAGCTTTTGAAGATCCTTCCGACTGGGAAGAGTTGTATTACAAAGGGACAGGGCTCCAAGTTTTATTACAAGAGGGATTAAAGATGGGCATCTTTACTGAAGAAGAATTAAAGCAAGCTAATTTTGAATTTTATCAGGCTCCCCCATTAAAAGAGATCCAAGAATTAAAACTGCAAATGCATTGGTTTAGTTACTATAAATTATGGGTTCCCCAAGAGCATTTTTACTATGCGGCAAAACATACTGGTTTTGAAGCTAATGTGGAAAGAACACAGGGCACATATACTAAATTTGTCAGCCTTGATGATCGGCTAGACCCTTTCCACTGGATTACTGCTTATATGAAATTTGGTTATGGGCGAGCAACCAGAGAAGCCTGCACCGATATTCGATGCGGCCATATTACTCGAGAAGAAGGAGTTGCCCTAGTTCATCGTTACGATCACGAATTTCCAGAAGATATGTTTCCAGAATTTTTAGATTATTTAGATATTACAGAGGATCATTTCTGGAAAGTAATGGATCATTATCGAAGACTAAATGTCTGGGAATTTATCAAGGGGAAATGGAGATTAAGACGAATTGTTTCAAACAAAGATGTTGTCTTTGGCGAGATTTCCCCAGAAAGGATTCAATTCCCTCAGCAAGGCCTGCATCCTCCGGCCTTTCATGAACAAGAGAAATTGCTGTGACTATTACAAACATGAGCGCAACAATTTTAGATGAATGGCAAAGCCGGAAAAGTCCATTTATTATTGCTGAAGCTGGGGTTAACCATAATGGCAGCCTGGTTACAGCGAAGCGGTTGATTGATGCAGCTATAGAATCGGGGGCTGATGCAGTTAAATTTCAAACTTTTACTTCTGAAAATGTGGTTACACCAGATGGAGATATGGCTGATTATCAGGTTGAAAATACAGGTACAGTCGAATCGCAATTAGAGATGATCAAAAAGTTAGAGTTATGTTTAGAAGATTTTTATCAGCTCAAAAATTATTGCAATGCTAAAGGGATTATCTTTGCTACGACTATTCATTCTCCAGATCTAGTTGATGTCATTGATCCATTAGTTCCGTTTCATAAGATAGGTTCTGGCGACTTAACAAATCTTCCATTTTTGATGCATCTTGCTAGTAAAAATAAATTAATGATATTATCAACAGGCATGGCCACAATCGATGAAATAAATGAAGCTGTTAGAGTCATTAAGGAAACAGGCAATAAAAAGATTGCTATTTTACAGTGTACTACTAATTATCCTGCGGATTGCAGTATGGCCAATCTCCGGGTCATGGAGACTTATAAAAAACAGTTTCCTGATTGCGCAATTGGGTTTTCTGATCATACTCCCGGAATAGAAGTGGCTGTTTTAGCGGCAAAGCATGGCGCTGCTGTCATTGAAAAGCATTTCACCCTGGATAAAGATTTGCCTGGGCCAGACCACAAATCATCTCTAAATCCCCAGGAATTAACAGCTATGATTCGCGCTATCCGCAATCGGGATTATAATGTGGCCATTAATGAAGAGGCGGCCTTAGGCTCGAGGCATAAAATCCCGTCTCTAGTTGAATTAAAGATAGCCTTAGTAGCGCGCAAAAGTATTGTTGCTAACCAGGATATTCCTAAAGGAACAGTTATTACAGAAGAGATGTTGATTATAAAACGCCCCGGCTGGGGGTTGCCATCTAAATATCTTCCTTCGATAATTGGCAGAATATCTCGCTGCGACATTAGCAAAAATACTCTTTTAGATGTAACTTGCCTTGATTAAATGACACTAAAAATACTCTTTTAAATGTAACACGCCTCGATTAAATGACACTAAAAATTGTCTACTTTACTGGTACCAGGGCTGATTATGGCCTAATGAGTTCAGTGCTGAAGATATTGCATTCTGCATTTGAGCTAATAGTTATAGTAACTGGAATGCATTTGGATCCCCTGTTTGGTGGGACTATTAATGAGATTAAAAAAAATTCTTATACTATTAAAATTATTAAAGCCCTGTTTGAGAACGATGATAAATCTTCTACACTTAACTTTATCAGTAAATTACTGCCTCTGCTGACTAAAGAATTAGAATTGTTAAAGCCCGATCTTGTTGTTTTATTGGGGGATAGATCTGAAGCGCTAGGCTGCGCCATCGTCTGTCAGTACCTAAATATCCCTGTAGCCCACATCTCCGGCGGCGATCGGTCTGGTCATGTAGATGATTCTGTCAGGCATGCCATTAGTAAGCTTGCCCATGTGCATTTTCCTATTTGTGAAGATAGCGCTGATAATCTTATTTGTTTGGGCGAATCGCCGCAGCGGATTTTTACAGTTGGTTCTACTTCATTGGATAATATTTTCAGCCACCAGTTTAATTTAACGGCAGTTATTGGCAAATATCAGCTTCCTAGAAAATATTGCTTATTAATTGAGCATCCAATTTTATCCGAGTGTAATTTAGCTGGAAATCATATGAAGTTAACGCTGGAAGCAATCTCCTCATTTAATCTGCCTACAGTAATCATTTATCCTAATGCTGATGCCGGGGGAAGAGAAATAATTGAAGTTATTAATTCTTATACTTCAGAACCATGGATTTATGCTTTCCCCCATATACCATATGATGATTTTTTAGCCTTGTTTAAAGGTGCTAAATTTATAATTGGAAATTCAAGCAGCGGCATTATTGAGTCTTCTGCTTTTAATATTCCAGCCATAAACCTCGGTACGCGGCAGAGTGGCCGATTCAGAGGGAATAATGTACTAGACGCGCCTTTTGATCGAGAAGCTATCAGGCAGGCTATTAATAAAGCTCTGTATGACCAACCATTCATTAATCAGTGCAAGGCTCCCGATTCGCCATATGGAAATGGCACTGCAGCGCAACGTATTTATCGGATTTTACAATTAATTAACCCAACTTCTCTATTGAATAAGCAAAGCTCGCATTCCATATTTAAACCAAGATTTAAGCGCTTTAATGAACTTCTAGCTGAGGACGTGGCTTTCGATTATCAAATACATACTAGTCAAACTGATGGAGTTCATGATGCTAAACAAATAATTGCTTCTGCTGTCCAAAAAGGACTTAACTCTATTGCAATAACAGAACATGTTAGGAGTTCCAGTAATTGGTTTCCCTGGTATAAGCGAGATGTAGCCCTCTGGCGCAGAAACAGCGAAGTGGTAGTTTTGGTCGGTATTGAAACTAAACCATTAGATTATAATGGCACACTTGATGCTCCTTTAGAAGTTTTAAAACAAGCTGATCTCGTTATCGGTAGCGTCCATCGTTATCCTGGTGAACAAGGACTAATTTCTCTCGATTTGATTAAAGATCTAGGCGAGGATAAGGCTGCAGAAATAGAATTGAAATTGGCTTTAGGCCTGCTAAAAAACAGTTCTGTAACTATCTTAGGCCACCCTTTTGGAGTCTACTCCAGAGTTTTTCAAACCTTTCCAGAAAAACATCTCCGCTTATTGATGACAGAATTAGCTAAAACAGATGTCGCCTTTGAAATTAGCACCAAGTACAGATTGGACTGGGAAAAGCTGTTTCCTTTACTTAAAGAAACTAACCCCTATATTTCCTTTGGATCCGATGCCCATAATAGGAGCGATATCGCTAATGACTTCGTGGAACTAAGAGTCTTTATTGCAAAATTTAATAAACATTGATATTGCAAAATTTAATAAACATTGATATAGTAAAATTTAATAAACATTGATATTGCAAAATTTAATAAACATTGATATAGTAAAAGCGCCAAATATTCGAACAGGAGAAAATTAAAAAGAATTTTCTCCAGGTTAAAAATAGTTGATACATTAATAATGCATTTTTACAATTACGAGAAGTATTGCTTGTTCGATCAGTTAATGCTTCGAGTATATCTGGAGGCTGGGCAATGACCATTAAATTACTTGTTACTGCTGCCGGTAGTAGCGTAGCTCAGGGAATAATCAAATCAATTAGGCGATCAGGTCTTGATTGTGTTATAATTGCAACAGATAATCAGCCGTACGCCGCGGGTTTATATCGCGGGGATAAAGCCTATCTAGTTTCATTAGGAAATGCCCCCTCCTTCATCTCTGAAATAATATCTATCTGCAAACGAGAAAAAGTTGATGGAATTTTTGTTGGCACAGACTATGAATTAATTGCCTTTTCTGAAAATATCGGCAGGATCAAACAAGAAACCGGGGCTATAGTTTTTGTAAGTAATCTAAAAGTAATTAAGATAGCTAATGATAAATGGCTTACCCACCTTTTTCTTAAAGAAAATAATTTCCCTGTAATTCCTTCTGCGCTGTTATCTGAAGCCTCGAACTTTGCTAAACTGCAGGGTTTCCCCTTAATTATTAAGCCGCGGACTGGAGATTCATCCAAAGATACATTCATTATCAATACTACAGAAGAATTAAATCAAAAATTAATTTATTTCAAGACCACAGCTAAAAATATCTACCTGCAGCAGAAAGTTGAGCCGATCATTCAAAAATTAGTTGGCTCTGAACATAACGAGTATACTTCTTCAACAATTGTTTTTGATAATAAGGCTTACGGCATTATATCAATGAATCGGGAAATGCGTTTTGGCGGCCACACCACTAAAGCTATAATAAAAGATAATTATGAGATCAATTCATTTATCAGCAGAATAGCAGAAACTCTCAACCCTTTTGGTCCGTGTAACTTTCAGTCAAAGGTCATAAATAATGTACCCTATGTTTTTGAGATAAATTGCCGGTTTTCTGGAACTACAGCTCTCTGTTCTCTGGTTAATTTTAATAATGTGGAAGCTTGC
This sequence comes from Candidatus Woesearchaeota archaeon, assembly GCA_018303045.1. Classification (GTDB taxonomy): domain Archaea; phylum Nanobdellota; class Nanobdellia; order Woesearchaeales; family GW2011-AR9; genus JAGVYX01. Next base: position 17,016 of record JAGVYX010000037.1, read on the forward strand.
ATACGTAAAATTTTACTGAATGAACAGATTAAGCCATTGATTCCCCTTCATGGCGTAGTCTTACGTTATTTTAATGAAGTATTCGTGCCTTTCAGTGAAATTCAAGAGATTAGCCTAAATGGATTTTTGCAACAAAGTAGATCAGAAATTAATAAGTTTTTTTAACCAGGGAAAAAAAAATGATAATATGAACATATTAGTTACTGGCGGTAGCGGATTTATTGGGAGTTGCGTTGTGTCAGAATTATTACTGGATAAGCGCAATTCAGTTACCGCTCTTTCAAGAAATCCGCGCTATCAGCGCTCCTCTATAAAGACCATATCTCTAAATCTCAATAATATAGAAGAAACTAAAAAATTAGTTTCTAATTTTGATCTAGTTTACCATATTGCTGGAAATATTAGGGCTCCGTACAGTGACTCTTACGGACAGCATTACTGCGGGAATGCATTATCTACCTATAATCTTTTAACTGCTTGTTCTTTGAATGGAATCCGCCGGATTGTGTTTATTTCAACTATGGAAGTTTATGGCAATACGCTCTTTGGCAAAATCACGGAGGACGAGCCGACAAGACCCAGTAATAACTATGCTCTAACCAAGGTTCTTGCTGAAGATTATTGTTTTAAGTTTTCTGTTCAGAATAACTTAGCCATCACCGTAGTCAGGTTAAGCTATACTTATGGTATTGGCCAACCTGATCACAGGCTGTTTCCTAAGCTAATTAAGGAGATCCTGTTAGGTAATAACGACCCAAAAATGCGCCCAGATGAACAAGGAAATGACTATCTTTATGTTAAAGACGCAGCTCGAGGAATAGTTCTTATTGGCAATCAGCTCCAGTCCAGTCCGTTTGAAATCTATAATCTTGGATCCGGAGCTTTCACTTCTAATCTGGCAGTTTTTAAGATCGCCTACGATCTTCTAGGGCTTTCTCTACCACAAGACTGCCTTCTAAAGATTTCTGAAGGATCGTATCTGGACTGCGGCAAAATTCAGAAACTTGGTTATAACTGCTGTTATCCTTTAAAGGATGGATTGGCCGAAATGATGCTTCTTTACAAAGAAAGAACCCGGCAGAAGAGAGAAGCTAACGAAGGTGCAGAGGAGAGAGTTTGGCGTATACCGCTGTTTTCAATTTATAATGATCTGCAAGATCAAGCTGCAGTATGCTCTGTTGTACGGCGTGGTTCCTTTTGGACTGATGGGCCAGAAATTAGAATCCTCGAGCAAAAGATAGCTGGCAGTATTGGCGTGACCAACGCCCTTTGTTTTAATTCAGGAACTTCTGCTCTTTATGCTCTGCTGCTAGCCAGTAATCTTGAAGGAAGTGAAGTGATTGTTCCTTCATTTACCTTTATTGCTACTGCCAGTACGGTCATTTTGGCTGGAGCAACTCCAATTTTTGCTGAAATTGAGCCAATGACTTTTGGATTAGATTTTGAAGATGTAGTCAGGAAAATGACCACGCGCACTAAAGCTATAATTATTGTCCACTATGGGGGCAGTGGCGCCAGAGATAGTGAAAGAATTCGAGAACTTTGTGAACACAAGGGAATTTTATTCCTTGAAGATGCTGCCGAATCTTTTGGATCTAAGATTGGTTTAAAAATAGCTGGGTCTATTGGAACGGCAGCCATCCTTAGTTTCTGTCAAAATAAGATTATAACCACCGGGGAAGGCGGCGCAGTGGTAACTAATTCCAGAGTTCTTTATGAGCGTCTTAAGCTGCTGCGCTCTCATGGGAGAGTAGAAGATGGACAACAAGGTTATTTCGCATCAACTGCGGATAATGAGTATAGCGACTTTGGCCATAATTTTCGTTTATCTAGTATTAATGCCGCTTTAGGAATTTCTCAATTAGAAAAATTAGAATCGATTATCAACCAAAGAAAAAGAAATGCCTCTTTTTATAATAAAGGGCTCTCAGATTTTCCTGAAATTAATTGTCCTTGGCCTCTCCCAGATTTTGAACATTTATACCAGATGTATACCATTACATTACAAAGCGAGGAAATGCGAAATCAGTTGCAACGCTATTTGTCTGACTACGGCATCCAGAGCAAAGTTTATTTTAATCCCGTTCATTTAAAGTTGGCTTACAGGAAAAAATATGGATATAAACCTGGAGACCTGCCGATTACAGAAGAGCTAAGCAAAAGAGTTTTGACGCTTCCTATGTCAGCTACTTTTAATTTTTATGAGCTTCAATATGTAGTATCTGCCATCAAAAGATTTTTTATCCAAAAACGAGGTGGAAATGATTGTGAACATACCGCTACATATTTTTCATGAAAAAAGCATTTTAATCACTGGCGGCCTTGGATCAATTGGCCGTGAAATCCTTAAGAATCTTCTCCCTTTTAAACCAAAACAAATTAGAATTCTGGATAATCGCGAAACAGAACTATTTCATTGCCGGCAAGAGTATAGGCATGAAAAGTCAATTCGATTTTTATATGGAGACGTTAGAGATAAAGAAAGATTGCTAAAAGCTTCGCAAGGAATAGATATAATTTTCCACGCCGCAGCCTTAAAACATGTGTCTTTGTGCGAATACGATCCTTATGAGGCCATTAAAACTAATGTCCTAGGCACCTACAATATTTTAGAATCAGCAATGGTTAACAAAGTGGATAAAGTGATTCTGATTTCCACTGATAAAGCGGTGAATCCAAGTAATGTAATGGGCACCACTAAGCTTCTTGCCGAACGTTTGCTTTCATCGATGTATTACCATCGTGGCCGAAGTCAAACCAAGTTTGCTTCAGTTCGTTTTGGAAATGTATTATCTTCACGCGGTTCAGTTCTAGAAATTTGGAACCAACAACTTTCCCAGAATAAAAAAATTACCATCACCGATCTGGCAATGACCAGGTTTTTAATGAGTATTCCAGATAGTGTTGCCTTGATATTCTATGCTACTTTTTTGGCCGAAGAGGGAGAAACATTCATTCTTAAAATGAATTCAGTAGTAATCCAGGATTTAGCTGAAGTGTTTTTAGAACTAAACCATAAGCCGACAGACTTTTACGAAATAATCGGCCGAAAACATGGAGAAAAAATACATGAGGATTTAATTTTCAATGATGAACGAGATATATTACTGGAAAATGATTTGTTATTTGTACGCCTTCCCTATGCTGAAGATCTTACCGCCTTGACCAGGCAATTTAAGGAAAAGATGTTTATACCAACAACACGAGCAACTTTTTCTTCCCTAGATTCGGATCTTATTTTGGATAAGCTGCGTATTAAAGAATTATTGCTAAAACAAATTTAGTTTAACAATGAACATCGCGCTATTGGTTTCAGGAATGCTGCCGTCAGGAAAAGAATCTCTGACTATTACCACAATGAGTTTTGCTCGGCAATTGCAACATAATGATAATTTTGTGGCTATTGTCACCAGGAATAAGGGGAATCAACAGATTAATGAAATTCCACAGATTAATGAAATTAATGAAATACCTTTTGTTAAATTAAGGAATTTCCAATTTCTGCCATTATATAATAAATTGCTGGCTTTTCCGTTGGGTTTTTATAAACTACAGAGAAGGAAACAAATTAAGATCAACATTATTCATGGATTTAGCTCTTCGCCAGGATTGGTGCTAAGGAGCCTGCTGGCCAAATGGTTATTTTCGCCAAAAGTAAAAGTAATTCATACTTTGCGATCGTACCCTATTCGAAAAGATTTAGATAAGAAGAACTGGAATTCATTCCTTAGTTTCCTCTGCGCTATATCTTACCGCCTATTGAATTATGCTGACTTGGTAACAGTTCAAACAAAGTGCCATGCCCGGGATTTGATTAGAAATAAAGTTAATGCCGAGAAAATAAGGGTCGTTAGATCACATATCAATTTGGAAACTTTTTATCCTCAAAACAGAGACGGCCTTAAGCTGAAATATGGTTATCAAAATAAGCTAATCGTTTTTAATTATGGAGCGATGTGGGAAATTAAGGGTACGGAATACCTGATTAAATCCATCCCTCAGGTTCTTAGGAAATTACCTTCAGCTCTTTTTGTTTTTGCCCCTAGGAATTATGAGCAGGCTCTTCAGATGTACAAACCCCTCATTAAAGCATTAAATATAGAAAGAAATGTTAAGTTCATTGCTGAAAATATTCCTATTGCTGAGTATGTTGCATTAGCTGATGCGGTTGTTCTCCCTTATCCTCATTTGGAAGGCACGGAAGGGAATCCATCCTGTTTACTTGAATCTCTAGCCTGCGGCACACCAGTCATAACCACTCAACTTCCAGAATTACAAGAAGTTTTTTTTGACTGCGCTATTTTTGTTCCTCCACGGAACAGTTCAGCATTGGCAGAGGCGATTATCGGCGTCTTAACTAAAAAGAATGAACAATTAATTTTATCTGGATTAAAGAAGGCCAAAGATTTTGATTTAAAACTAATTTCACAACAATTTTTAGAACTCTACGCCAGCACTTTGACCTATAGATAATTCTGATGATTAGAGAGAACTTTGAAAAATAGAGATTTTGTTAATTTTTTGATCTGTTACTGACAAAATCTCGACTATTTCACAGTCTCTTAGAGTATATTTTAGTGGGAGTTATCTGACGATAGATAATTAAAATAATGTATCCAAATCAAGAGAATTATCTCTATTAGTTTTTCGGCAAGCATTTGCGAAATTTTCCTATTCAGATGAAAGTGCATCATACAGAATAATTAAGTGGTCGCTGTACTAGCATTTAATGCCAGTTACGCAATAAATATCTGAACACAAAAGCAGCTATTTTTTCCTGATTTTCTTCTTGAGCATTGGTTTCTAACTTTAAATCGTAGGAAAATTTTTCGAAAATTTCCATTTGCCGCTTTAATTCCTCGACCGATTCTTCTAGTCGCCGCTGATGCAGAATCTCTACATTATTATAGAGGTATATCGAGAGAGATGGCCTAGGGAACAAGAAGAGGTATATTCTTTTAATTGAAAATGGAACGTATTTCATAAGTACAATATCTGTGCAGTAGCGATCTGTAAGAACAATGTTTCCTGCCAGTCGTTGCGGGAGTATAGTTATAAAATACCGTAAGAATAAATCTAGCGTAAAGATTATTGATGAAATAGTATAAATTACCTTCTTTTTAAAGTAATAAGTATTAGAGACAGAATTTTCTTTATGTTTTTCAGCACGTTTGTACTTTCTCCCCAAGGCCGTGATTGGCAGAAGATGATTTCGGCCTCTTCCAGCGTAAACAACAACGGATTTTCTACCTTTTGATTGTAAAAACCAATATAAATAATTGGTCAAACTAGATTTTCCTGCTCCATCAGGCCCAACAATGCTAACTAGGGGAGCTAGTCTAAAGATGTTTTTTCGTTGTCTGATCCATCTTACTGACAATTTTCCTATAGTTATCAATCGCGATGGTTTTTTGACCAGAAAGACAATTAAGGGATAATAAGGATTGATTATAGGCAACAGGTTTTCTCTTCTTAGCTGCATCAATCTGGCGGCTATAGATTTATTAAACAGTTTTGCAAGGCTGACATACACATCATTTTCATCACAAAACTGGTTATTAATGATGCGCTGATACTTACTTTTGAAATATCTTTTTCCAAGAATAGAATGGGTTATAAGCATCAATACTAAGTCATTATTTGACAGAACGAAAACATTGTCTTTAGCAATTCTTCGCTGGAAGATTTCTTCAGTTAAATAAAGAAGATCATTCCAGTAAACACCCCCAATTTGGATATCAAAACTTATTTTATCTAATTCAACAATTTTAAAATATGACCGATGGCAGAGAGAAAATTGTTGTTTTCTTTCGCTGAACCCCTGGAAAATGAGTATTTCATGAGCTTTACTCATACTTTCTTTGGAAATAGAAGCATCTAAACTTTCTGCGTTTAATGAATAATTAAATAAAAATTCATAATTTCTTAGCAAACAGTATTTAATGCTCGCTTTATTAAATGCTGTTAATGCAGCTAAAAGCTGTTCTACTTTTTCTGTTGTTGCCACGGTCTTGTTCTGAAGTTATTCCCTGCTTTTAAAAATAGTGAAGCAGAAAACAATCTTCAAATTGATGTTACTTCAAATTGATGTTACTTCAGATTGATGTTACTTCAGATTGATGTTACAGAAACCTTTTAAATGAATTCTTACCCGAAACTAGGAATGAAAAGAGCATTGGTGACAGGAATTACTGGCCAAGACGGGCCTTATTTAGCCAGACTTTTGTTAGCCAAAGGCTATAAAGTATTTGGCACCTACCGACGGGTATCCACGCCGAATTTCTGGCGGCTGCAGCAGTTAGGTATTGCTAACAAAATAACTTTAATACCGGCAGATTTAACTGATATGTCTTCTTTATTGGAAGCAGTTAGTATCTCCGACCCTCATGAAATTTATAACCTCGCTGCTCAGAGCTATGTCGGCAGCTCTTTTGACCAGCCCCTGTTAACTACCGATATTGATGCCAGCGGCTCTACACGATTTTTAGAGATTATCAGGCATTTGAATAAGAATATTAAATTTTACCAGGCCTCTACCAGCGAATTATATGGCGCATTCACTAGCCAAATGCAGGATGAGAATTCGCCGATGATTCCTAATTCTCCTTACGCCGCGGCCAAACTGCACAGCTATAACATGGCCAGAATTTACCGTAATTCCTATGGCCTATTTACCTGCAACGGAATTTTGTTTAATCATGAAAGCCCCTTGCGGGGGCTGGAATTTGTTACTCGTAAAATTACTAATTCTGTCGCTAGAATTAAGCTAGGCTTGCAGAAAGATTTGAAGCTAGGCAATTTAAAAGCTAAGCGCGACTGGGGCTTCGCTCCAGAATATTGTTATGCCATGTATAAAATGATGCAGCACAAGCATCCAGACGATTATGTTATTGCTACCGGCGAAACTCATTCCGTAGGGGAATTTGCGCAGTTGGCTTTTGAAACTGTTGGTTTAAACTGGAGAGATTATGTAATTAGCGATAAAAAGCTGCATCGTCCTTTAGATGTTCATCAGCTATGCGGCAATCATAACAAAGCTCAGCGTATCTTGGGATGGAAGCCGAAAGTGACATTTAAGGAACTAGTTAAGTTAATGGTGGAAACGGACCTTAAATTATGGCAGAAGCATTTGGCAGGGGAACCATTTCCCTGGGATGCGCCCAATCATTCTTCAGAGATGGATATTGTAGCTAGGAATGTTACTAAAGATGCAAACCGGGAAGCGAGGGCGTTTAAAGTAAAAATGAAATTGTTTTAGATAGATTTATTGCTCATTTTTGGGATATAAATTTAAATTAATTATTTTACTTTCGTTCTTTAAATAGGCGCATGATAATCGAAAGGGGCTAATGTATAATTCCCTAGTTATTTCTATTTCCGCCATCGAGTAAGACCCATCTTACTTATATCTGAATTTTTTGGGTAAAAACTAAGAAAATTTATCTTCAAAAATCTTCGCCTCCCTTAAAACAGCCTTAACATAATCATGCAGGCTCGCTTCTGGGTACTAATCTCTTCAAATTTCATCCTTAATTCCCCTTGTAATACATGAAACACTTCATCCGTTTTAGCATGGTAATGGTTTGCCAGTTCTAGTCCGGGCATATCGGCCACAGTGAAAACTTTTACTCGCGGTGTTACATCTACTATCCTTCTACGATCATCTTTATGTCCGCCAGGCGCGCTTACTAAATGGCCTAAATCTGTCATTTTATTTAATCCTCCAATAATTTGTTATTTTATTTAATTCTCCGATTATAAAAATAAAAAAGATTATAATCTTCTTAATTCAGCTTCAGT
>JAGVYX010000052.1 GCA_018303045.1 Candidatus Woesearchaeota archaeon
AAATTTGGAACATCTGGAAAATTAGATGCTCCAAAGAAGTATATTGGAAAAAGAGCCTATGTGATTATTGTGCACTGACTATTTATGCAACACAGCATGTATTTTTCCAACTATTTTGCTAATGCTATTCTTTTTCTGAATAGCCCAGTGAACAACATTAGTCAACAACAGATGCACGTCCCATTTTTGTGCGTTTCTGCACAAAAAAGTCTCAAAATTAAGGAATTGTTTTGCATCTTTAAAGAAGACTTCTATAGAGAATCTTTTGAGATAAAGCTTAACGATAAAGTACTTAACTATAGATAATTCTGATGATTAGAGTATATTTTAGTAGAAGTTATCTGACGATAGATAATCAAAATAATGTATCCAAATCAAGAGAATTATCTATATAAGATAAAGTTCTTAAGTACTTACTGTGATATTTGGAAACTTTGCTTAACAGAATAAGCAGATTTAAAAATAAACCTGCTTTTCTAAGGTAAATGGCCAAGAAAGAAGCCACGGAAGCAGCCGAGGCTGAAACTTCCAAGAAAAAGGAACCCAAAAAGCCAGTTTTAGCTTTATTAAGCGGAGAAAAAGTTATTACTGAGTCCTCAGATGATGCCCGAGAATTCTTTAATCAATCCCGATTTGGTGCTATTGCTGAAAGCGGAAAAGTAGAGTTATCATTATTAGAAGGCTTATATTTATTAGAAAAAGGCCGCTTGGAGCTTAAACACGAATCCGGGAGAATGGTTACTTCAGAATCTTACCTGAAAAAAGCCCGAAAAATTGAACCTAATTTCTGGATAAGGTACGTTGTTTTCAGAGATATTAGAAATCGTGGTTATATCATTAAAACGGCTTTGAAATTTGGCGCGGATTTTAGAGTCTATGATCGCGGCATTAAACCAGGAGAAGATCATGCTAAATGGATTGTCTTTCCGGTTCATGAAGCTAGTACGTTAACGTGGCATGAATTCAGCGCTAAAAATCGGGTAGCCCACAGCACTAAAAAACGGCTGCTAATGGCTATCGTTGATGATGAAGGAGATGTTACTTATTATCAGGTAGCTTGGGTCAGGCCTTAATTTCTTCTTCAGTAAAGAAATGTATATAAACAACTAAAAACCTGAATTTCATATGCTAGATCAGGATAAGATTCTTAGTTTTCTTAAAACTACAGGGCCAACTTTGCCAGCGAAAGTAGCTAAATATGCCGGTTGTGAAATATTTATTGCTTCAGCGCACCTCTCCCTGCTGGCTTCGCAGGGAAAAATAATTATTTCCAAGTTAAAGGTAGGCGGTTCGCCATTATATTATCTTCCCGGGCAGGAAGATCAGCTGTACCCGTTCGCGGCAGGCAATATTAATCCTAAAGAATTGCAGGTCTTAGAATTGCTTAAGGAGGAAAAAGTGCTCCGGGAACTGGATTTAGATTTATTAGCTAAAGTGGCCTTAAGGTCATTAAAGGATTTTGCCACTCCGTTATATGTGCTAGTTAAAGGGCGCAGGGAATTGTTTTGGCGCTGGTATTTGCTGCCGGCAGAAGAAACTAAGCAAGCGATCGGAGAAATTTTGCGCCAAGGTGAAACACAGGAGCCGGAAAAACCGCAATCATCATCGCTGACAGAACCAGCTGAAGAGAAATTGGCTTCCGAAGCTATTGCTGTAGAACCGCTTCCAGAAGTTTCTCCGGCAACTGATGTGGTGAACGCGACAGAAAAACCAATTCCGGAAAAACAGAAAAAATTAGTTGTCAAACGAAAAGAGCGAAAATTAGAAGTTTCGGATATTCCATTGAAAGAAGCTGCCCAGCAAGTTCTTAAAGAATCTAAATCTTTAGGAGCCGAGAATAATCTGGTTACAGAATCTAAAGCTGATGAATCTAAAGCTGATGATTCAGAAAAATCAAAGAAAAAGTTAATTGAAAAAGAAACTAAAAAAGAAACGCCAATTAAAGATAGCTTGCTAACCTTAGCTAATGGATTTCTCGAACAGTTAAATATTTCCACCAAAAAGGTTGAAGTGATCCGAAAGAACAATGAGCTGAATTTGCGGGTAGAAGTCCCTTCGGTGGTAGGAAAAACGGAATATTTCTGTAAAATTAGAAAAAAGCAACGCTTGGATGAGAAGGATGTTTCCGCGGCCTATATGGAAGCGCAAATTCAAAAGCTGCCGTTGCTGCTGTTATACACCGATCAAATTGCTAAAAAGGCCGAAGAAATTTTGAAAACCGAGGCTTTTTTTAATGCCGTGGTTAAAAAGATCGAATGATTTTTAAGTGCCGATGGCTACTGCTCGAGAATGGGCTTAAAATTCAAAGAAATTGTTGCTGGTAAAGAGATTACTCTGGCCGATTTGAAAGGCAAAATTCTGGCTGTTGATACAATGAATATGCTGTACCAGTTTCTAACCACTATCAGGTCGGCAGACGGCTCAGCCTTAACCGATTCTCAGGGAAAGATTACTTCTCACTTAATTGGCCTGTTTAATAGGGTTACGGCGTTGATGGAACAGGGAATAAAATTGATATTTGTGTTTGATGGGAAACCGCCGGAAATTAAGCGCAAAACTTGGGAGAAAAGGGCGGAAATTAAGCAGCAGGCTTCTTTAAAATTAAAAGAAGCGGAGCAAAGGGGCAATTTAGCAGAGATGAAGAAATTTGCTTCGCGAACGGCTGTGCTAACTAAGGAAATGATTGAAGAAGCTAAAAAACTTATCGCGGCTTTAGGCCTGCCGGTTATCCAAGCCCCTTCAGAAGGCGAGGCGCAAACAGCTTACCTTGCCAGGAAAGAAGATGCTTATGCTTCCGTATCTCAGGATTATGACAATTTAATTTTTGGCTGCCCCAGATTAATTAAAAATTTATCCATTGCCGGAAAAAGAAAAAAAGCTGGCACTTTAAGCTATCAAACAGTTAAGCCGGAAATCATTCTGCTTTCGGAAGTGTTAAAGGAGCTGCAGTTGAATCAAGACCAGCTGATTATTTTAGCCATTTTAGTGGGCACCGACTACAATCCCGGCGGAATCAAAGGCATTGGGCCTAAAAAAGCTTTAAAATTAATTAAGGAGAATGTGGATTATGAATCAATTTTCCAGGCTGCCAACTGGCCCAGCCATTATCCGGATCTGGACTGGCGGGAATTGTTCTCGTTAATTAAGCAAATACCTGTTACCGATGATTATATTTTAGAGTGGAAGCCCACCGATAGCCGGAAAATTATCGAGCTGCTGGTTGAAGGCCACGATTTTAGCCGAGAGCGAGTAGTTAGCAAGTTAGACTCTCTGCAGGCAGAATTGAAGAAGTACCAGCAGAAAGGACTGAAACAGTTTATTTAAGGGTTGTTTACTGCTGTTGAGATTATTTAAGGGTTGTTTACTGCTGTTGAGATTATTTAAGGGTTGTTTACTGCTGTTGAGATTATTTAAGTTAAGGGTTGTTTACTGCTGCTGAGATTATGTTAAGTACAGTTTCCAAGTGCCTAGCTGTAGCCCAAATACTTCACAGTTTATGTAAATTGGCAAAATGGCACAATTCGATTTTTTAGTGATGTATACAAAATCACTCACTTTTTGAATTGTGCCGCTATATCGCCAAGCTAAGGTGCTTCGTAGATTGATGGCTACGATATTTTCTACAGAGCCTTTTAGACTAATACATTTATATACAACTATTTCCTTACTGCATAGTATGTTAGCGGCTTGCGCGGAATTGAAAAATGCCGAGAAGGTTAAACAATTCTTAGTAAAACATAATTTGTGGAATCGGGATTATTTGCCGATGAAAGCTCTTAATGAGATGTTTTTCCCCCTGAATAAAGCAGCTAAGGTGCCCTCGGCCAGAGTTAAGAGAGTTAAGCTAAATTTTGAGCTCAGGCCGGATAAAATAACTATCAAAAGCCTATTAGCTAAAAAGTTAACTGAAAAGCAGGTGGCTCTGCTTCCTAAATCTCAGGAAATTATTGGCTCGATTTTAGTCCTGGAAATTCCTCCCGGGCTGGAAAAAAAAGAAAAATTGATTGCTGAAGCTTACCTGAAACTTCTTCCCAGGATTGAAACAGTGGTCAAGAAAGCTAAAATCCACTCCGGCGAATACCGGACCAGAACAGTGAAAGTGTTAGCTGGCAAGAAAACTAAGGAAACTATTCATCGAGAAAGCGGCGTTCAGTTAAAACTGCATTTAGAGAAAGCTTATTTTTCTCCAAAATCAGCCAATGAGCGCTTGAGAATTGCCCGGCAGGTTAAGCCGGGAGAAGAAGTTTTAGTGTTATTTTCGGGAATTGCGCCATTTCCATTGGTGTTAGCTAAAAATTCTTCCGCCAGCAAAATTTACGGGATTGAAATGAACCCTTTGGCTCACGGATATGCCGTCGCTAATGTGCATTTAAATAAAGCCCAGAATGTGGTTATTCATCGGGGAGATGTGCGTCTAGTCTTGCCTAAATGGCGAAGCAAGTTTGATCGAATAGTCCTGCCGTTGCCTAAAGCCAGCGAGCAATTTCTGGAGGTGGTATTGCCGAAAGCTAAGAAGGGCAGCATGATCCATTTATACTCCTTTTTGAATGAGAAAGATCTTTCTTCTTCCGCCAGGAAGATTAAAACATTGTGTAAACAAGAAGGCCGGGAAGTAAGAGTTCTGAGAACAGTAAAATGCGGCAGTTTTTCGCCAGGCATTTTTAGAGTTTGTTTTGATATTAAGGTTAGTTAAGATATTAAGGTTAGTTAAGATATTAAGGTTAGTTAAGATATTAAGGTTAGTTAAGATATTAAGGTTAGTTAAGATATTAAGAATATTTTTGTTTTTCCGCATTCCCAATTCAACGATAATTCTCCCGGCGGGGATTATAGCGTTTCCAATCTGCGAATCCCTTCACATGAGAGGGCGAAGTTTCAGTTTGTTTTCCACTTTGCATAACTCCATTGTACCATTGATTCATTTTTTGTTCCTGCGCCAGAGGCGAGGCTTTGAAATGCTTGATTTCAACAGATAAGTTGGTTACTTGAAGCCCAGACAATGGTTCTTCCCGGAAATAAAGGCCTTCCCAGCATTTTCCTTGAAAGTGCATTTCTGGCAAATTCTTAAACAGGCGGTCATTAAAACCACCCACGGAAGTATAGTCCTGTTTGGGGTTAATGAAGACATTCCTAAACTTGAATCGGTGGCTAAGACTTTCAGGATTCATTTCTTCTTGGATTCGGGAAAAATCTTCACTGATCAGCCGTTCGTCGGCATCCAGAATTAGTATATAACCGGTTCTGGCCTGGCTAAGAGAATAATTTCTTGCAGAAGCATAGCCCTTAAAAACCAGATCTAACACCCTTAAGTTACGATGCGCAGCCTGCAGCTTTTCCAACTCTTGCCGTGTTCCATCTACAGAACCGGTATCCACAACAACTGCTTCTTCCACAAACGGAACAGTTGATTCTATGAAATCCCTGATCCCATCGGCTGGATTTATGATTTCATCCCTGACAATGGCGCATAAAGAAGTGTCAGACAAAACTGCTATTGGGTTAAAAGAGTCCATATTAGGCATAGAAAATTTTGAATAATTTATTTTTCATTGACAAAGTTCCCTATATAAGTTCCCTGTATATTAGGTATAAAATAAAAATAAAATTAAAGACAAAAGCTTATTCTTCAGAATCTTCACTCGTTTCCTCTTCGTCTTCAGCTGCTTCTTCAGAAGATTCTTCCGAGGAGTCTTCATCTGAAGAAGATTCTTCCGTTGATGCTTCTTCCTCGGCTGGAGCCTGTTCGCTGTCTCCTTGCTCGCTAGCTTTTTGCAGAAGTTGGACGTTCTCGGCTTTTAAGCCCCGGTCTCCTTCAGCTGGGTCAAATGAAACCTTATCATTGTCTCTTAAGCTAAGGCCTCTAGGAAGAGCTGTGAAATGCACAAAGTAATCATTTCCATCCTCTCCGCTGATAAAACCAAACCCTTTTTTTCTGTTGTAAAACTTTACAGTTCCGTTCATTTTTGTTCATTCCTCCGATACTCAACTTTTTGGGCATTATCCCATTTAACTGCAAAAAGCTAGTTATTTTATAAACTTTGCTTTTGAAAGGAAGGTTTTTAAGTTTAAGGCGATTTTTAATCTAAAAGTGAAAAACGCGATGATTAAGTGAACACCATTTCCATCATGGAATACGGTAGTAACTGCTGAGCGTTCACAGATTTGTCAAAAAAACCGCCCACCACTGGTGATCGCCTGCGGGCTCAACAACAGTGGCACATGAAATAAAACAATGATTTTACAGATACGCGCCTAATCATGTATCTATCGAAGGATATAACATGACTGCTATTTTTATCATTCATGGCTATGGCGGCTACTCGAAAGAAAATTGGTTTCCCTGGCTGGAACAGGAGCTTGTTAAACTGGGCCATACAGTTATCGTTCCTGATTTTCCCCATCCAAGCAATCCAAAATTAGAAGAATGGCTGGAATATTTTTCACAATTTCCTTTGGATGAAGATACCATTGTTGTGGGGCATAGTTTGGGCGGCGCGTTTATTTTATCTTTATTGGAGCAGCATAAACTAAAAGCAGCTTTCTTAGTGGCTGCGGTTTCCGGGCCAATAGAGCATGAAGTTGATGCGAAAATAAAGACTTTTACCTATAAGAAATTTAATTGGGATGCAATAAAAAATAATTGTAAGCGCTTCAATATTTTGCATTCGGATAATGACCCTTACATTCCGTTAGGGCAAGCCCAACAGTTAGCTAGAAATCTGGATACGACTGTTGCTCTAATAAAGAATGGCGGACATCTTAATTCTAAAGCAGGCTATGTGAAATTTCTATTATTATTAGAAAAGATTAAAACCATTAGCTAGCCAAAAAATTGTTCGTCTGCATCTTCTTCGGCTTCCAGCCGGACTTTTTCTACGGCAGATAGAAAATCTGTTTCAGTTACATGGTTTCGGTTTTCCCTAATCGCGCAGAACCCGGCTTCAGTGCATACTGCCCGCAATTCAGCTCCGGTGAATCCGTCAGTTAAACCTACAATTTTGTCCAAGGCGACAGAGTTTAAATTCATTTTTTGGGTATGAACTTTTAAAATTTCCAGCCTTCCTTCTTCATTAGGCAAGCCAATTTCAATTAAGCGGTCCAGCCTTCCCGGCCGGATAATTGCCGGGTCTAAAATATCTGCCCGGTTGGTTGCGCCGATAATCTTAACGTTATCTAATGGTTTGAAACCATCCACTTCCGCCAGCAGCTGCATAAACGTTCTGTTTACTTCTCTCTCCCCGGAAGTTCCAGTGTCCATTCTGGTAGCTGCGAGAGCGTCAATTTCATCAATGAAAATAATTGAGGGGGCCTTCAGTCTCGCCAGCGTAAAAATGTCTTTTACCAATTTGGCGCCTTCGCCGATAAACTTTTGCACCAGCTCTGAACCAACAACCTCAATGAAAGTAGCATCGGTGCTGTGGGCTACAGCTTTAGCGAGCAGGGTTTTACCTGTTCCTGGGGGCCCATAGAGTAATACGCCTTTCGGAGGCTGAATTCCCACCTCTTCGAATAATTTCGGCTTTTTTAAGGGCAGCTCGATAACTTCCTTAATCTCCCGAATTTCTTCTTTCAACCCGCCGATTTCTTTCCAATTCTCCTGGGGCTTTTCGATGATGACGTATTTTTCCACATCATAATTGTTATTGATATTGATCTTATCTACCACGTTTAATGATTTCTGGTCCACTAAAACCGAATCGCCGCTTTGCAGATCAATTAATTCTTTGGAAATATAGCAGAAGAACTTATTGCCATTTGGCAGTCTTATCGTCGCTTTGTCTCCGTGAAGGCTTACCACTTCGGCAACCAGCAGGGCCGGCTTCTTTAAGTTGTTTAATTCGACATTAGCATTGTTAAATAACTCTTTCAGCATCGAACTTTCCTCTTCAATTCTGTTCAAAGTATTAGAAATCAGCTGGTTTTCCCGCTCCAGCCGTTCAATAGAAGCCACCAATTGCTTGGTTTCCGCTTCATAATCGGGTTCCTGAACTGTTTGCGAATAAACCATCTTTTTAATTGCATCAGTTTTAGCCATGATTAGTCTCTAAAGCAGTCTTCCTTTTTAAAGATTATTAAGGTTCTTCGGTAGATTATGATTATATTAAAAATTATAACCATTTAGTATCTGAAAGTCATTTACATCTATTTTTTAAATTAGATTAAAAATAAGCTCCTAATGGCAACAGAGATCATCTTAATTGGAACGCACCATTACGATCCGCAAGGCAGAAAAAGACTAACTAGGCTTCTTAATCACCTTAAACCAGACGTTGTTTCCATTGAATTAACTGAACAGAAAATGAAAGATCGCGAAAGACTGGAAGCCGAAAGAAAAAGACCGGAATATCATTCCGAACTGCAGTGGTACGCTCGAAACGTAGGGGTAAAAATCAGCAATATTAAATTTATACTGGAAACTGAAGGTTATGAATACTATGCAGCGCGCGATTACTGCCAAAAACAACAAATTCCTTTGGTGCCAGCTGATCCTTGGTTAGACGAATATTTTAATTCTTCAGAAAAATTACAGACTGAAGTTAAAAGATTTGTTAAATTAAGGGTGGAGGAGATTGAAGAAAGGGTTCAAGAATCTTATTCTTCTTCCGTAACGCTGGTTGAAAGCGAGATTAAGGCTTTTGAAAAACGAGATGCAGAAGCTGAAAAAATTATTCGCTCTTTGGATGGGAGAATAGTGCATGTTGCTGGCTTACTTCATGTTTACGCTGGAAATTATAACAATCTGTTTAAGCGGTTAGCCGATTTATCACCAAAAAGAATGAGACTTAACGCCGCAGGCCAAAAATTACGATAAAATTACCTAATCACATACCCCTTACTCTTCCTAGCCAAAGCCACAGCGCTGTTTAATTTGAACTCGCTTTCAGCATAAAGAGTGTAAAGCGTTTCCCTGTTTAATACTTTATCGCCGACGTGTTTGTTCAGATATAACCCCGCACCCTTATCCAAGGGAGTGCCGGCCATTCGCGCGATGCGGGTAATGGCTAAATTGTCTATTTCGGCAACCAGGCCTTTCTTTCCCGATCGGACCGGATAACGATACTGCCCTAATTCAAATGGCTTTTGTTTTCCCTGCGCTTGGATGATCTGATTCATTTTTTTCAAGGCCAGGCCGCTCTCTAAAATTTCCCAAGCGGCTTTCTTTCCATTACGATATTTTCCAGTCATTTCCAACAACAAACTAGCCATCATCAGGGATTTTTCTTTTAAGTCCGCAGGAGCCAAAGGATCATTTCTTAATACCGCCATCACATCTTCCGCTTCCAGCAGCGGGCCAATGCCCTTGCCGATCGGCTGGGAGCCGTCGGTGATGATGACTTTAACTTTCATGCCTAATTTTTTTCCAACTTTCTTGAAAATCTTTTTGAGCTTCCTGGCCTGCTTGTAATTATTTACTTTAGTGGTCTTGCCCATGGGAATATCAATCAAAACATGCTTGGAAGAAATGGAATACTTTTTAGCCATTACTGAAGCCACCAGCTGCCCCTCGGCATCAATAGACAACGGATGCTCAACAGTAATGATTTTATCATCAGCTGGCGCTAAACTCACCGCCCCGCCATGAACAATACAAGCTCTGGTTTTCTTAACTACTTTCTTTATTTTAACTTCTGATAAATCAACTTTAGCCAGGCATTCCATAGTATCGGCAGTGCCGGCAGGAGAAGTAATGGCCCGGGAGCTGGTTTTGGCTATGGTAAAGCCGGCTGCGGCAATAATGGGCGTGATAATCATCGTTGTTCTATTTCCAGGAACCCCGCCAATAGAATGCTTATCCAGAGTCAGGCCGGGAAATTTAAGTCTCTTTCCGGTTTGCACCATCGCTTTAGTTAAGTCAATAATCTCCTGAAGATTCAGGCCGTGAATATAGCTGCCGGCTATAAAATAAGTTTTTTCAATGTTAGACAAGCGATCATTAGTGATATCATCGGTAATGTGAAGCAATTCAGCATAGCCCAAAGTTCTGCCATCCAATTTATCCCTGATATGCTTAATGGATTCCGGCTTGGTGGTGAGTTCTATTTTAACAGCTTGTTTATCCCGGACATGCAATTTGTCCAGAACTTCTTCAAACAAGCCTAATTTTCCTGGCGGAACAGCCTTATGGCTCTCTGAAATATCTACAATACAAGTAATCTGCCGGCTATTGTAAGAAACTAAAATCCTGTCTCCCACGTGCAGGTCCAGGCGCTCGGCATCGTAATGATTTATAATCGCTACAAATGAGCTTCCGGTAGCAATATCCATATCTTTAACCAGAAAACGCATCCCGTTCCTCTTTTTCATAAAGCTAGAATAAAATTTAAGATTTATATATGTTTAGTAAAGTTTAAAGTGATTCAGACAATGTTAAGGCTTCATCCAATAAATAGCCTTGGTCAAATATATGTTTAGTAAAGTTTAAAGTGATTCAGACAATGTTAAGGCTTCATCCAATAAATAGCCTTGGTCAAATATATGTTTAGTAAAGTTCTTAAGTTGACCTTACCCTAAACAGGCAAGAAACATTTTTAAATCAAACAGCTTCTCCCTAACTAATCGGACCCGTGGTCTAGCGGTTGCACTAAAAGCGGCCTAACGCCGCTTATTGCCACAGATGACAGCGCCCTTACATCCGTTTACGATCCGTTTACGGGAAGCGAGGCGTTAGTCCCCGGTTCAAATGCCAGTAGCCTATGCAAGTTTGTCAAGTTGGGTTCGCTTTGTTCAACCTAACGAACAGGCAAAATAGGGCTGCTTGAAAGTCCGGGCGGGTCCACTTTTTTTTATCTATACCAAACTAAGTTTCAAAAGTGCAGTTACATTTCAACTCTTATTTTTCGCTTAGATTTTGTCTTTTCCTATTACCTGCCTTATGAAACATGACTTAGTACTGTGAATTGGCAAGCTAAACAAATACCTAAAGTTTGCTTCGGCTAGCAAATTATAATTTATAGTTTCTAAGATATATATTTAAGTTCACAAGCACAAGACAACCGTGCGCGTGAGATATATAAACCAGAAATCATTTACCTAGGCCTTAGATTAGGATAATTGGTGATTTAAAATGAATTCAAAAAAAATTAATATAAAAAAGTTAGCTGAACTTGTTGGCATCCTTTTAGGAGATGGTTCTATTTGTTTAAAGGGCCAAATGGCAG
>JAGVYX010000059.1 GCA_018303045.1 Candidatus Woesearchaeota archaeon
TTATATTCTCTGCTGGAATGATACTTTAAAGAAAATCTTGAACGGTTAATTTTCTAATGCCGAGGACAAGGCGATTATAAAAAGGAGGAGAATAATAAATGAGAAACTAGAAATTAACTAATAAAACTAAGCTTCAATCATTTCAATTTCTATATTCAGCCCTTCTGGAATGGGCACGCGCATCACCAAACGCAAGGTTCTTTCGTTAGCCGCTAAATCAATCAGCCGCTTATGCACTCTCATTTCATACCGTTCCCAGGAAGCCTTGCCTTCTCCGGACGGAGATTTGCGCGTGGTAACTTTTAATTTTTTGGTCGGCAGGGGAATAGGGCCGCGCAGATTCACACCAGTTTTTTCAGCAATGTCTTTAATATCGCTGCAGATTTGATTGATTTTATCAATTTCGATGCTGGCTAGTTTTATTCGCGCGTGTTGTGCCATTTTAATTGTTTTGATCCACAATGAACACTAACTAATTATGGATTACAACTAGAACAGCAAGTTATTTATAAAAGTATCGGAAGATTTTAAATGGATAATCGTCGAATGTTTAAGTGAAAATTTAATTAAATTTTAAATCGGTGAAACCATGCATTACCAAAGTACACATCTCTGTTTGCCAGAGTTTCCGCATACGCTTCCAAATCTGGCCCATGGCTGATAATAATTCCCACTGAATCTATTTCTCTGGCAACCTCTTCAACCAGGAATCTTCCCAATCCCAGTTCCGGTCTTTCAACTAATTGAGTGTTAATTGGCCTAAGCACTTCAGCTAAAATTTCTGCCGATTCTTTGGCTCTTTGAAGAGGACTATGATAAACTGTTACAGAATCAATGCTGCCTAAGTCTGCTTTTAATCTGCCAGCGCTGGCAAGCACTTGCGCCCTGCCAACTTCATCTAAAGCACCACCAACAGGATCATCTCTTCCATGCCTCATCAGGTAAATTGTTTTAGCCATTTTTAAGCTGGATATTGAAAAATTATTAAAAAAATTAAAGTTGTTTTTTAACTAAATCCATGCACATTCCTGCGCCAACAGTTGCTCCGGAATCTCTGATGGCAAATCTGGACATCTGTGGAATTACCGTGTTTTTCTCAATAACTATCGGCTGTACCGGCCTTAATTTAACAATAGCCGCATCTCCATTCTTTAAGATGTCTTTGTTTTCAGTGATCTCCTGACCGGTAGCTGGATTGATTTTTTTAATAATTTCCACAAATTGGCAGGCTACCTGAGCTGTATGAATGTGGAATACTGGAGTGTATCCGACAGTGATTACGCTCGGATGATTCATTACCACAATCTGAGCAGTAAATTCAGTTGCTACGGTTGGAACATTGTCATCACGGCCTAAGACATCTCCACGGGCAATATCTTTCTTGCCGACGCCTTTGACACTAAATCCGATATTGTCGCCTGGTTCAGCCTGATTAACCGCTTCATGATGCATTTCAATAGACTTAACTTCGCCGGGAACTCCTTTGCCTTCCCGTCCCGGGACAATCATCACTTTATCGCCAACTTTCATGATCCCGGTTTCTACTCTGCCTACGGGAACAACCCCAATACCAGTAATGTTATACACATCCTGGATCGGCAATCTTAATGGCAGATTTACCGGCTTCTGAGGCACTTCAAATTTATTGATAGCTTCTAACAAGGTATCTCCAGTCCACCAAGGCATTTTATCTGGTTTCTTGATAACGTTTTGGCCTGGGAAAGAAGCAAGGGGAATGAATCTAATTTTGTCTACATTCCAGCCAGCCTGCTTGGCATGTTTCTTGACATCTTCAATAACTTCTTTGTATCTCTTTTCAGAGTAATCTACTCCCGAAATATCCATTTTGTTGACAGCTACAATTAATTGCCCTACGCCAAAGATCTTGGATAATCTTAAATGTTCAATAGTTTGGGCATTAACGCCGTCGTTGCCCGCAACAATTAACACCGCGCAATCAGCTTGGCTGGCGCCGGTGATCATGTTTTTAATAAAGTCCTTGTGGCCCGGCGCATCAATAATGGTAAAGTAATATTTATCGGTGTCAAACCTTTTGTGAGCTAAGTCAATAGTTACTCCTCTTTCCTGCTCTTCTTTTAATTGATCCATAACAAAAGCGAATTCAAAACCTTTTTTACCCAACTGCTCAGCTTTTTCTTTCAGCTTTCTCATTGCCTGCTCATCAACATTGCCGGTGTCATATAATAAGCGCCCGACAGTGGTAGATTTACCGTGGTCTACATGACCAATGAATACTAGGTTAATATGTTCTTTTGCTCTTGCCATTCTAATTTATCCTCCTATTTTTACGATTAAATATGAATAAACCCTCTGTTTTGTACTTATTTATAAAGCTTGCGGTGGATTTCAGTTTCTCCCGAAGAGTTTAAAAATCTAAATCCAATTCTATAGCCATGTTAACCGCAGTTGAAGTGGAATTTCTCCGAAATGAATTAGCTGAAGCCCAAAACCCCTTATTTTTTCATGACAGCGACGGTGATGGCCTGGGAGCTTTTTTAGCGCTTTACCGCATTCATCGAAAAGGCAAGAGTTATGCCCTCGGTTCTACTTCCTGTTTGGGAAAGGAATTCCTGAGAAAAGTAGAAGAAATCAATCCGGATAAAATTTTTGTTCTGGATATTCCGTTAATGAAGCAGGAATTTGTGGATAAAGCCAATAGGCCGATCTTTTGGCTAGACCACCACCCGGTTCAGGAGATCAAAAATGCGCGCTATTTCAATCCCAGAATTAAAGATCCGTTGGCTTACATCCCCACAACCAGGATGGCTTATCAAGTGTCAGAAAAGCCGGAAGATATTTGGATAGCTATGGCTGGCTGTTTAGCTGACTTTTACCTGCCGGATTTTATTGACGAATTCATTAAGCAGTATCCGCAATGGCTGGAGAAAGTGGAAGATTTGCCGACAATGCTATTTAAAAGAGAAATTGGAAAGCTGCCTAAATTGCTGTTTTTCCTGCAGAAAGGGCCTACTTCCGAAGTCAGTAAATCTATTAAAATTTTAACCAGAATAAAATCGCCGGATGAAATTTTTAAGCAGGAAACGCCGCAAGGCAAGTTTATTTATAACAGATTTATCAAGATCAATGAGAAATTTGAAGAACTGCTGAAAGAAGCGAAAAAGAAAGTTACCCGAAGCCGGTTAATTTTGTTTAATTACAGTGAAAACAAATGGTCTTTTACTAACAATCTGGCTAATGAATTATCCGGGCTGTATCCTGATAAAAAAGTAATTATTGCCAGAAAAAAAGACGAACTAATAAAATGCAGCTTACGGGGGAAAAATGTGCTTTATGCGCTGCAAAACGCGCTTAAAGGGGTTGACGGCAGCGGCGGCGGACATCCGGATGCCTGCGGCGCGGTAATCAAAGAAAAGGACTGGAGCCAATTTGTCCTCAATTTCAAGAAAGAGATGAAATAATGGTTTATGATTTAATCCTGGCCGGCAGCGGATTTCTTATCGGCATTATACTAGCTATTCTAACCAAAGAAGAATTTAAGAGCAGTAAAAAATACCTGGCTGCAATTAAAAATCTGCTGTTAGGGATTTTAGGGCTTATAATTATCTGGTCATTTATATTATCATTTAGTCAGCAGTGGTTTATTTATTATCTGCTAATCCTAATTTTAGCTTTGCTGTTCACCCTATTGATCCAATTATTAATCAAAAAAACCTGGGCCATCATCGTTCCATACGGCGTGGTGATCCTGTCTTATTTTTTACTGCTTGAACCGCCATTTCGTTTAATATTAACTGCGGTTGCTTTTCTTTACGGGCTGCCCGCCGGAACTATTTTTTATCATGGCCTCCAAAAAAGATCTTGAAGAGACGATTAAGGAAAAAGTCGCGCCCCTGCTGGAAGAGATCATGGAAAAGAATTTAGGGATGCATATCCCTAAAGTAGAGCAAGATATCACCGACAAATTAGCCAATCCTTTAGCCAACATTTATGTTCCGTTTGAACTGCCATTTCAATTAGCTAAACAGAAATTCAAAAAAGAGTTTCTTAAAAAAGAACTGGTTTTTCATTTTGGAAATATCTCGCATCTGGCCAAAACTCTGGGATTAGACCGGAGAAGCATTCACCGGGCCATAAAAGAATTAGAAATTAATCTTGAGACAGCCAGAGAAAATATTCTCCTGCCCGAACAGTTAGTAGATGAAACGATCAGGGGAACTCTCGCCATGTACCAGGATATTCTGCGGCCGGAAAAGATGGAACAGATTTACCAAGACGTTCCGGCATTGTCTAAAAATATCGCCAGACTGCTGCCTCATCCGGATTTTACTTGGAAGGAGATCGAACGGGAGTTTGAGAAACAATTTCTTAGACAAGTTCTTCGGGAAAACAAGTGGAACATTAATTCTACTGCCAGGAAAATTAAAATCCGAGCAGAAACATTACACCGGAAAATCAGAAAATTGGATCTGCGAAAAGAGTAAATTTTCCAGTAAATTAAGCTGGGCATAGGATGATACTATAGTTGAGTGCGAGGGTAGCGTGAGCATCATACATGGTTGAGTGAAACGAAACCAGTGGTAGTTCACAATAATGCAGTCGAAAATAATAAACACGCACTTTCGCAACAGTAAAATATATAAATAATTTTAGAAAACACCTAGTATAATTAATAACTAGTATAAATAATTAGTATAATTAATAAAACACCTAGTATATATTGACGCGTTAGTTTTATATTGATGTGTTAGTTTTGAACCAGTATCAACGAAGAAAAACAGTATCAACAATGATATAGTTGTTCCATGATGATGTTGTCACTGTACTAGCTTAATATTAGCGGAGGATTGATTACTTATGGTTGTAGAGCAAATCGCGATAGTAATGAGTTTATTGGCCTTAATTTACGCCGGCTATCTTTCTTTTCAAATTGTAAAAGTTCACCCCGGCTCAGAAAAAATGCAGGAAATTGCCAATGCTATCAAAGAGGGCGCGCTAGCTTATATGAAACGCCAGTCCAAAACAATCTTAATTTTTGCAGTTATTATCACAATTATTCTTTATTTTTTATTTGGCCTCCCGACAGCCAGCGGTTTTTTATTTGGAGCAATATTGTCGGCTCTCTCAGCCTACATTGGCATGAGCATTTCCGTCCGCGCTAATGTCAGAACGGCAGAAACCGCCAAAAAAGGGTTAGCAGAAGCTTTAGCCCTGGCTTTTAAGGGCGGCTCAGTTACCGGCATGGCCGTGGTGGGGTTAGCTCTTCTGGCAGTAAGCGTGTTTTATGCTATCTATAAAGATCCAGCTCTGCTGGTTGGCCTAGGTTTTGGAGCGTCCTTAATTTCATTATTTGCCCGCGTGGGCGGGGGCATTTATACCAAAGCTGCGGATGTGGGAGCAGATTTAGTAGGAAAAGTGGAAGCGGGCATCCCCGAAGATGATCCACGCAATCCAGCCACTATTGCTGATAATGTTGGCGACAATGTTGGCGACTGCGCGGGCATGGGAGCTGATCTTTATGAAACATACGTGGTAACTTTATTGGCAGCCATGCTGATTGGCGTCCTGCCGACAGTTGCCGCCACAGTTAATCAGGCGGTAGAATACCCCTTAATGCTGGGCAGCGTAGCGATTATCGCATCCATCATTGGCACCTGGTTTGTGCGCCTGGGGAAATCACAGAATATTATGGGAGCTTTGTACAAAGGATTAATCGCTTCCGGGATTATTGCTGCCGCCGGCTTCTATGGCGTTACGGTTTATACTAATAATCCCCTGAAACTATTCCTCGCAGCTTTAGTGGGATTAGCCATTACTTTATTGATCAATATCATTACAGAATATTACACCAGCACTAAGTTTAAGCCTATTCAAAAAATTGCTGAAGCTTCGGTTACCGGCGCTGGAACTAACTTAATTTGCGGTTTAGCCATCGGCATGCAATCAACGATCCTTCCGGTGTTGGTTATTGCTGCCGGAATTGTTGCGGCTTATTCTCTTGCGGGCATTTATGGCATAGCCATTGCTGCCGTAGGGATGTTATCTTTAACCGGGATAGTAATTGCTTTAGACAGTTACGGCCCCATTACCGACAACGCTGGCGGCATCGCGGAAATGGCCGGATTAAGCGAAGAAGTGCGCCAAAATACCGATGCATTAGACGCTGTAGGCAATACCACCAAAGCCGTAACTAAAGGCTATGCTATTGGTTCAGCAGCCCTCGGTTCGCTGGCCTTATTTGCTGCTTTCACTCAAGAGGTCAGCACTGCAGCTGGACAGGCCTTCAGTTTTGTAATCACCGAGCCTGCAGTGATCACTGGACTATTTATTGGCAGCATGTTGCCGTTTGCTTTTTCCGCGGTGCTAATGACTGCCGTAGGAACTTCCGCGCAAAAAATAGTCGTGGAAGTAAGGCGGCAATTTAAGGATATTGTTACGCAAGCCGCGATCAGAAATATGATCATCCCAGCAATCATTGCCATCATCACTCCTCTAGCTGTGGGGTTATTGCTGGGAATAGAAGCTTTAGGCGGATTATTAATTGGGGTAATTCTTTCTGGATTAATGATGGCTTTATTTATGTCTAACACTGGAGCAGCTTGGGATAATGCCAAAAAATTTATCGAGAAAGGCCACTTTGGCGGTAAGGGAAAAGAAGCCCATAAAGCTGCGGTGGTTGGCGATACTGTGGGAGATCCATTCAAAGATACCGCCGGTCCGGCTTTAAATGCCCTGATTAAAGTTATTAATACCTTGTCCCTTGTTTTTGTGCCGCTGTTTGTGGCTTATGGACTAAGTTTGATTTAATTGTGGCTTAATTTTATTTATTTTAAACCTTAGAATAAAATCATAAAAATACGCGAAACCGTCTCAACTCTGCCAATCCTTGGATTCATACTTTTGTTGAATTAGGGGATGCACTTCTTTAGGCAGCAACTCCTTTAACCGCTTATGGCTATGTTCAATTTCTGAAACCGATTCTACTTTCCTGAAACGCATGGCGACAATTCCTTCAATTACCCTTTCTAAAAACTGAGGATGGCTAGCTTTGGCATAATCCGCTCCAAAAGAAGACCGGTCCGACCGCAATACTGCATAAGCTACTGTAAAATCATTCCTAACTTCTTCAACCTTAAACAAGCCGTCTGCAGTCATTACTTTTCTTTCAAACTCAGTAAAAGTTTGATGTTGGTAAACTAGTCTTCGGCCTTCCACCAGCCCCGGCCAGTACAATCCTCTAGCAGTGCAAATATCAGACACTGCTAAAGGTTCGCTAATGAGAGAAGTATGTTTCTTCGAAACGTAGCGGTAATTTACATTATCCATTTGATTCAAATAAGCTGTTAGGGCTTGGGCGCGAACTGGTTCCGGCAAATTAGAATAAACCGCGCCCAGAGCATTATAGGCAGCAATATCAGAAACATAATCATCGCCAATGCCCCGAATTCGGGATTTTTTTTGATCACCGACTAAAGAGATTAAATCCCCAGCCTTTTCCAGGCCTTCTGCCAGCAGGTCATCAGAAACTCTTTCCGGTAATCTAGCTCTAGCTAAGGCTTCAACTAATTCCTTCCTAATTAAATCAGACATTTAGCCTAAGAAACTTAAATAAATATATATTTGTTGTGAATTGTGGGACCTAGAGAACTCCCATAATAATTCTTATTACCTACTTTGAAAATAATTCTTATTACCTACTTTGAAAATAATTCTTATTACCTACTTTGAAAAATAAATTAGTCAAAATTTTCTTTATCTTTATCAATTGCAGAATACTTACGAATCAGATTTAGTTCCGGCGAGAAATTCATTAATTTTTTGTTCTAATTCTTCCGGCTTCAATTTACTGCCAATTCTCCGCGGAGAGCCGCCAATAATATTGCTTCCTCCCCAACGGAAACGGTCTCCTGCGGAAATTCCTTCGATCTGATTTAAATGCGCGTAAAGTTTCCTTATCGGGAAAGGAACAAATTCGGAGGGTTTGGCTAAAATATAACCATAACTTCCATCCTTGTTTTCTCTTACGGATACAAAAGCATCTATGCCGTCAGCAATCATTTGGGAGCGGGCATCAATGCCTTCCTCCACCACCAGTTTCCAATTCGCGCCGCCGCCAATGATCTTATATCGAGTATCGGTCTTAATTCTCTTCCCCTTTCCAGCATAGTACTGGTCAATTCTAGAGCAGACCATTTCAATTACCTTGCGCATTTCCGGCTCATCCATCTGATGCAGTCTTCCAGTTAACCTGGCTAGGGTATAGGGTTCAAACAGCCAGGCTCTTTCCCGAGCCAGTTTGGAATTCATCTTCAGAGGATACATCCCGCCGGTAGCATCAACCAAGTCGGTTATTTGAACTAATTTAATAATTAAGGGGCCGTCTTTAGTTCCAGCTATTTGCTCATGATTTTTTAACAGCCAGTACGCCGGACAAACATCCTGATCCGGATCATCGACAAAGACGTTGGCTTCCGCTATTCCTTCTTTTTGAAAGGTTTTAAACAATCCGGCTTTTATGCTTAGAAACACCTGGCCGGTGGTGCTGCGGGTGCTTAAACGGTCTACCCCGTCATGATGGTCAAAATTAATCCAAGGGCCAGCTGGGTCAAAACAAGGCGCCTCCTGGACGTAACCATCTAAGGCTATAGAATAAGGCGGGTTTTCTCTTCTAAACTGTTCCCAGCTCTTGCTTACTCCCGGCTCTATAAATAAATTAATGCTCATAACCAATAGATTTCTAAACTAGTTTAAATATTATTGCACTTGGT
>JAGVYX010000060.1 GCA_018303045.1 Candidatus Woesearchaeota archaeon
CTATAGATAATTCTGATGATTAGAGTATATTTTTGTAGGAGTTATCTGACTATAGATAATTCTGATGATTAGAGTATATTTTTGTAGGAGTTATCTGACGATAGATAATTAAAATAATGTATCCAAATCAAGAGAATTATCTATAAGATGGGTTCTAAATACATACGGCTAATCTGCTCAATAAAACTAAGTATTTTACTTTTCTTGCGCTAGAAGGAGTAAATTCTATTGGAAAAAAACTTTATTTTCTTGCAGACAATCATAATCAACCTTCCAGGTAATAATCCTCTGGCTGTCAAATTGGCGGCGGTCATCAAATTTACTGAAACATTTCAGGCCTTGGCCCTCTAAAAAGAACAGTCTGGTAAACATTCCTGCCGCCTGTAATGGATCAGCTAATAAAAATTTATACTCATTATTTCCATCTGGGATTAATACTACCGAGATCCCTACTCTTTCACCATCAAAGACTTTCTCCCGCACATCATCGGGCGTTGCATAAACCAGAGAGTTCGGAGTAATATTAGTATTACCTAATCTTGCATTGAGAGAATTAATGCCAATTACGACAGTAATGGGCTTGTCTTGAAACGTAGTGCTGCAATGGATCGTCTCTTCATTAACTCTGTTGCAACTGCCTATCCTAGTCAAAAAGCCTGGCCAGGACGCAATCCAGCGATCGGCATCAGTTGAAATTACCTCTGAGTGAATTTTTTCTGCTTCCTGCTGAGACAACTTAAAATTATTAGTTAAAAGTTGGGTTGCCTGCGGCCTAGGCAATTGGCGAGTTTCTTTATGCATAACGGCTCGATTAAAGTCCCAGCTGCCAAAGTGTCCCCAAACTCCGGCTTTGCCGACCATATCTTCAGAGGTAATATAATAATCAGCCGGCGGATTATTGCAATGAGTATATTGTAAAATTATTTGAGCTTGTTCTGTGTTCAAACCAGATGTTTTTAAGAGATTGGCTGCAGAATCCCGATTTACCCGAACTATTTTATTAAGCAATTCAATAGATTGGGGAGTGTCGTTCAATACTGTATCTAATTCCTCAAAAGCTTTATTTTGGCCGCAATTAAGCATGCGGATAATTCCTACAGATAACCGCTCATCTGCAGTCAGCAATGACCGGCCAACCCAGTAAGCCCCCCAGGGTGTTTGAGTGCCGCCATCAAAAGTAACCGGCCTGTCAGCAATGGCTTTGAACCAGTGGCCGAAATCCCACCAAGAAGTTATGATTATATCTTGCGGCGTCTCCTGTTTAATTTTAGTTAAGGCGCCATACCAGCCGTCATTCATGCTGGAGACAGAATTAAATGCTTGGCTATGCCCTTCCTTAATAGGCTGAATTAACAGCAGCGATAACAAAATAAATAAGATTATTTTGGTGGCTATCGAATTCAATTTTATCTCTTTAGATATCCAATAGGAACCATAACCCCAGACTAACCCCAATAACGAACCAACGGCAATAGCAAAGATAGGCGTTGCCTGAAGAATAAAGCGAACACCTTTGGTTGTGGCAAATAACGCTGACACTACCCAGATAGCTATAAAAATGGAGGGATATGCTTCTCTCTTACCATTTTTGTTCTTAATAAATAATAAGGCGATAACTACCAGAATAGCTAAGGCTAAAAACCATTTTCCGCCTAATTGTTCCAGAACATTATTAAATGAGGCAACATTTAATTCAGCTACAGTGGTTCTAATATTCGGCCAGTAAGTGCCAACAGCTACAGCTTTTAATTTTAAAAATTTAAATGGCCCTAAAACAACGCGAATAAATTGATTAACTGAAGTAAATAAGCTTACAAAAAGGCTGCCGGAGAGAAGGTAAGTAAAAAGAATATAGAACTGAGATAATAACTCTGAAGACTTTAAAGCCAGAGAGAGTTTTTTATGCTCCAATAACTTCAAGCTTAATTTATAAATAATATTTAAACCCAAAGTTGCAACAACAAAAGTAGCAATAAACCACCAGCCAGTCCAGGCAAAGGCAAACACGCCAGTCATTAAACCTGCCAAACTGATCCAAATAAGCTTAGATTTTTTATTGTGAGCAGACATTGCTTCTAAGAACAGCCAGGCAATCAAAACCGGAAAAAAAACTGCATAAACATCAGTGTCAGAACTTTCTCCGGTTGTTCGTGAAACAAAAAATACCGATACAGCTAAAAGCATGGCCGCAAAAAAACCGCCAGCGTTATTATTCGAAATTCTCCGGCCAATAAAAAATCCAGGAATAACCGTTAGGGCAGAGAAGACCGTTCCCACATAGAAAAAGGTAAACATTAGCGAAAAATCACCAAATAAATTTAAAAAGCGATGCCACCAGGCGGCAAACCAATGGTGAAAATTCCATTCCGCTTCCCGGCCTAATGGGGCTAACCGATAATCATCCCAAAGCATACCTGTTTTAACACTAGTGCCAGGAAATCCATTTTTCAATACATATTCGGTTTGCCGGTAATAATAATAAGGGTCAATTCCTAATAAATAAGGAGTCCCATCTTCCTGCTGAAAGATTTCTTTATATTGCTGAGTTAATTGGCTGGTTTGGGATTCTAACAGTTGCCTATTTTCTTCTTTAAACTTTTGCCATTGCTGATCAATTAAAATATTTAAGTTTTGTTCTGGCAGGTGAGGATATTCTTGCGATACTTGTTGCTTAAGCTGGTTAGAATAAAAATCCTGAATGGTCTTTTCAGCCCAATTGTTAGTGATGGGAAGCCTTTGCGGCATGGTCCTAAAATAGATTGAGAAACTTATGGCAATCAAAATACATAAAACCGGAATAAGCCAGCGAGCATGTTTCTTAAATTCAAAGGCAATGTTTTTGAAATCTAAAGAAAGATTATCCTCTTGAGCCGGCTTAGAGGAATGAGCTTCAGGAGCTAGCTTAGAAGGATGAGCCTCAGGAGCTAGCTTAGAAGGATGAGCCTCAGGAGCTAGCTTAGAAGGATGAGCCTCAGGAGCTAGCTTAGAATCGAACAGTGAACTTATTAATGATATTCTTGATTGAATCTTTTAATTTACTTAAATCAATAGTATCGTCATCTTTTTCTTGTTCGGACACGTAAAAACCACCACGACTAGTCAGAAATCAGGTCATTTATAAACATTGTTGTATCTTAACCTATGGTTGTTTCTCGAATTAAAATTGTTACGATAAAGGTACGTATTAAGTCTTCTTTTGGCTTTTGCATCGGTTCGCCTCTCGCTATAAATGACTAAAGCAAAAATTCCCAATGCAACTTCCTTTTTGCTGGATTTTGATTGACAAGAAGGCTCACTAATTGATGCAAAAGCCCCAGACTTAATACATCCCGATAAAGTCGAAATCATCATTCAAAAACTATTAATAGTAGTTTCGGTATTCAATTAATAATGGCCTTATGCGAACTATGCGGAAAGACCGATTCCTTGCAACCAGTTTCCATAGAAGGAGTACAGTTATCGGTATGCGGCCATTGCTCAAAATACGGGCAAGAATTAGGAAATAATCTTAAAAATAAAGCCGTAAAAAAAACCACCATTAATATTCAGCCAGAATGGAGGATTGTAGATAATTTTTCGGAAATTATAAATCATACACGAAATACAAAGGGATTAACTATTGCTGAGTTCTCAGCTCTAATTAATGAGCGGGAAAGCACTGTTTCTAAATGGCAAGCCGGAATTATCAAGCCTAATCTCAAACAAGCTAAACAGTTAGAGCATAAATTAGGAATAACTTTACTAGAAAAGGAGATGGAGGTAAATAACTTAACTCCAGGCTCAAAGATCAAAAATTCCGAGTTTACTTTAGGAGACTTGATTATAAAAACAAAAAAGAGATTCAATATTCAGTAATTCTGGCCCTGTTAGCATTCTGGAGGTAAACTGCCGGGCATTTTTGCGCAGATTTCCGCCAGCAGCTGTTTAACTGTAGCTGGCCCCTGAAAGACCCTGTCTTCGACAACTACGGCCGGGAATTTGTTAATTTTATAAGTTGTTAACAAGAGTTTAATCATCGGCTCTTCGTTAAATCCAGAATCAAAAGAAAAAATTAATACCCGCGGCCCGAACAGAGTTTTGAGATAATCCAAAATTCTTCCCTGGGTATCCTGCTTGTCCTCATCATAAAAAAATAACACTTTCACATGATCCCGCGCGCACTCCTGGTCAATTTCACGGGAAAGGACTAAAAACTGTATTTCAGTTAAAAAATAATCGCGCAACTGCAGATTAAATTCCCGATTGTTGAGAACAGCCCTTTTTTCATAATCTAGAATTAAATCTACTTGTTTATCCAGTTCAGCAATATTCCGTTCCAGAATCTGATTTAATACTTTGCACTCCGCAACGCCGGAGTTAACAAATCCCTGCTGCAATTGCAAACTTTTTAAGTTAGCTTTCTCCTCCAAATTGATCTGCCTGGAATCGTTTAATCTAACGGCCTCAAATAAAACGCCAATAATTATGCCGCCGGAAAAAACTAATAAGGTTAACAGAAAAGCCAATAGATATTTTGCGGCGCTGATTCTTCTTTCCATCAGAAATGAAGGCAGAATTATCGCTTTTTAAAAGTTATGACCATCTATTCTTTTTCCCGGTTATAAATAAAAAAGCAATGTAAACCCAGACCAGAGTTATAAAGAGAGAATAAATAGATAGGTAAGTAATTAAAGATAAAAGGGTTTTTCCGTGATTGCGGATATCTTCCTTAACTAACTTATAGGAATAAACCATAACTACAAATCCAAGACCGATCAGGGTCAAGGCAATAATTATCTTGAAAATCGGCAGGGACAAAAGATTAATTTGAAAAGAATAAGCTCTAAATACGGTAAGATAGTCAAAATTTATAGCTTTAATGGAAGCCAGCCACTGGAAAAGATTAAGAATAATTTCCCTTAAAAAAGTAACGAGCAGAATTATAGCTATAATTCCAGATAAAATAATCGTAGGCATCCTAATGATCCCAAAGTCGCCATATTTCCGGTTAAAGATTAATTTTTTGTATCTCAGGGAATTATCAACACTGCCTTTATACCAGCGCACTCTTTGCTTAAATAAAGCTTTCCATGTGCCGGGAGCGCTAGTTTCCACAATGGCATCAAAAGTTTGAATAATCCGATAATGGTGCTTCTGCAAACGGATAGCTATTTCCAAATCCTCGGTAATTGTTTGTTCATCATAGCCGCCTAAGCTTTTGATTACCGCTGTTTTATAAACGCTAAACGGACCGGGAGTTACATGAACGGCATCCAGCTTGGAGTTTAGAAACTTATAGAACATGTTGACGGTATATTCATACCATTGGATTTTCTGCAGGATATTCTTAGGCTGTTTAACTTTCATCAACGGACAGACTGCAGCTAAACTGGAATCGCTCTCAAAATAAGGAAGTATCTCCTGCAGAGCGTTAGAGTGAATAAAGGAATCCGCATCCAAGCAAGCAAAAAATTCGCCCAACGCCAGGCTTAAAGCCCGATTCATCGCCCCAGCTTTATTAGCGGCGGAATGGTTGATAATAGCAATGTTTCTCTGAGGATAGGAAGCTATAAACTGTTCAACCACAGCCAGGGTGTTATCGGAAGAACCGTTAATGGAAACGATAATCTCGATCTTCTCTGGCGGATAATCTAAATCAATCAATGACTGCAAAGTAGCTTGAATTGTGGACTGCTCGTTCCTGGCTGGAACAATCGCTGTAAATAAAGGATGCTTTGCCAGCTTCCTTTTCTTAAAAGGCTGATTCTCTGAGGAAATAAACACTAACAGCCAAAAAATAGCTAAAAATAACAAAATAAAATAAGAGCTAAACAGTACGCCGTCAGTAAAGGTAATATTCATTCTTTAAATGAAAGTTTTGATGTATACCAAAAGACTCAAAATTCCGAACAGAATTTTGTGCCTTTTGTATATACAAAGGGCTTAAATTTTTACGAAAATTTATGTCCTTTGGTGTATAGTGAGGGCAATAAATCTTTGAACAATTAATTGCCTGAACTATACTTGAAAACAGATAACTATCTGTTTTCTGTACAGAAATGAAGTCGTTTCTTCATTTCTTGTATTAGAAAGCAAGAAAGATAAGTTCGATTATTTCTTGCTTTCTTTATAGTAAACGATGTTTGAACAGATTAATCTGCTAAAAGAGCAGATGCGTTAATTTTTAACCTCTTCATTTACTATTTTACTATAAAACCAGACCTCAATTCCCTGATAGGAATGAACTAATTTAAAATTTTCGGTATTCAACAAGGCTAATAAGCCGTAATCGGCAGGCAGGGAGGATTTGAGATCCGGGGTTAAATAAATAATAGAAATCTGGTGAATATCCAGAAGAGAGATTAATCCATTAAGCTGCAAGGCGCCAATGATTGCCTGATATTGGCCTGCGGCATACTCTTTATCTTTATACAAATTATGAAAGGCGCGCCGCTCAGCCAGATAATTAATATAATGTATCTGTTCGGGAGAAGAAAAAATCAGGGCTTGTGGAAGAGTGTTTTCTTTAATCCACTGCAAAGTTTCTTCATGAGCCGCTAGAGGGTAAGATAAATTAGCGCGATTAAGATAACTCAGGGTAGAAAAAAGTATCCCCAATAAAAGAATGAATAAAGTAAAGTTCTTAATTAGCGGCAATTTCCATTCCTGCCGCGCCAGAAAAGCAAAAGCTACTGTGGCCAAAAAGGTGATTACTATAGACATTAAAAAAATTAATTTTTGATTAAATAAATAACCGCCCATAAGAATCAGGAGAAAAACGTAAGCTATCCAGAAAAACTTCTTTTTCCAAGTTACCGCTAATCCAATTAAAGCTAATAGCAGAATAAAGAAACTTATCCCGCCAACTGCTCCCAATGCTGAAATTAAACCGGTAATCAGGGGCTGTTCTTGAAATTCTATTGGAAAAACATCTTGATTTAGCGCCAGCAGGTTTATTAGGCCGGATAAAAACAGAAGCGCAGCTAAAATCAAGGCTATAAGCCGATTTTTTTTGGTGAAATAGCTGTAAAAGGCTAGAGCCAAAATAATTAAGGAAGTAGAAAATAAATTGAAAAATGAAGCGGCAATTAAGGGAAAGATAGACATTATCTTAACCCATTTAGATTCTCTGGAAATTAAATAAATTATTAAAACTGCCAGAAAAACCAATGCCGAGTTAGCTGAAAGAACGCTGTAATTATGGATAAATTCAGGAGAAAGGATCATAAACAAGAGAAAGAAAAAAATAAATTCTCCCTGAAGAGAGCTCTCTTTAGTAACGGCTATTAGCAGTAAAATAGAACTTATCGCTAAAAGAAAAGGAATAAAAACCATCAGGTCCGGGGGAATAATTAAAGAAGCCAGCAGCAGAGGAAAATAGTAAAAATTGCCTATATTAAATTCCCTGGTTTGCTGGAGATGATAATAGCTTTCTGAACCCATCAATAAAGGCTTGCCAAGGGCAAGATTTACAATTATTGGAATTAACAATATCACTACAGCTAAGCCGATCAGGTAAGACTTCTGAAATTTAACAACATGCTGAATATATTTTTTTAAATTAGACATTTCTCTTGAATATATTTTTTTAAATTAGACATTTTCCTGAAGAGCGCATTTTACTTTATAGACTTTAACATTTTCCTCATATAATCGCTCATAACAATCAACAGTTATATATTGAAAATTGCTGGCGGCCAGCCGTTCTTTGGCTCTCTCAGTAAAGACTATATGGGTTATCCCATACTTATCAAACAGCTCTACAGCATAAGTATGCAGAGGAGTAGTAAAAATGCTGTTAAGATTAACAAACCTTTCCTCAACGTCATCAATTAAATTAAATTTATCATCCATCACATTTTTTTGTTTACCGTAATAAGCAACTAAGTGGCCTTCCTCCAGCAAAGCCGCGACCTTAGCCTCTGGAGGCAGATTCTCGCCGATCCATTTAAAGGCGGCGACATCCTTATCGCTGGGAGTTTCCTGGTTCAAGGCAGCATTAACCGCCGAAAAAATCATGGAGATAAACAGCAAGAGGGCTGCCGCAGAAATTAAATTCTTTTTCAAGTAAGCCCACTTTGTTCTAGAGATAAAAGAGCTGAGATCATCGTAAAAAAGGGAAAATAAAATACTGAGAATGATGCCAAAGAATGCTAAAGACAGCTTAAACTGAATAAGGCGCAGCCAGCCGAGAATGCTAGTTGAGATGGCTAAACTAATTAATAACAAGGCGGTTTCATTTTTTGATTTAAACAGAGACCGGTAAACCACAAATATCCCGGTTAGAAAGGGAATAATGCTTACTAAAATTAGGGTTTCAATTATCGAAAAGGAAGGGAAATACTGCTGAATAATCTGCCTGGGAATATTTTGCCAAATAAAACCAATTCCTTCAGCAAGAAGCACTTCTTTAAAAAACAAAAATTGAACCCAGATAAAAAAGATTAAAGAGAAAAACATTAATTCCAATTCTGAACGAGCCAATGTTTTATTTTCCAGAAAGGACAGCAGCAAATAGATTAAAAACCCCATCAGAAGAATAATGGTTATTGGAGTGGTAAGAGATAAACATAAAAAAGCAGCGATATAGAGATACTGGCATTTCTTTTGTTCCAGATTTAAAAATAAATAAATAGCTAGAAATACCAGAGGAAGAAACAGCGTTTCTACGGAAAAGCTGTTGGTAAAATAGAGTATAGGCAAAAATCCAGAAACCAGCGCGGAGAGAATCGAAGCAGCATTATTGTTAGTCACTTTATAAGAGATTAGATAAACTATTATGGTCAAAGAAGACATTAAAAGGTTAGGTATAATTTTAGCTGCAATTTCCAGCGGCAAAAAAAATGAAAAAAAAGCGATGAGATAATGAAAAAAAGGCAAGAATCTTAAGACTCTGCCGCCATAGGACAACTCGTCCTCGAAAATGGGGAAGCCGGCCTCCTTAATATGCTCAACCTGCCTTAAGTGAAAATAAGAATCGTAAGTAAAGTTGGGGATGGCAAATGCCAAAATTAAGCGCGCCATTAGAGTTAAGATAAATAAAATGATTAACCACCGCTTGATTTTAAGTTCCATCTCAAATAAGCCTAAATCTTAACAATGTTATAAATTCTGTTATTTTAAGAGCTTCATCCAATAAATCGCCACCGCCATTAAACGAACGATACTTTGCTTACAGAAACGCATGCGGGAGGGGAAGCTCCATTCGGGAGGGCACCGCATTTATAAAATTTCCACGGGAATACCCTGTTTAGACCAGCTGCTGCAGGGCGGATATGAAACGGACGTTGTAACTACCATCTATGGGCCTTCGGGAAGCGGTAAAACCAATTTTTGCCTTATTGCAGCCACCAAGATGGCTGAATCCGGCAGGAAAGTTCTCCTTATCGATACGGAGGGCGGAATTGCTATAGAAAGAATTAAACAGCTATCCGAAAACTATTTGGAAATTTTAAACAAGATAATTTTCTTTAATCCCTTCACTTTTGCTGAGCAGGTGGAAATCTTTGAACAATTAAAAACCGTTATCAGCCAGCAAATCGGCTTAATTATAGTAGATTCAATCTCCATGCTATATAGGCTGGAATTAGGAAAGAATGAAGAAGTTTTTGAAGTAAACTCAGCTCTGGGCAAGCAAATTGGCTGCTTGGTAGAGATCTCCCGGCGCCAGAAGATTCCCGTATTGATAACCAACCAAGTGTATACCGATTTTGACAACCGGACTAAAGTTAAAATGGTCGGCGGAGACCTGTTAAAATACGGAAGCAAATGCATCATTGAACTGCAAAAATTAGATAATGGCCGGATCTTAGTAGTAAAAAAGCATCGTTCGCTGCCGGAGACCAAAGAATTCTATTTTAAAATATTAAATCGGGGAATTGAAGAAGCTTAAAGTCAACTGTTAAGTAAAGTTGTTAGTTCTATTCAATAATTTCAGGGGCTAACAAAGGGGGCAATTTTCTAAAAAACAAAACTAAAAACGAAACGAACGAGGGGGGAATTCCGTAACGACAACTAACGAAGGGGCGAGAAACTATTTTACCTCACAATTACACTGATCTACCCAAGAACAAAAACCACATTCTGTAGAGGGGGCGGGAATTTCCGATTCTAAAACTTTAAGTGCCTTTTTAAAAATACTTTCAGCGTTCTTGATATTGACTTTAATTTTGACCAAATCAGTATTAAAACAAACATGGCCTGTCTCTTCAACCTGATGAGGATGATAAAACAACAGATAAGTATAATCTTCTGTCTCATAGCCATTCTTTCGTAAGAGGAAATTGTAAATATCCATCTGATCCTGATAATGTTCGTGAGTATCTTCTTTCAATGGAAAGCCTCTGGTTTTATAGTCCAACACAATTAACTTCTTTCCTTTTTTGAGAAGATTATCAATAGCTCCATGAAAAAGATTACCTTTCTTATCTGTCCATGGAATGCCTTTAAAGTTGCTTCTCCAGACTTTCAGCAGTTCTTCATCATCAAAAAGCTTGACTTCGCCATTTAGCTTTTGCAGTTCAGGAGGTAATTCTCCTTTCTTCATAAATCGGTCAAAATGTTCTTTCAGAATTTTATCCATTCCGCTCGGGAGTGATGGGAAAATTGAATCTGGACGTTTGATATTCCTGTTAAAATTGAGCCAGAAACATCTAGGGCAATCTTTCAGTAAACTTAAACTTGATGGACTAAATTTGTAAGTCATTTTGCGTCAACTCTTGCGTCAACCGTTACGTCAACCTGTTTTTATCTCTTTGTTTTAATAATTTTTTAGTGACTCTGTCAAAATCTGATTCGAATAATTTATCTTGTACAATTCTGTATTTTTCAAATTCTGTTTCTGCAAATCCTT
>JAGVYX010000009.1 GCA_018303045.1 Candidatus Woesearchaeota archaeon
GAAATGTTCTACTGGACGGGCGCGGGAAAAGCTCCTGATTTATTTGATCCGAAAGATAAGCACTGGGTGGAAATCTGGAATGACGTGTTTATGGCTTATGATCGGAAATCTGCCGGAAAATTAGAACTCTTGAAACAAAAAAATGTAGATACCGGGATGGGTATGGAGCGTACGGTAGCCGTTTTATCCGGGAAAAAAAGCGCTTATGAAACGGAATTATTTCAGCCGATGATTAAGGTTATAGAAGAAATTGCCGGAATAAAGTATACCAAAAAAAAGAAAGAAATCAGGATTATTGCCGATCATTTAAGAGCCGCGGCTTTTGTCTTGGGCGATGAAAATTATGTTGTTCCTTCCAATGTTGACCGAGGCTATATTTTAAGAAGACTAGTTAGAAGAGCTATCAGATATGGAAAATTGATTGGCATTAAAGATCTATTTACAGCTAAAATTGCCGAACTGGTGATTAAAGAATATGGCGGCGGCTACCCGGAATTAAAGAAAAATAAATCCAGAATTGTTGCAGAACTGCAGAAAGAAGAGGAGAAATTTGCTTCTACTTTGGAAAAAGGGCTGAAAGAATTTAATAAAATGGCTGCTGAAAATGATCTTATTACCGGCAAAGATGCTTTTTTATTGTTTCAGTCGTATGGTTTTCCATTAGAGATGACGCAGGAATTGGCCTTGGAGCAGGACCTCACTGTGGATGAAGCAGTCTTTAAAGAAGAATTTGAAAAACATCAGGCGTTATCGAGAACGGCGGCGGCCGGCAAATTTAAGGGCGGCCTTTCCGATAATTCTCCAATTGTAACGAGAATGCATACCGCTACGCACTTGTTAAATGAAGCCCTGCGCCGGGTTATTGATCCCAGAATAAAACAGCGGGGCAGCAATATTACTCCGGAACGGCTGAGGTTTGATTTTAGTTTTGACCGAAAACTAACCAGCGAAGAAATTCAAGCGGTGGAAGATGAAGTTAATCGGGTAATTCAGTCGGGGCTGGAAGTAACCCGGGAGGAAATGTCTAAAGATGAAGCCATGCAGCTGGGAGCGCAGATGGAATTTGGCGCTAAATATCCGGACCGCGTTTCGGTCTATTTTATTGGCGATTATTCCAAAGAATTTTGCGGCGGGCCGCATGTAAGGAACACCAACGAGATGGGCAGGTTTAAAATTATTAAGGAAGAAAGTTCTGCCGCCGGCGTGAGAAGAATTAAAGCAGTAATGGGAGAAGAATAAAAATTAAAAAAAACAGTGCAGATTCTAGGAATTTTCTCTTTCGTCAGGAATAATATCATTCTGGAAGTTTTAGGCCCTTTACTGGAAAAATATCTTCTTTAATTTCACAACAAATTTAAATAACTTCAACTTATTGAGTTTAATGATTCCTAAAGATATTGTAAACAAAATTATTTCTGAGGATCTGCAGTTGGCCGGGGAAGCTGTTGATAATCCTACTTGGGATGAAACGGCTTTAGGAATCGAAGCTCGCGTGGGCAATATCCTTCTAAGGGTTTATGATCGGGCTAACAAAGAAGCTGCCAGAAGGGAGTCGGGAATTATTGAATTAGGTTACGGCCTTAAACCAGGACAATCAACAGGAAGTTCCGGATACAACGGGAATCTTCGCTGGTATACCATTATAAGCAATAGAATAAATAACTGAGATGCCTTTTTTCTGTGAAATTTGCCAACGAGGAATAGCCCTTAACAATTGATCCGTAAATTTGGCTTTGGTCGTATTCTGCCAGCGAGGAAAAGTTCGCGTCAGCAGGAGGATCTTCCTGACGGAAAAGATCTGCTTCAAATAGCTTAATTCTGGCATTAAGGTGATCTTACAGATTCATAATAAAAATGCGGTAGCCGAGATTTGAACTCGGGTCACAGCCTGTTTACAAAATTTGGCAAGGCCGCATAAAGGTCGGATGGCTATTAATCCCCTAACCACTATACTACTACCGCGTTATAGTTTCTGATTTAGAAGACTACTTTATTAAGATTTTGGTAATTTTCAGTTTATAGTAACGGGCATTAATCTTTAGGCAATTATTAACAGTTAAGGTACACAAAGAATGTCAAAAATAAATTAAAAAATAAAAAAAATTAAGCTTTGGCTAAGCTAAACACTGATTTTAGGGCAACGATAATGGTTGCTGGAACAAACAGGGTTAAAATTCCTCTCAAAATGTTTCCGATAACTGGTGCTACTGCATCGAAAACTCCTGCTTCTACTCCTAAAAAGGAGATCAGCGCTAAAACTGTTCCGCCAGTCAGGAATGCTCCTGTTTCATCATGGGTTACGTTTAGTAATCCAACTACAATACCTAATAGGAATACAATCCACAGCATTGTTGCCTGGTAGGGTCCAGTTAAGCCTAACCCCAGAAGCACTGCCAGAACTAATCCTACTAAGAAAGACCAACTTCCCACCAAACTGGCTCCGTTAAATCCTTTTTTCACTTACTATCACCTCTTTTTTTATGCGCATAAAGGGAAAGATATCCCTTGCTGATATCATGTCGCCATAATACCTTATAGTAAGTAAATTTTTTTAGTTTAAAAGCCTTTTGGTGGGGTTAAAGGATTTTCTTTAAATTTTTCCCGAAACAGACAGAAACTTTAATAAGTAAAACTCATCTTCGTCGGCTAATCCCTCCATAGTTCAGCGGTAGAACGCTCGGCTGTAGCATATGCTTTTGATTTGTCTTGGAGACTGTAATGATAAAGTATCAGCCGTTACCGAGAGATCCCCGGCAAACTTTGACTTAAGGCGGAGTTTGGGGAATTCAAATCCGGGTGGGGGGACTTTTTTTTTCATAAATTATTTTCCATAAGTTAAACAGATTAAACAGCTTAAGTCTAAACAGCTTAAGTCTAGAAATTCTTTAGAAGATAAATTAAAATAAGTTCTCGCGCGGGCTATTTTACTCCGCAGTCCTCAAAAAATTCGATAAATTTATAAACAAACCGCGGTTTTAATCAGAAAATGGTCGGCTATTCTCTACATTTAATGTTATTATGTAGATGGTAGGCTATCTAATGATGCCCTGGTAGTGTAGTTCGGCCTAGCACGGAGCCCTGTCACGGCTGGGAATCGCCAAAGTAAGGCTTCGACCCGGGTTCAAAGTGGTGTGGAATGGATAATTACATGTCAGGAATGTCCCGGCCAGGGCGTTTATATTTCCCAGGGGCCGGTAGCTCAGCTTGGTAGAGCGCTTGACTTTTAAGTCAGGAAGGCATCGCAAATAAGAAATTTGCCGCTTCTTTACTGAAGCTATCAAGCGGTCGCGAGTTCAAATCTCGTCCGGCCCGCTCACAATTATTAAAAAA
Source organism: Candidatus Woesearchaeota archaeon (assembly GCA_018303045.1). Taxonomy (GTDB): domain Archaea; phylum Nanobdellota; class Nanobdellia; order Woesearchaeales; family GW2011-AR9; genus JAGVYX01. Next base: position 3,331 of record JAGVYX010000009.1, read on the forward strand.
TGGACATCAGCAAACATCTATTGGTACCTAAACATACGAAGTTATCTGATGTAGATAAGAAAAAGGTATTTGATAAATATTCCGTTACCGTTAAGGAATTGCCTAAAATTATGAAAGACGATCCCGCCATCCATGCGCTTAATTCTAAAGTGGGAGATGTAATTATGATTGAACGGGAAAGCAAAACCGCCGGCAGAGCGATCTATTATCGGGTGGTAATTGATGGTTAATAATCTGGCTCAAGACCGGTCAATCCTCATCAAGAAATATTTTGAAGAGAAGAAATTTGTCGACAGCAATATTCAGTCTTTTAATAATCTGTTAGAGCAGGGGCTGCAGGAAGTTATTGAAGAAAATAAGGAAGCAGAGCCAGCCATTATTCCCCATAACATTGAGAAATTTAAAATCCGCTTTGGCCGGATTACTATTGGAAAACCGGAAATCATCGAAGCCGACGGCAGCAAGCGGCCAATTTATCCAATGGAAGCCCGGCTGAGAAAAATTTCTTATCATGCTCCTATCTTTCTGGAAGTCAGCTCTTATGTTAACGATGTGCAGAGAGAGAATTTCGTCGCTGAAATTGGGAAAATGCCCATCATGCTAAAAAGCAAGCATTGCAATTTAAATAATTTAAATCGCGAAGAATTAATCAAGCGCGGGGAAGATGCCACTGACCCTGGAGGGTATTTTATCATTAATGGAACGGAGAGAGTAATTGTCAATGTTGAAGATTTAGCTGCAAATAATTTTGTAGTGGAAAGGGCTAAAGAAGGAACTTGCTCGGGACGATATTTTGCGGCTAAAGGTTCTTATAAAATTCCACATTCGTTGGAAAAGAAGAAAGACGGCCTGTATTATCTAACTTTCACCAGAGTTAAGCAAATGCCCCTGATTATTGTCCTTAAGGCATTGTTTATTGACATCAAGACGCAGGAAGAGGCTGTTGATTATATTGCTAAGAGAATTGGCATAGCCCAGGTTAGAGAAATTCGGATGGAACGGACTAAAGAAATCTTGGACAAGTATTTGTTGCCAAATGTGGGGGTTGATTCCAGCGCAGCTTCCGAAAAAGCCAAAAATTTATGCAAGATGCTGAAGAAATTAATTGATGTGGATAATCATGATCGTGAAGCCGACGATAAAGACCACTACATGAATAAGCGGATTAGGATGGCTGGAGATCTATTGCTGGATTTGTTCAGAGTTAATTTTAAAGTTTTAGTTGGAGATATTTTATATAATTTCCAGAGGATCATTAAGAGGGGAAAACTGCCGTCCATCAGAGTTATAATCAGGGATAAATTATTAACTTCCAGATTATATTCCGCTATGGCTACAGGAGAATGGGTCGGCGGCCGACAGGGAGTTTCCCAGCGGATGAGCCGGACTAACTTTTTAGACATGGTCTCTCATTTGCAAAGAATTGCCAGCCCTCTTTCCACTTCACAGGAAAATTTTGAAGCCAGGGCTTTGCATTGCACCCATCTGGGAAGGCTTTGCCCGATTGAAACTCCGGAAGGGACTAACATCGGCTTAAGAAAGAATTTGGCGATGCTTTGTTCCTTGTCGCAAAATGTATCTGAAGAAGAAGTGATAGAAAAAATAAAGGCCATCTGGCCGAATCAATAAAATATGGCGGACTTATACATCAACTCTAAATACCTTGGACCTGTTGAAAATGACCAGCAGTTTGTAGCCGAATTTAAAGACTTAAGGCGTAAAAGTTCCCTGCCGGAAGATGTTAATATTTATCATGACCACGAAACTAAAGACATTTATATTTTAACTGATGAAGGAAGAGCCAGAAGGCCGCTGATTATTGTTAAAGATGGAAAACCGCTGCTGACTGACAAGCATCTGGAGCAGCTTAAAAATGGCGAAATAACCTGGGTGGATTTAGTCCGGCAGGGAGTAATCGAATATTTAGACGCGGCGGAAGAAGAAAATGCTCTCGTAGCTTATACTCCGGAAGAATTAACCGGCCAGCATACTCATTTGGAAATTACGATGGGCTCAATGTGCGGGATTACTACTTCCCTGGTGCCGTTTTCGAATCGGGCGCCTTCTTCCAGGGTGATCATTGGCAGCAAGAACCAGAAACAAGCATTAGGATTTTATGCTGCTAATTATTATTTAAGAATGGACATGGATGCTAATCTGCTGCATTATCCGCAACTGCCAATTGTTAAGACTAAGATTCACGACGTAACTGGTTATGAAGAGCATCCTTCGGGGCAGAACATGGTTGTTGCCGTGATGTGTTATGACGGGTATAACATGGAAGACGGAGTTATTCTGAATAAAGCATCAGTGGAGCGCGGTTTAGCTCGAAGCACCTATTTCCGGCCAGTTAGTGCTGAAGAGTTAAGGTATTCCGGGGGCTTAGTTGATGAAGTGTCTATTCCAGACAAAGATGTTAAAGGCTACCGCAGCGAGCATGATTATCGCTTCTTGGAAGAAGATGGGATAATTTATCCCGAATCCAAAGTTAATGAAGGCGATGTAATTATTGGCAGAACCAGCCCTCCGCGCTTTTTAAGCAGTTTAGATGAATATAATTTATCGGCAGCTATCAGAAGAGAAAGTTCTATTGCTCTTAAGCATGGCGAGAAAGGAGTGGCTGATTTTGTAGTGATTACTGAAAATGAAGAAGGCAATAAGTTAATTCAGGTCCGGTTAAGAGAAGAAAGAGTTCCAGAAATTGGAGACAAATTCACCAGTCGCCACGGGCAAAAAGGCGTAACGGGAATTTTAATCCCTCCTCAGGACATACCTTTTTCGACTAGGGGAATTGTGCCGGACTTAATTTTCACTCCCCACGGCGTTTCTTCAAGAATGACCATCTCGCACCTGATGGAATTGATCGGCGGCAAAGTAGGGGCCTTAAGCGGCCGCTTTGTGGATGGAACGCTGTTTGAAGCCGAAGATGAAACCAGCTTGCGGGAAGAATTATTACAGTTAGGCTTCCGCGATGATGGAACGGAAATCTTTTTTGACGGCCGAACCGGAAAGCAAATGCTGGCGAATATTTTTGTTGGCAACATGTACTACTTAAGGTTGCGGCACATGGTAGCTAACAAAATGCAGTCCAGAGCTCGCGGCCCAATTCAATTGCTGACGAGGCAGCCTACCGAAGGCAAAGCTAAAGAGGGGGGATTGCGGCTGGGAGAAATGGAAAAAGATACGTTCATTGCTCATGGGGCTTCATTATTGCTGAAAGAACGGTTTGATTCGGATAAAGTGGTAATTCCCGTCTGCAATGAATCCGGCTTAATGGGGTACTATGACTTAAGAAAAAACGGCAAGGCGATCTCGCCCTTACATGGCGAAGACGCTAAAGTTTCCAACATTGAAATGAGCTATGCGTTTAAACTATTGTTGGATGAATTCAGAAGCTTGGGGATTTATTCAAAGTTAAATTTAATAAATAAATATTGATGATAATTAAAATGGAAAAAATAAAAAATATTGCTTCTAAATTGATGGTGATTTCATGAGACACCAAGTTAACGAAAAAATTGAAAGCATCACCTTCGGAATCTTTTCGCCAAAGCAGATTGTAGCCGCTTCTACAGCTAAAGTGGTTACCCCGGAATTGTATGACCGTGAAGGCTATCCGGTGGACGGCGGATTAATGGACCTGCGCCTGGGTGTAATTGATCCCGGGCTGCGCTGTAAAACCTGTGGGCAGAAGCTAAAAGAATGCCCCGGGCATTTTGGCTATATTGAATTAGCCAGGCCGGTAATTCATATTCATTTTGTAAAGCAAATTTTAGACTTGTTAAAATTAACCTGCAAATCCTGCGCTCGCGTATTAATTCCAGATGAAAACTTAAAGAAATATTTCGGCATCCTGGAAAAGGTCGGCAGGGAGGAAGGATTTGAAGCGCGAAGGAAGAAAATAAAAGCCATCGTTAATAAGTACAAAGTTAAGGAAAAATGCCCTCACTGCAACACGGCTCAGGATAAAATTAAATTGGATAAGCCTTACACCGTTTATGAGAATGAAGTTCGATTAAGCCCGATAGAAATCAGGGCCAGATTAGAAAAAATATCTAATGATGACCTGGAAACGTTTGGGTTCAAATCGGGGAATTTCAGGCCGGAATGGCTGATCATTACCGTTATGCAGATCCCGCCGGTAACGATGAGGCCCAGCATAACCCTGGAGTCTGGCGAGCGCAGTGAAGACGATTTGACCCATAAATTGGGAGATATCGTCAGAATCAATCAGCGGCTATTTGAAAATATTAATGCCGGAGCGCCGGAAGTAATCATTGAGGATTTATGGGACTTGCTGCAGTATCATATCACTACTTTTTTTAATAATGAAGTTCCTCAATTGCCTCCAGCCCGCCATCGCGGCGGGCAGATTCTGAAAACTCTAGCCACCAGAATCAGCAGCAAGGATGGAAGAATCAGGCATAATCTAGCCGGTAAAAGAACCGATTTCTCTGCCAGAACGGTAATCAGCCCGGATCCGTTAATAAGTTTAAATGAAGTAGGCGTTCCTTTTAGCATGGCCATGGTGCTTACCGTGCCTGAACGAGTTACGGAATGGAATATCGAATATTTAAAAAAATATATTGCTAATGGAAGCAAGGTTTATCCGGGAGCTAATTATACCCTTAAATCGGACGGCCGAAGAAAAACCATTACTGAGGAAACCAAAGCGGAGATTTTGGAAGAATTAGAGCCGGGATTCATTGTGGAGCGGCACTTGATTGATGGCGATATCGCTCTATTCAACCGGCAGCCATCGCTGCACCGGATGAGCATGATGTGCCATCGGGTTAAAGTTCTTCCCGGGATGACTTTCCGCTTAAATCCAGCGGTCTGCAATCCTTATAACGCTGATTTTGACGGCGATGAAATGAACCTGCATATTCCGCAGACTGAAGAAGCCCGCGCTGAAGCTCAAGTATTAATGCTGGTGGAAACGCAAATTATCAGCCCTCGCTATGGGTTAAGCGTAGTAGGCTGCATTCAGGATGGAATTACCGGCAATTACCTTTTAACTAAAGAGCTGGTCTTAACTAGGAATGAGGCTGTTGATCTGCTTTATTCCTCAGGGGTAGATGATTTGTCGGCTTTGCCTAACAAGGAAAAGATTGATGGCAAGGAAGTTTTCTCGGTGTTATTGCCGGAAGACTTTAATTTTGTGGGAAAGGATAAAAGCGGCAATGATGTAAAAATCGTTAATGGGCAGTTAAAGTCTGGATGCATGGATAAAGCAAATTTAGGGCAGGAAAGCGGATTGATGCTGAGAAACATTTATGAAAAGTACGGCCCGACATTTACTTCCGGCTTGCTGGGTAAAATTTCTAAACTGGGAATTACGGTGTTATCTAGAAGAGGATTTTCCATTGGGCTGGCGGATATGGACTTAGAAGAAGGAGCCAATGAAGAAATAAAAGAAGTTATTGCCAAGGCTGAAGAAGAGGTAAATCAGTTAATTAATTCCTACAATCAAGGCAAGCTGGAATCCCTGCCTGGCAGAACGGTAGCTGAAACTTTAGAGTTAAGAATCCTGGAATCATTAAACAAAGCCCGCAACAAAAGCGGCACTATAGCCATGAAGCAAGTTAGAGACAGCGCAGCCTTGATTATGGCTAAATGCGGCGCCAGAGGCAATCCTTTAAATATTGCTCAAATGACAGCTATTGTTGGGCAGCAGGCGTTGCGGGGCAAGAGAATTGAGAGCGGGTACCGCAGCCGGACCCTGCCTTATTTTAAGCCCAATGATCTAAGCCCTAAAGCCAGGGGGTTTATTAAAAGCAATTTCAAGGAAGGATTAAAGCCGCATGAATTCTTCTTTGGAGCCATGACTGGAAGAGACGCCTTAATGGACACGGCATTGCGTACGCCTAAATCCGGATACCTTTACCGAAGGCTGTCTAATGCCATGCAGGATTTAAAAGTGGAATATGATGGCACGGTCAGAGATGCCAGCCGGAAAATTGTCCAGTTTTTGTATGGCGAAGATGGCTTGGACGTTTCCAAGACAGAGAATGGCGCGCTGGATATTAAAAAAATAATTCAACAAGTCCTAGGAGCCAAATAATGGTGAGCCAATGAAACATGACGAGGTATTAAAAGAATACAGTGAAAAATTATCGCCAGCCCTGCTGCAGGAAATCGCTGCGTCTGTTCCGGCAAATATCGCTAAAGAGAAATTAATTAAAATTCTGGAAGAAGCGGCGGGGTTATATTCCAGGGCTAAAATTAATGCCGGAGAATGCGTTGGGTTAGTAGGCGCTGAAAGCATTGGCGAGCCTGGCACGCAAATGACTTTAAACACTTTCCACCTGGCCGGGGTAGCTGAGATGAACGTTACTACGGGCTTGCCCAGAATTATTGAAATTTTTGACTGCCAGAAAGAAATTAAAACGCCGATGATGGAAGTATTTTTGAAAGCGCCGCATAATACTATTGATAAAGTGAAAAAATTTGCTGCGGCCTTAAAAGAAACGTTATTTGGCGAATTAGTTTCAGAATATTCCTTAAATATTTATGAGCAAACATTAACTCTAAAAATTAATGAAACTTTAATGAAAGACTATGGCTTTACTGATATCAAAGAGCTGGCTAAATTGCTAAAAACCAAATCCAAGGGTTTTATCAGCGAGACCAAAGACTATCTGATTATTTTTACCCAGAAAGATAAAGGCGGGGAAAATTTAAAAGAAATGTATGGATTAAAAGAAAAATTAAAAGTTGTAAAAATCAAGGGAATAAAAGGCGTAAAGCAGGTTTTGCCGGTTAAGCGGGGCGAGGAATATATTATTCTTACTTCTGGCACCAACTTGAAAGATATTTTGCAGTTATCCGAAGTTGATGCAACTAGAACTTACGGCAATGATCTTAGGGAGGTTTATGAAGTGTTGGGTATTGAAGCTGCCAGGCAGGCGATTATTAATGAGGTGTATAAAGTTATGGAAGCGCAGGGGTTGAACATTGATATTCGCCATATAATGCTGGTGGCCGACATTATGTGCGCATCCGGGGCGGTGAAAGGAATTACTCGGTATGGTGTGGTTAGCGAAAAGGCTTCCGTGCTGGCGAGGGCGTCTTTCGAAACTCCCATTAAGCATTTAATCAATGCGGCGTTGGAAGGCGAGGTTGACCGGTTAACTTCAGTCGTAGAAAATGTAATGATTAATCAGCCCGTTCCCTTAGGCACGGGATTGCCGGGATTAGTTACCAAGATGAAATAGTTAGAAGAATTTTTAAAGACAACCTTAATACTTTATTAAAAATGGCGCAAACAGAACCACCAGCGGAATTGGAACAAAATTTAGCCCTAATAAAAGTTAAATTGCAGGATGGAAAAGCTATTTTGGGAACAGCAGCAGTTATCAAAAAGTTGCGCGGCGGAATGTTAGAGTCCGTTTTTCTGGCTCGAAATTGTCCTGACACGATAAAAAATGATCTCCAGCATCTGGCTAAATTGGGTAATATTCCAGTTGAGGTTTTATCTCTGGACAACGAAGAATTAGGCGTATTTTGCAAAAAAGGTTTTTTTATCTCTGTTCTTGGCGCGATGAAATAAATGAATCGCATAATCTTTGATCAGGAGATATTAGGGTTGTCTTCCCTTCTCGAGAATAGAACTCATGCCCGCATTAAGGATGTTTTTAGGGATGAGGAAATAATTTATGTTATTGTTGCTCCCGGCGAAATGGGGAAAATCCTGGGGAAGGGCGGAGAAACGATTAAAAGGCTGCAGCAGCAGCTGGGGAAGAGAATTAAGGCTGTTGAATTTAATGATGCAGTGGAAATGTTTGTGAAAAACATTATTTTTCCGCTGAAAGTAGAAGAAATTATTCAGGAAGGGCTTGTGGTGTTAATCAAAGACTCGCAGAAAAAAACAAAAAGTTTATTAATCGGGCGTAATGGGAGGAATTTGAAGTTGATCAATAGAGCCGTTAAGCGGTTTTTTAACGTGGAAGTTAAAGTAATATAATTAAGTAAGTAATAATAAAGAAAATATAAAAATGGCTAAAAAATCCCGAGGATTAAGAGCGGCAAAGAAATTGCGAAAGCGCCGGCGGCAGTTTAAGCTAATGAGAAGATCCAAGCTAAAGAAGAAAGTAGACCCTTTATCTGGTTCTTCGCAAGCTAAAGCTATTGTTCTGGAGAAACTTCAGGTGGAAGCCAAACAGCCCTGCTCGGGCATGAGAAAATGCGCTCGCGTCCAATTAATTAAAAATGGGAAACAGATTACTGCCTTCATGCCGGGAGATGGCGCCCAGAAACTGATCAATGAGCACGATGAAGTTATCGTTGAATGCATCGGTGGGAAGATGGGAAGAGCTAAAGGTGATCTTCCTTGCATCAGATGGCAGGTAATTAGAGTTAACGATCAAAGCTTGGATGCCTTATTGAAAGGTAAATTGGAGAAAGCCAGAAGATGAGGAAAAACAACGATTTTTCAGCATCTTCTAAAACTCCAGAGGATTTTTGTTAGATAAATGGCCGAAATAAAATTTTTCAATAAATGGACTGCTGAAGGAGTTCAAGTAACGGACTTGGGCTTGCAGAGGTATTTAACTCTGCAGCCAAAAATTATTCCCAAGACCGGCGCCAGATATGCTGGCAACAGGTTTCATAAATCACAGACTTTTATCGTAGAAAGATTAGCCACCAAGCTAATGAATTCCGGCCATCGCGCTAAGAAGCATCTTCTGAGTTCCGGGCATAACAGCGGCAAGAAAAATCATGCCTTAAGCATTGTGGAAGAAGCCCTGAAAAAAGCTGAAGTAAAATTAAAAAATAATCCTTTAGCGATATTAGTAAAAGCTGTGGAAAATGCTGCTCCCCGGGAAGAAGTTATTGCCATTGAATATGGCGGAGCTCGTTATCCGAAAGCCGTGGATATTGCTCCGCAGCGAAGAATTGACTTGGCTTTGCGGTTCATGACGCAGGGAGCTTACGCTAAATCATTCAATAAAAAAGTTAAAATCGAAGATGCTTTAGCGGAAGAAATTATTTCTGCTGCCCAGTGTTCCGGCAAAAGCGCGGCTGTTTCTAAAAAGAAAGATTTGGAGCGGCAGGCAGCCAGCAGCAAGTAGAGTTCTAGGTTGAATGGGGGAAAATTTCTTTTCCCTGATTTAGGCAATCTTAAAAATTAAAGATAACTAGAAATAAATCCACAAAAATTAGTTATGTCTTTTGTATATAATAACTGCTATTTATTGTTCAAAAATTAATATCAGTTACTATAGAATAAAAAAATAAAAACTTTAAATTATAATTGTCGGCGTTTTTTCATCCTTTTCTTCATCAAAACTCGTAACTAAAGCTTCGGTGGTCAAAATCATGGAAGCAATGGATGTGGCGTTTTGCAGGGTATTTCTGACTACTTTAGTCGGATCAAGAACGCCAGCTTCAAACAGGTCTTCATAAGCATCTTTGTCAGCATTGTATCCAACTTTTTCATTGGTTTGTGAACTGATTCTGGCAATTACTTCCGCGCCTTCTCTGCCGGCATTGGCAGCAATTTGCCTTAGCGGCTCTTCTAAAGCTTTTTTGATAAGGCTTAAACCAATGTTTTGATCTTTCTCTAATTTTAAGGCATCTAATATTTCTATAGCCTTAAACAGGGTTAAGCCCCCGCCGGTAACTACGCCTTCCTCTACGGCAGCTTTAGTGGCATGCAGAGCATCGTCAATCCTTGATTTCTTTTCTGAAAGTTCCGTCTCGGTGGTAGCTCCAACTTTAATCACGGCTACGCCGCCGCCTAACTTGGCCAGCCGTTTCTTTAAATCTTCCTTGGTGTATTCGGAATCGGCGATTTTTATCTGGCTTTCAATTAGGTTCTTTCTGGCTTCGATATATTTTTTTGCGCCTTTGCTCTCGATAATTATCGTTTTTTCATTATTAACCCTGATTTTTCCGGCCGTTCCCAGCCAGGAATCTTCAAAACGATCCAGTTTCATGGATTTGTCTTCGGAAACAACTTTGCCTCCGGTTAGAATAGCTAAATCTTCCAGCATTTCTTTCTGGTCCTGGCCAAATCCAGGCGCTTTTACCGCGCAAACTTTTAAGGCTCCACGGATAATATTTAAAATTAAAGCCGCCTGCGCCTCGCCTTCAATGTCTTCGGCGACGATAAACAGCGTTCTTCCTTCCCGGGCAACTTTTTCTAATACTGGAACCAGCTCTTTCATGCTGGACAATTTTTTATCAGTAATTAAAATGTAAGGGTTTTCCAGTTCGGCAATCATTTTTTCCTGGTCGGTGGCCATATAAGGCGAAATAAAACCTCGGTCAAACTGCATTCCTTCTACTAGGGTTAAGGTAGTTTCAAAACTCTTGCCATCTTCGACGGCAATGACTCCGTTATTGCCAACCTTTTCCATGGCTTCGGCAATCAGCCTGCCGATGATTTCATCATTGTTAGCGGAAATAGTCGCTACCTGAGTTATTTTTTCTCTGGTTTTAACATCGGTGCTCTTGATCTTCAGGTATTCTACCACTTTTTGAGTAGCTGCATTCATTCCCTTTTTAACTTCTACCGGATTAGCTCCGGCAGCGATATTTTTTAACCCTTCAGCGATCATGCTCCGGGCTAAAATTACTGATGTTGTCGTTCCATCTCCAGCATTATCCTGCGTTTTGGTAGCCACTTCGCGAATTAGTTTGGCTCCCATATTTTCAAATTTATCTTTAAGGTCAATTTCTTTGGCAATGGTTACCCCGTCATTGCACATCAGTGGATGAGTAGATTTGTCGAGCACTACAAACCTGGCTTGCGGGCCCAGGGTAACTTTTACCGTATCAGCTACTTTATTGATTCCTCTAAGCAGGGCTTGTCGGGCATGTTCATTAAACATTAATTGTTTGGTATCGGTCATAGTTAATCACCTAGTTCAATTTTAGCTAAGATGTCTTTGAAATCCACAAATAAGTGCTTTTCTCCGTTAATTTCCACTTCATCCGAGCTGTATCCGCCAAAGATAACTTTATCTCCCTTCCTTAGCGGCAAAGCTGTTCCATTGCTATGCTGGCCAGCTGACACAACTTCTCCTTCTTTCTTTTCATCCTTAACCGATTCAGGAAGATAGATCCCCCCTTTGGTCCTCTCCTCCTTTCTTAATTTAATCAAAACTCGTTCTCCCAGTGGCGTAATGTTCATAGGCAGCACCCCGCTATTTTTTAGAATTTTTTACGATTTGGTTAATGTTAGTATGATTTAATGAAGATTTGGTTAATGTTAGTATGATTTAATGAAGATTTGGTTAATGTTAGTATGATTTGATGAAGATTTGGTTAATGTTAGTATGATTTGATGAAGATTTGGTTAATGTTAATTTATGTTAATGATAGTCTTTTAAATGTTAATGATGGTTTTTTAAATTGCTTATATTTAAAGATTGTGAGAGAAAATTACAGATTTTTGTTCTGGAAATAAAATTATGGCTTCAAAAGTTATTTATAGTGTTAAATTTTTGTTTAACTAATGGCCGATAAACAGCTTTGGAACGTTCACTATAAATTTTACGAAGCGATGGGATTTGGAGAGGGCAGCATTATATCAAGATGTTATCTCGTAGTTGCTGGCAGTGAAGAGGAAGCTTTGGCGAAGGGCAATAAGGTGTTTGCAGGAATTTCTACAGATCATGCCGGGCTAGTCGGTGGTGAGAAAGAAGTTAATGGCCGCGTGATTTTAAGAGATCTGGAAAAAAAGGTCGGCATTTATGAAGGGCTAAATTTAATTCCTCCCCAGCTGGACGGCTTAGATGCTGTAAATTTTGAACTTGAGACCAAAGTTCAATTTGACGACCAGAATATTAAAGTAGCTTATCTTCCAAGACCAAAAACCGGTTAATTGTAATTTATTATTCAGGAATTTTTCTTTAAAAAACTTTAAATCGTTTTTCAAAATTGGTCTTTAAATTCCTTAAACTTTCCTTTCTTAATTGCTTCTTTTGCTTCCTCAAGCATTCTTTGTATGAAAAAGAGATTATGGATGCTCAAAAAACGTTTAACAATCGGCTCTTTAACCTTGATTAAATGATGCAGGTAAGCCCGAGTATAATTGTTGCAAGTATAACAATTGCATCCCTGTTCGATTGGAGAAAAGTCATCTTGATATTTTAATTGCTCAATCAATACATTTCCCTGTCTGGTAAATAATGTTCCTCTTCTTCCCACCTGGGTTGGATATACTGAGTCAAAACAATCGATGCCCCGGCCAATTAATTCCAGCATTTCTTTCGGCGAACCGATACCCATGACGTAACGCGGCTTTTCTTTAGCAATATATGGCAGCACGGCATCAATGGCTTGATACATTTTTTCTTTCGGCTCACCGATAGCCACTCCGCCAATGGCTACGCCATCAAAAGCTAACGAATTAATGAATTTAGCAGATTGCTCTCTTAATTCCGGGTAAAAATTGCCCTGCGCGATGCCAAACAATAACTGGCTGGAATTTTGCTCTCGCTTTAATTTTTGATGCCATTCCAGACTTTCTTTTCCCCAGCGATGCGTATTTTCCATAGCTAATTTAGCTTCTTCATAAGAGACGCCATAACCAGACATATCATCCAGCATCATGGCTGCGTCGCTGTTAATGGCTAGTTCTATCTCCATAATTTTTTTTGGAGTAATGATTACTTTACTATTGTCATAAGGACTTCTGAAATGCAACCCTTTTTTATATTTCTCCTCAAAAATCCCCCGGGACATCTGGAATCCACCGCAATCCGTGAAAATAATTCCAGAAAAATTCATGAACTGGTGAATTCCGGCAGCTTTCTTAATTATTTCAATTCCCGGCTTTAGGCTAAGAATCAAGGCGTTGGCGATAATGGCTTTAATCCTTATATGCTTATAGTCATCGGTAGTAATTACCTTGCCGGTGGCTTTGGTAGCTGCGGGCATGAAAAAAGGAGTTTCTATCGTTCCGTGAGCAGTAGTTAATTGGCCTATTCTGGCGCTGCCGTCCTGGTGAGTTATTTGGAACATCTAATGCAATTTCCAGCCTTATTTTATAAGATTATCTGGATTTAAATTAATGATGGAGAAAGCTTAATATTATTTAAAGCAATATTTTTTAAAATAGAGGCTTTCCCTAATGTTTTATGATCACCCTCGGCATCGAATCCACCGCCCATACCTTTGGCATAGGCATGGTAACAGACAGAGGCAAAATCCTCGCTAATGTTAAAGACAGCTATAGCTCCCTAAATGCAGGCATGATCCCTGACCAGGTAGCCGAACATCACCAATTGGTGAAAGGTGAAATTTTAAAACAAGCTTTACGGGAAGCCAAAATAGATTTAACTGATGTTGATTATCTGGCTTATTCATCTGGCCCGGGAATTGATCCCTGTTTGTGGGTCGGGTATAATTTTGCTAAAGAGCTGTCGGAAAAAATAAAGAAACCATTAATTGCTGTTAATCATTGCGCAGCTCATTTAAGCATTGGCAAGCTCTATAATCAATTAAAAGATCCCGTTTATCTGTATGTTTCCGGAGTTAATACGCAGATTATTATTGAGAAAACTGCTGACAGAAAAAGCCACTATGTGGTTCTAGGCGAAACTCTGGATATCGGTTTAGGAAATATGTTGGATAAATTGGGCCGAATAATGGGTTTAGGGTTTCCGGCAGGACCCGGAATAGAAGAATTAGCTAAAGGGGGTAAATATCTAGAACTGCCTTATGTTGTTAAAGGCATGGATGCATCGTTTTCAGGAATTTTAACCAAAGCGCAGCAATTATATGAGCGCAAACAGGCAACTAAGGAAGACCTTTGTTTTTCTGTTCAGGAAACTTGTTTTGCCATGATAACTGAAGTGGCTGAACGAGCCCTGGCGCATACAGGTAAAACAGAACTGGTCTTGATTGGCGGAGTGGGCGCTAATCAACGATTCTGCGAAATGTTGCAAATAATGTGCAAAGAGAGAAAAGCTGAATTTTATAATGTTCCAATAGGCTTGGCTGGCGATCAGGGAGCGATGATTGCCTGGGAAGGTTTTTTAAGGAAAGGACAGTATGGTGATGGACAGTATGATGATAGACAGTATGGTGAAGGAGGAGTAAAACCGCACTGGAGGGTGGATGAAGTTTGAAATTAAGAAAAATAAAACTATCTAAGCGCGCTCCGGTTTATTTCTTACGAAATGAAATTAGAAGAGAAGTTAATAGGCTGACCATCCCGTATGGTGTTGATCCGATTAGTGGTTCTTCTTATATCCCAAGATTCTTGGAAGATTTAGAGGCTGAATATGAATGTTATTTTAGAACCAAAGAATTTGTTACAAAAACTAGAGCCAAATCTTGGCGGCAGTATGTTTATGCTGGGTTGCAATGGTCAAATTGAGAATTTTCTTGCGCGTAATGATTTAACGACCATTGTAGATAAGTTACGATTATTGCCAATCAACTTTTAAGATAAATACGAACTAACTATCAAACCTCCGATACCTTTATAAACCTAAAAAGGCTCTTGAATTTACGATTTTATCGACGATAAACCAAGGAAATCCCCCCCTTAAAATTACCCTTTAAAAATGACCGAAAATTTAAATCCCCAACCAGCCCCCAAGGCTTACGGAGCCGCCCAAATTATCGTATTAGAGGGCCTGGAAGCGGTTAGAAAACGCCCAGGGATGTATATTGGCGACACTGCCAGCCGCGGCCTGCATCATCTCGTCTGGGAGATTGTGGATAATTCTATTGATGAGGCCTTAGCCGGCTATTGCATTAAAATTAAAGTATTCGTGCATCAGGATAATTCCATTACTGTCCACGACAATGGCCGGGGCATTCCGGTAGATATGCATCCCAAAGAAGGCGTTCCGGCTGTTCAAGTGGCTTTAACCAAGCTTCATGCCGGAGGTAAGTTTGATAAGGATTCTTATAAAGTTTCCGGAGGGCTGCATGGGGTTGGCCTTAGCGTAGTGAATGCTTTATCCATTGCCTTGGAAGTACAGGTAAAACGAGATGGCGGGATTTATTACCAAACTTATTCCCGGGGAAAACCATTAACCGAATTGAAAATGACCGGCTCGACTTTAGAAACTGGCACGATTGTTCATTTTAAGCCAGATCCGGAAATATTTTTAGAAACAGTTTATCATTATGATATTCTGGCTAAGAGATTAAGAGAATTAGCGTTCTTGAATAAGAGCCTGGAAATTGAATTGGTGGATGAGCGCGATAATGGAAAAGGGGAGATCTTTAGATATGATGGCGGGATTAAAGAATTTGTAGCGTATGTGGATCAAAATAAAATACCGCTTCATGAAGTGATTTATTTTGAAAAAACCAAGGAAAATGTAGGTGTGGAGGTGGCTTTGCGTTATAATTCCGGCTATCAGGAAAATGTTTTTTCTTTTGTCAATAATATCAGCACTATTGAAGGCGGAACTCATTTGTCTGGATTTAAGACAGCAATAACCAGAATATTGAATAATTTCACTAAGGAAGCAACCAACGGCAAGTATGATTTAAAATTATCCGGAGAAGATGTTAAGGAAGGTTTGACGGCGGTCATTTCCGTGAAAGTTCCTGAACCATTATTTGAGGGACAGACTAAAACTAAGTTAGGCAACAGCGATGTCTTTGGCATTGTCAGTTCCGTTGTTGGCGAGGCTCTGGAGACCTATTTTGGCGAACATCCCCAGGTAATTCGCATGGTTGTCGGCAAATGCCAGGACGCAGCCAGAGCGCGGGAAGCTGCCCGCAAGGCTCGGGAATTGACCAGAAGAAAAGGAGCTTTGGAAGGCGCGGGATTGCCTGGCAAGTTAGCGGATTGCAGTAATAAGGATCCTGCGGTCTGCGAAGTATACCTCGTGGAGGGAGATTCTGCCGGCGGAAGCGCCAAGCAGGGACGCAACCGCGAGTTCCAGGCTATCCTGCCTTTGCGGGGAAAGATCTTGAACGTGGAAAAGGCCCGGCTGCATAAAATAATGGAAAACAATGAAATTATTGCCATGATTACGGCTTTGGGCACGGGCATAGGCGAAGAGTTTAATTTATCTAAATTAAGATACGACAAAGTAATTATCATGACCGATGCTGATGTGGATGGTTCGCATATCATGACTTTATTGTTGACTTTCTTCTATCGCCACATGAAAGAACTGGTGGAAAGAGGGCATGTCTATGTAGCTATGCCGCCACTGTATCGCCTGCAGAGCGGCAAACGCGTGGAGTATGTTTATTCTGATCAGGAGAAAGATAAGTTAGTTAAAGAAATGGGTGGAGAAATTGCGATTCAGCGGTATAAAGGGCTGGGAGAAATGAATCCCAAACAGTTATGGGAAACAACCATGGATCCGGCGGTTAGAAAACTTAAACAGGTGATGGTAGAAGATGCTCTTAAAGCCGATCAGATGTTTACCGTACTAATGGGCGATGAAGTTGAGCCCAGGCGTGAATTTATCCAGAAGCATGCCGCTGAGGTAATTAATCTGGATGTTTAGGGTGGTTAAAATATGAAATTAAGAATTAGTCCGGAAACTCTTAAAAAAGTAGCTTATGGCTTTATTTTAACTGGTTTTTTAGGATATGTCGGTACTCAAGCTTATCTTCGCAAAAGAAATGCTGAGTTTGAGCAACAGAAATCAGCATCTCAACAACTTGTTGAGCATCAGGCCAATTATCAATTCTGCGATAACTTAATGAAAGAAACCGCCGGCGATTCAGGTTTAGAAGGATTTGTTTTAGACAAAGTAAAAATTTCCGGCTGGTGTTGATAACGGCCGATCCTGCAGAGTAGTTCTGGCTGGATGTTCTACAGAGTAATGGGATAAATATTCTTTTAACCTTTTTTTAGAAACTTAAATAAAGAAAGCCTTAATTGAGGTATCAAATGAAAAGTAAGTTGTTGTTAATAAAAAATCCCAATCGGAGCAGAGCTCCGGGGTATTTTTTAATCTTGCTTGGAATCGACATCGCAGTAGTCAAGTCACGTTGTTCGTGAGTTTCCTGCGGAAACAACTCCTGGGCATGATACCCAAGCAAGAAATCAATAATCTTTAACTGAACGAGGTAAAAAATGGCTTTTGACAAGAATTTAGATCGGGAATTGTTTTCAGAATCAGTTGATTTGGATAAGTCGGTAATTGCGGTAGCTGTCTTTTCCTATAATAATGGAACTCCCAAGCTGCAAATTTCTCGGCAGAATAAAAATGCTGCTGGCGAGTTGAGTTTTGCCAAGCTCGGAAGAATGACTAAAGAGGAAGTAGAAAAAGTTTTGCCATTAATGGAGAAAGCAAAAACTTATTTGTAATAAAGTATGAAAAAATCTGAAAAGAAAGCTCTTTCCATGCATCCATCACAACAAATCAAGTTTATTGAAGATTATGTCCGAACTGAATTATCCGGTGAAGCTTCCGGGCATGACTGGTGGCACAGCCATCGAGTTAGAAATTTAGCCTTAACTATCGCCCGAGCTGAGGGCGCTGAGTTGTATCTGGTGGAAATTACTGCCTTAATGCATGATATCGGCGACCCTAAATTTTATGAGGGGGACGAAACGGTAGCTCCGCGGTTAGTCGGCCTGAAATTGGCAGAAGCTGGACTCGCAGCAAAGGATAAAGACAAGATTATGTACATCATCGCCCAGATGTCTTATTCCCAATCTTTAGCTGGAGAAACGGATATAGAAAAGTCTAAGGAATTTATGGCCGTGCAGGATGCCGACCGGCTGGATGGAATCGGAGCCATCGGCCTAGCCCGCGTTTTTGCCTATGGCGGCAGCAAAGGGCGGCTGATTCATGACCCAAATATAAAACCCAAACAGAATATAACTAAGGAGGAATACCGGGTTTCTAAAGGAACCAGCATTAACCATTTGTATGAAAAAATGTTACGATTGAAGGATTTAATGAATACGGAAACTGGCCGAAGAATCGCCGAAGAGAGACATTTATTTATAGGGCAGTTTTTAGATCGGTTTTATAAAGAATGGGATGGTCAGGCTTAAAGCTTTAGAGAATTTTGAATAATTCATATTTTATGATTTTCAACTTTAATTTATCACATCATAAACTAGATGAAGATAAGAATTCTTTAACTTCCTGCACGTCTTCAGTTTAAGGGTTTTGATCTTATTTAAATCAGATATTGACTTTAAAGACTCTCCGCCTATTAGCGCGGATGTTTGTTCTCCGCCAATTAAAGCTGGAGCAATGACCAGATTAATTCTATCAATTAAGCCCAACCTAACTAGAAGGGCATTTAAAGTTCCTCCCGATTGTACGGTTACTCGATTCATTTTATATTTTACTTTTAATCGATTAAATAAATCATTAAAATTAATTTTGTTTTGGTAAAAGATGGTTTCAGCTTCTTTGAAATTAAAAGCGGGATGATTTTTATTGGAAGTCGCTAGAAATAGCTTTTTCGATTTTTTAATCATATTTTTAATGCCGGTTTGCGTAAGGTGATTGTTATCAACGATAATAAAGTTAACTGGTAATTTGTGAATCTCTGTTTTTGAGTCATTCATTCCGATTTTGACCATTACCCTGCCAGTGTTAAATGAATTGATGTCCGTGCTCTGTTCTAATTGGTAATACTGCTTTAATCCTTCTTTTAGGCCATTAATCTTGGGAAAATCTTTATCAAAGTCTCGTCCATCAACACACCCCGTGGAGATTTTTCCATCAACAGAAGAAAGCATAAACAAGGTATTGAAAGTTCTGTTTTTTGCCATCATTATCTCTAAACTTAATACCTGCATGCCCCCTATTCCCTGCTGAATAATTAAATGTCTGATCTAATCAATCCTAAATATTTAAGCTGGTAACTTTGCTTACTCCGTCTTTCATGCTGATGCCGAATAAAGTGTCAGCTTCGGAAATCAAGGCGTCATTGTGCGAGATGACCACATACTGGGCTTTATTCGAATATTCCCGGATCAATTTGGATAACCGCTCAGCATTGTGCTTGTCCAGAGCAGCGTCAATTTCATCCAAAATGTAGAAGGAAGCCGGCTGGTATTCCTGGATCGCAAAGATAAAGGACAGGGCAGTTATGGTTTTCTCTCCTCCCGACAACGATTTGATATCCATGTAGCGGTTCCCAGTTAATTTAACTTTGATGCTTAGTCCTTCCTCAAAGGGCTTTTCCTTATTGTCCAGCTGCAGGTAAGCGTTGCCTTTGCTAAACAAGGTGGAAAAAATCCTCGTGAAATTTTTATTAGCTTGCTCAAAGGTCTTCATGAAATGCTCTTTCTTTTTGGTTTCAATTTCATTCATTAAAGTTAGAACATCAGTTTTTTCTTTATACAGGCTGTCTTTTTTTTCCAATAATTTATTAAATTCAGTTTCTACCTGTTCATAAACCTCTAAAGCCTTCAGGTTTACAGCGGACATCTGGGCCATCATTACTTCATATTTGCTCATTTCCGGTTTTAATTCCGCAGCTGTTTTATTTTTTAAAATGGGCGCTTCTTTCACCAGGCTGAATTCTTCCTGCAATCCGGCCAGCTTGGCTTTAATTTCCGCATTTTTTAAAGAGCATAAATTCAATTCCCGCTCCTGGGCCCTCGTTTTTTCCCGGCAATTCTCGATTTCGTTTTCCGACCGGTTTATTTCGCCGTTTAATTTTTCTCTCTGGGCAAATAAAGCCCGATATTTGGAGTAGAATTCCGTGCTGGCTTTCTCCTTATCCTTAAGCGCGGCTTCTTCATCTTTAATGGTGTTGGTTAAGAGTTTAATTTCCTCATTAAAAGCAACTTCTTCTTTGCCATGCTGTTTCATAATTTCGGCGATTTTTTCTTTTTCCGGAGCCAGCAATTGAATTTGATGGATATTGTTATTGCGCAATTCGCTGTCGAGTTTAACCAAATCTTCCCGGCATTTTTGCTTGGATTCCTCAAAAGCCTGCAGCTGGGCCAGCAAGCGGGGATCGCGCAATTCATTTACTTCTGTTCTCAGCAGCTGTTTTCTGCTTTTTAGAGCCGCTAAATCCCGGTTAATGGCCGTGATATCTTTTTGCACATTGCCCAACTCGGAGTCTATTTCTTTTAGCCGGCCGGCTAATTGTTGGCTTAATTCAGCATTGGCTTCTAAATCGCTGCTTTCCAGATGGAGCGTTTTTTCTGATTTGATGATTTCCGCTTCCAGTTCGGCTTTCAGGGTTCTTAAACAAGAAATTTCTTGTTCGTTAGCTCTTCTCTTGGTTTCGATATTTAAGATTACCGACTGTAATTCGGAGATTTTTGCCTCCATTTTTTCTAAATCTTCAACGGAATCTTTTTCGATAAATCCCAACCCTGCCCTTTTATTGATAAATCCGCCCCTCATCGCGCCGCTGGCTTCAGAAATATCTCCTTCTAGAGTGGTCATTTTAATTCTTCCGACGCCGATTTTCCTCACGGCATTTAAGTCCTCAACCACTATAGAGTTGCCAAAAACATACTGAAAGGCAGTTTTAAACTGTGGCTTAAAATTAACCAGATTTAAAGCAAAATCGTGGACTCCGGGCTGTTTCAATAATTTCTTGTCTTCCTCATTAATCGGCTGCGCCTTTATTTTATTTAAAGGAATGAACGAAGCCAAGCCGCTTTTATTGGTTTTTAAGTATTTAATGCATTCAGCTGCGGTTTGGTCATCAGCTACTACAATCTGCTGCATCTTGTTTCCGGCAGACATTTCCAGGGCCGTAGCGTATTTCTTATTAGCCTGCCCTAATTCAGCAATGGTCCCATGAACTCCAGAAAATTGTTTTTTGTTTTCCAGGATGCTTTTTATAGCCTGGTTGCTGGCCAGATGAGCCTGCAGGGACATGGTTTTTGCCTGCAGCTTGGCTTGAAGATCTTGCTGTTGGATCAAGGACTGTTTAGCCTGGCCGAGCTGGGAAGCAAAACTGCTGTCAGCGTCTAAGCGCTGGTTTAGCTTGAGTGCGGCATTTTTAAAATTTTTTTTGCAGTCCTGCAGGATTCTGATTTGCTCTTTATTTTGCTCGCTGACTTCTTTAACTTTTTTAATTTTTTCGTTGATCGTCTGCAGCTGGTATTCGAGGCGGTCTTTTTCACGCAGCAATTCCTGCTGCTTTTGCCGGACGGTTTGTATTTCTTCCTGTTTTTGCTCAATCAACTTATCTTTTTCTTCAATTTCCGAATCCAGTTCTTTGGAAGATTCAATGTTATTTTTTTTCTTGAAGGAATCTATATTTTTTTGAAGATCCTGCAATTCTTTATTTTTTCTGGAAAGGGAATGCTGCAATTCTTTCTGCTGTTGATTATAAGAAGCGCTTTTAGCTTCCAGATCTTTTAGTTCTTGGTTAAACTGGTCTCTGCGCTGCAGGATTTTATTAATTTCATCTTTAAGCGTGGAGGTTCTGGCTTTATCTTTGGTAATAGATATCTTTAAATCTTCAATTTCTTTATGAACTTTTAACTGTTCTTTCTCTCCTTTCTGTTCAATTTCCTGATTCATGGAAGCGATTTCGGTTTTAGCTGAAGTTATTTTTTCTTTCAATTCATTAATTCTTTTTTCAGATTCAGCAATTCTGCGCTGGCTTTTTCCTAATTCAGTCAAATGCTCGGAATTAGCTGATTCCAGATCCTGAATCCGCAACTGCAAATAAGTTGCTTTATAGGAATTAATTTTATCCTTAAGATCTTTGAATTTTAGGGCCTGATCGCGGTCCTGTTTCAGTTCTTTGAGATAAACGCTTCTTTCTTTAAGGATAATCTCAGCATTATTTAGCTTCTCTTCCACTTTGTTCAGCTCCAGCAGGGATTTGTGTTTTTTATCTTCATAAATGGAAACGTCGCTGATTTCTTCGATAATCTTTCTCCTTTCCAGCGGAGACATATCCACAAATCTGGTGATATCCCCCTGTAGAATAATATTGTATCCTTCTGGATTAACTCGGGCTAAAGACAAGAGGTCAACTATCTCAGTTCTGGTCTGCTTTTTTCCATTTACCCTGTAAGCGCTGCTGCCGTCTTTAGAAATAATTCGGCTGATCACTACTTCTTTCTCATCGAGCGGAAAGATCTTTTTCTCGTTGGAAAAAGCAATTTCCACGCTGCCAGAGCCTGCTGGCTGCTTGCTTTTCCCGCCATTGAAAATTAAATTTGCGGCTTTCTCAGCCCGCATGGATTTAGCTGATAACCGGCCCAACACAAAACACAGGGCATCTCCAATATTGGATTTGCCTGAACCATTTGGGCCTAGAATGCAGTTAAATTGGTCTTTAAATAAGATATCCGTTTTATGGGCGAAACTCTTAAATCCCTGAATAGTTACGCGATTAATTTTAGTCATTTTTATATAGATAAAGCACTAAATATTCGTACATTTCATAGTACATTCCAATATCGTTTGTCACTAAATTTTATACCAAAATTTAGTGCCTACACTATACCTAGAAGGTTTCATTTTTTGTTTATAAACTTTTGCCTTTAACAAAAAGACGGGGAAGAACAGTAATTTTTAAGCAGAAATTATTTTTGTTGGGCTGAATCTTGCGAATCGGAAGTTTTACAGCAATTTAATGCTAACCACATGGATTTTCTAAGCCAAACTCCTCTTATTGTCGCATTCGCCCAACAGCTAAATCTATAGTTAAGAGAATTTATAATTGTTTCTTACCACTTCGGGTAAATAAAAAAGTAAAAATGAGAAAATTTAAAAAAATTAACCTTTTAAATTAAGGTCTTTCTGCGCTGAAGCCATGGCTTTGGGCACTTCTTCATCATTGTTGAACAAGATGACTCTTACAGTAACGCTTTCCAAATTTCCAGCTTCTTTTTCATTGTAGCCGAAAGGTTTGTCCAAAGTCACTTTGCCAGACTGAGTTTCACCGGATCTTATCATCTGTAATTCAGAAGAAAGAGTAGCTTTTTTCTCTACATCTTCATAACCTTCGACCATGATTAAAAAATATCCCGGAGTTATTGAACCAGGTTCACCGTTAATGATCGAATAATCCAAAGCAATAATTTTTCCCCACGTATCCTGCCATTGCACTTCGAGGTCATTTAAGCTGATTTTAGTGTTTTTATAAGTTTCAACAACCGGTTCATTGCTTTTATCTTCAACTGCTGGTTCAGATTCCTCTTTTAATTTGGTTTTTGGTTCTGTTACTGTTTCTTCTGGAAGAACTTCCTTGGGCTGGGATGGTTCTACTACTGCTTCCGTGGTGGTTAATCCAGTAAGCTCAAAATTGTTAGCGCTTAATCTTCCCAGAAAGAATACTGCTAGCAACACAACTACCACTAAGCCTACGCGGCCGATACGGCCTGGATTCAGCTTAATGCGTATTTCCCGGTCCTTTCCCGGACGCGAATTATCTCTGGTTTCCCGAACGGGCTTGACTTCATCCCTGTTTTCCCGGAAGGGTTTTATTGGTCTGGAAACCTGCACACCATCTTCTTCAAATCCTCTTGCCATAATAATATCACTCCTTTTAGATAATAGGTTAGAGTAAAATTTTAGGATATATAAAGATAACGGTGATTGAAGAATTATAGAAATGCACCCGCCTGGATTCGAATCCGGTCTTTGAAAATATACTTACAATATTGACAATCTTTAATAATTTAATCTATTCATTCATACATAACTTTCTGATATGAATAAACAAAGATTAAATTCAACAGAATTAGACCAAATATCTACTTTAATTCTTAGTGGTTTTTCCTTAAAGACTATAGCAAATAAGCTTAATAAGAGTAAAACTACAATTTATTATCATTTTAGAAAAGTTAAGGGTAAAACTATTATTCCTCTAACAATAAATCGATTAAACGACGAGTTGATTGGTGAATTTATCGGTTTATTCGCCGGTGATGGTTCTTTTTACAAGACTAAAGATTATAAATATAAAATAAGGCTTCATTTTAGTTGCAGAGACCAGAATTATGTTGATAATTTGATCAAGAACGTATTAGTCCCCTTATTTAATAAAAAACCAATGCAATTTTTAGAAGAAAATAGACTTAATTTATGCTATAATTCTAAGGAACTTTATGGATTTATCAAACAGTACTTGCTTTGGGATCATCATTTAAAGAAAACGTATACAGTTAGACTTATTTCAAATAATTATTCAAAGAAATTTTTAATTGGTTTTATTAGAGGTAGTTTAGATAGTGATGGTCATTTTTCATCTGATAAAATTTCCTTTGCAACAGTTTCAACTAATCTTAAAGATAACATTATTTCTGCTTTAAAAATTTTAGATTTAACCTATTCTGTTGGGTATTATGTTGATAAAAGACCTAATCGGGTTGGAATTTATCATATTAATATCCCCAAGGGAGAACATCCTAAGTTTATATCATTGATAAAACCAAGAAATATGAGGAGCTAAATGCACCGGCCGGGATTCGAATATCCGAACGCCGCTCCTCGAAGCGTTTCCCGGATCATCGGCTGACTTCTGGATAATGGAAGGCCGACATTTGCTCGTTCCAATGCCATTAACAAATGGAACTACTAGCCGTTATACTACCGGTGCTTAATCAGTTATTTAAAGAGATTCTTTATTAAATTTTTGGTGCTTTGTAATACTTCACTATTCTGAAGCCGCTTAATTATATTTTAGGAGTATTGAAAAGCTTATTTACTTGTGTTAGCTACTTTGTAGCTAAATGAAAAAAGAGGTCAAAATAGAATTATTGGGCTTTGAAATGCTTGAAAAGCAAGTAAACCAAAGTGGAAACAGTGGTCGACACCTGATAGATAATCGGTTTTTTACCCAAACATCATCTTCAAAAAACTCTTCATCGGCTTTTCTTCGTGAAGCTGTTTAATTAAATCAATTTGTTTTTTGCTTAATTTGTCTGGCACTTCGATTCTTACGGCAACCAGCTGGTCTCCGCGGCGCGGACTGTTAACCGCAGGCAGCCCTTTCTCTCTCATCCTTAAAATAGTTTCAGACTGGGTTCCCGGCGGTATTTTTAATCTGGCTGACCCGTTGATGATAGGCACTTCAATTTCATCTCCCAGAACGGCCTGGGTGAAAGAAATAGGTATTTTAATCTGAATATCCTCGCCTTCTCGAGTGAATATCGGATGCTCTTTAACCTGAATCTCCACATATAAATCTCCATTGGAGCCGCTTCGCTCTCCGGCTTCGCCTTCTCCTGGCACGCGCAGTTTCATTCCCTCCTCTACTCCGGGTGGAATTTTAACCGCTAATTCTTTTCTTTTTCTTACCAGTCCTTCGCCGCCGCAGGCAGGGCAGGAGTCCTGAGGCAATTCGCCCTTGCCGTGGCAATAAGGGCAGGGCCCAGTTTGCTGGAAAATGCCAAACACGGTTCTTTCCACTCGCTTCAAATATCCAGAGCCTTGGCAGTGAGGGCATTTCTCAAACTGCTGCGCTCCCTTGCCGCGGCACTTTTCGCAATTCTCCAATTTGTTTAAATGAATCGTTTTGCTGGTTCCTTCCGCTACTTCTTCTAAAGTTACTTCCAGTTCATACAATAAGTCCGAGCCTCTTCTAGCTCTGGAGCTTCTGGTTTGCCCGCCGCTAAATAACTGGTCAAAAATGTCTTCAAAATTGCCAAAAGCCCCGGATCTGAATTGCGACATGATGTCGGAAAAATCGAAGCCCGGATGAGCGCCAGAGCCGCCCTGGAAAGCCGAGCTGCCGAACTGGTCGTATTGCTGCCGCTTTTTATCGTCTCCTAAAATGGAAGCAGCTTCATTTATTTCTTTAAATTTTTCTTCATACTCCTTTTTCTTGTCTTCTGGAGCGCGGTCAGGGTGATATTTTAAGGCCAGCTTTTTGTAAGCTCTTTTAATCTCTTCTTTAGCGGCATTTTTATTCACTCCCAGAATTTGATAGTAATCTTTGGTTCCGGCCATAATTAAACGCTCCGCCGAATGGCTTCGTTCAGCCGAATGCTTCGTTCAGCTTCCATAGCTTCCTTTAATTGGCAAGGCTCTAAATCCAGCCTGGCGAAAATGTTCTGTTCAACTATTTTGTTTCGGTCCAAGGCTTTTCTCCATAGCTTATTTTTGCTTATGTAAACTTCAGCAAAATAAGCGAATCGCTCTTCTAAAGACACTATTTGCTCTTTAAAGATTCGGTAATCAACATAAGTAATTAAGGCTTCTTCAATGGTTCTATCAGTTATATGCAGATCGCCTTCATGCAACAGTGTCAAGGCTAATTCGGGGAATCTGTCTTTAAATATTTCGTAAGCAATCTTGGTTTCATGCTGGCCGGGAAATTCTTTCCTTAACTTTTCCCGCATAGCCAATTCCTCTTTGCTGAAAACAATCTGATGATGCTGATTTGGTTTAGGATCTTTAATTCCAGCCATCTTAAACAAATCGTGAAGCAAAGCCGCAGCTTGCACCAATTCGATGTTGATTTTGACTCCCGAATTTTTAAGCTTCCCAGCCAGAAAGACCGCTACTTCCTGCACTTTTAAGCAATGCCGTTGGATATTTTCAGGCACTTTATATTCTTCAAAATAATCTAGGCATTGCTGCTGCGTAGGTAATTTAATCATTGATGGGGCTTTAGGGTTTTTTCTGTATCAGGAAGTTTATAATAAAAAAATTAAAAGTCAAAACAGACTTTCTTTATTTTTTATCTTTCTCTTCGAATTCGGCATCTACAACTGTATCATCCTTTTTATGGCTTTTCTTTCCTTTAGGCTGAGACTGAGCCTTGGCTGCGGCTTCCTGATACATTTTAGCGCCAATCTCCTGAGCCGTTTTGTTCAGCTCGCTGATTTTTTGATTGATTTGATCCACATCTCCGGATTTTCTGGCTTCTTCCAACTCTTTGATTCCAGAATCCAATTTTTTCTTGGTTTCCGGATCAATGTTGTCTTTAAACTCGCCCATCATTTTCTTGGTTTGATAAACGACCGATTCAGCAGTGTTTTCGGCTTCGATCTTGGCTTTGCGCTTTTTGTCTTCAGCTTCGTTCTTTTGCGCATCTTCTTTCATTTTTTCAATGTCCGTTTTGCTTAAAGTTGTTGACCCGGTAATCTGGATTTTGTGTTCTTTTCCGGTGCCCAGATCCTTGGCTGAAACATGGACTATGCCGTTGGCGTCAATGTCAAAGGTAACTTCAATCTGCGGCACGCCGCGCGGAGCTGGCGGAATGCCCATCAAGTCAAACTGGCCCAGCAGTTTATTGTCGGTAAACATGGATCGCTCTCCCTGCCCAACCCGAATCGTTACCGCAGACTGGTTATCGGCGGCTGTGGAAAAGATCTGCGACCGCTTGGTGGGAATGGTGGTATTTCTTTCAATTAATGCCGTGAAAACTCCGCCTAAGGTTTCAATGCCTAAACTTAAGGGGGTTACATCCAA
Organism: Candidatus Woesearchaeota archaeon; assembly: GCA_018303045.1. Lineage (GTDB taxonomy): Archaea > Nanobdellota > Nanobdellia > Woesearchaeales > GW2011-AR9 > JAGVYX01. Next base: position 30,591 of record JAGVYX010000009.1, read on the forward strand.
TAGCAAAATATCTTTAACATCCCCGGACATTACTCCGGCCTGAATGGCCGCTCCAATGGCTACAGCTTCATCCGGATTAACTGATTTATCCCCGTCTTTGCCGGTTAATTTTTTAACTAATTCCTGAACCACGGGAATCCTGGTAGATCCGCCGACGAAAATTACTTTGTCAATATCCTCATTAGACATGCCGGCGTCTTTTAAAGCGCTTTTAACCGGGCTTTCTAATCTTCTTAGAATATCTGAAATTAAATCCTCAAATTTGGCTCGCGATAATTCTTCTTTAATGTGTTTAGGGCCATGCTGGTCGGCAGTAATGAAAGGTATGCTGATTTCCACTTTGGTTTTAGTAGATAATTCAATTTTAGCTTTTTCCGCCGCTTCCTTCAGCCTTTGCGCGGCAGTAGGGTCATTGTTTAAATTGATGCCCGTAGACCGTTTGAAATTATCAGCCAGATATTTGATAATTATTTCATCAATATCATCTCCGCCTAACTGGTTGTCTCCACTGGTGGATTTTACTTCAAATACGCCGCCTCCCAGCTCCAGGATGGAAACGTCAAAAGTGCCTCCGCCAAAGTCAAAAACTAAAATGGTATGCTCTTTTTCCTGTTTATCTAACCCGTAAGCCAAAGCTGCGGCGGTAGGCTCGTTAATAATTCTTAACACGTTTAATCCGGCAATTTCCCCGGCATTTTTAGTAGCCTGGCGCTGCGCGTCGTTAAAGTAAGCTGGAACGGTAATTACGGCATTTCTGACCGGCTGGCCGAGATAAGCTTCAGCATCTTTCTTCAGCTTCTGCAGAATCATGGCGGAAATTTGTTCGGGGCTGTAATCTTGTCCGTCAATTTCAATTTTCTCGTTAGTCCCCATTTTTCTCTTGATAGACCTGATGGTATGAGCTGGGTCTACGATGGCCTGATTTCGGGCTACCTGCCCGACAATAACTTCATCATCTTTAAGATGCACCACGCTAGGTGTAGTTCTGGTGCCTTCGGCATTAGAAATAATGGCCGGTTTGCCTCCTTCCAGCACTGCTGTTGCGGAAAAAGTTGTGCCTAAATCTATTCCTATAGTTGCTCCACTTGCATTTTTTGTTGCCATTTTGATTAATCCTCCTTAAGATCGTTTTTATTAAGATTATTTTTATCTGGTCTTTGATGATTCTGATTATTCTGATTTTGTCTTGTTTCTTCTGTTTTCTTTCCTGAGCTGATTTTTACTTTAGCGTGCCGGATCACCTCTCCATGCAAAGTGAATCCTTTCTGGAACTCTTCTAAGATCATTCCTTCCGGCTGTTCTGATTCAACTTTCAACAAGGCTTCATGAAGATACGGGTCAAACTTTTGGTCCAAGCATTCAATTGCCTTAACTTCGTGGTTTTCTAACAGGGTATTTAACTGGACATAAATTAGCTCGATTCCTTCCTGGAAGGCTTTACCTAGGTGATCATTATTTTTGAAAGCTAGCTCAAAATGGTCTAGTACAGGCAATAATTGTAAGATAATATTTCTCGAAGCCATTTCTTTAATTTCCATAATTCTTTTCTCGGCCTGCTTGCGGTAATTCTCGAAATTAGCCTGAGTTCTCTGCAGCAGTTCCTTTAGCTCAAGAGCTGAAAGTTCTTCTTTTTTAACCTCGGCTTTAACGGTGGATTCCTGGTAATTAGTTTCAATCTGGGCCTTAGTCTCTTTGTTATTAACTTCAGCTTTCACAGTTTGTTCTTCCTTTTTTGCTTCCGATCTGGTTTCTTTAGTCATGTTCATTTCCTAGTTAGTTTACTTTAAGTCAACGTTGTAGATTTGATTTTGATAGTAATATATAAATGTTTTGGAATAATTGTGCATTTCTGGGAAATGTTTATAATGTTAATGATAAACTAACGATAAACTAACAATTAAATAATAGTATTGTATAATATAGTAATTGTGAATTATTTTCGAATATTTGTTCACAATTACTAATAGCAAATGTGTGGATAAGTGTACGAATATTTAACACATTTGCTATATCAGTAAAGCTGACTTAGCAAAGCTGATTTGGAATTATACTAAAAGACT
>JAGVYX010000010.1 GCA_018303045.1 Candidatus Woesearchaeota archaeon
AATTATTCAGGAAGCAAAAATTAAATTTTGGGGTTATCAGAAGATGAAGCGATATGGCGAGGCGTAGCCACAGCTACGCCTGAATTATGCAACACAGCATTAAGAATTATGCCACTCGTGTGTTCACGAGTGGAAATCACAGCTTATAATCTACATGTTAATGATAATATTCCGCCAACTAATATTTATAATCTATTCCCCTGCGCAAAATTCTGTACGGAATTTTGAGTCTTTAGGTATAAATCTAGAAAAAATATTTCTTATTATTTGATCATTTGATAAAAAGGATTAAAAATAAACTAAATATTCTAGAGTTATGGTTAAATCAATCGAAGGAAAGCATATTGAATATTATGAAGCCATTTTACAGTTAAGGGAAATTACTGATGAAATTCTGGAATTTGTAGAAAAAGAAATTAAAAAAGCGCAAATTCATGTGGCCAAAATAAAAGAAGTAGTTAATGGCTATGATTTTTACTTGGCCGATAACAGTTTCACCAGACAACTGGGAAGGAAATTACAAGGCAAGTTTTATGGAGAAGTTTTATTAACGACCAGTTTGGTGGGCAGAAAGAAAGACAAAGATCTGCATCGCTTTACCGTTCTTTTTCGCGGAATTAATTATTCCAAAGGAGATTTAGTGGAATATCGGGGGGAAAAATATCTCGTCAGAGGCTTGGGCCAAGAAATTTTGCTGCAGCAGCCAGAAACAGGCCGGAAAGTTAATGTAAAATGGAAAAACAACCGGGAAGTTAAAAAAAGATCCAGCTAATTGAGTAACGGTTTTAACTATATCGCCGCCGCCTTACACGAACGGTTGATTGCGTTATAAGAATACCTGCGACAGGGGTTGTCTTTTATGGGGATGTCGCATTTGCATTTCTACAACGATGAGTAAGTCTGATGCGGCTGTATAATGCCCACTTAAGAAGTTTACTTAACGATGTTAAGTAAGTTGTGGCTGGCCATCAACCAAAAATTCATAAAAATGTTGTTTAAGCTGTGGCATAAATAGAATCTTTAGGATTTTGGAGTATGACGCAGGAACGAAGTGACGAGTAATATTTTACTTAACTGCCTATTAGCGAAGTTGCGGATATTTTTAGCTAAAGATGGCTGAAACTATGAAATTTGAAGGCGCATAACTCGAAAAAGTGTCACTTCATTAAAAAAATCCAACTAATCGTCATTAAAGGTTCCTTTTCCCAAATAAGCAAAGGCTGGGATTAATCGCTCTTCACAGGTTAGGGCCGGCAAATAAAACGGAACCTTCCGAACTCTTTGGACATCTACATCATATCCATGACAGAACTTATCAAAAATCCGCGAATGTTCCAAACGCCTTAATTTCTCGCGTTCAAAATGCGGCCGGGCATTGTTTACTGCATCTTCGATAGAAACACCTAAAACCATTACTAAGCCATTCATAACCCAGCGCTTATTTCCTTTTTTAGGGATTAAAACATAATGAATGTTATAAGCATTTAATATTTCAGCCATAAAGATTCAAAATCATTGCTTGTAAATAAACATTACACAAATTTGGAATAGTCAAAATCCAAAACACAATTAAACGCTTGTAAATAAACATTACACAAATTTGGAATAGTCAAAATCCAAAACACAATTAAACGCTTGTAAATAAACATTACACAAATCTGGAATAATCAAAATCCAAAACACAATAAATCTAAAACACAATCTTTATAAGGATTTATGATTTAATTTAAACAGCATGAAACTCCAGTTTTGGCTTATTTTATTATTATTATTAGCAGCTGCCTCAGCATTGGCCGATGCCAATGAGGTTTATCATCTTAAGCTATTAGCCGTGCAGGAAGCCGGCGATCATCTGAAAGGCAGCGGCGCCGAATTATTTCTGGAATTAAATGAAGGCTCGGGACGGGTTTTTTTGGAAACATTCCCTTTAACTAAAATTGACACGCAAATTTCCACCAGATTTGCCAAAGATATCGCCTGCAAGCATTTCAAATTAAATTGCGACAAATACGATTACATCTTTACCATTAAGGCCGACTCCAATATTATTGGCGGGCCGTCGGCTGGCGCCGCTATAGCGGCCCTGACCACGATAGCCACCCTGGATTTGGATTATGATGAAAAAATTGCCATTACCGGAACGATCAATTCCGGCGGAATTATCGGGCCGGTGGGAGGGGTAAAAGAAAAAGTGGAAGCCGCCCAGGAAAGCGGCTTAAAAACGGTGCTTATTGCCAAAAACAACGGCTACCGGGGAGAGAACCAGACTGATGTAATAGATTATGCCCGGGAAAATTTAAGCCTGGAAGTTACTGAAGTTAATGATTTGGATGAAGTCATTCTTCACTTAACCGGAGTTGATTTAAACCATAAAGAGTTCACCGTTATTGAAGATCCCAACTATACCAAAATTATGGGCAACCTGCAAAATGCCTTATGCCAGAGAGCTGAAGAAATTGAAGCCGAAATCCTGGAAAAAGGCTTTTTCCTAGATCGGGAAATCCAGCGGGATATTCGTATGAGAAAAGGCCGCGCCGACAATGCTACCTTAACTAAAGATTATTACTCCGCCGCGAGCTTTTGTTTTGGCCTTAACATTCAGCTAAAAACTAAATTGCTGGAGATGCAGAATGCCACCAAGGGCCGAATTACCCGGGAATTTACCCATCTGGAACGAAGAGCCAAAGCTGTGGAAGAAACATTGGATCAGGAAAAAATCGAGACTATCACCGATCTGCAAACCCTGATGGTGGTAAAGGAAAGATTAAACGATGTGAACCAACAAATTGAGGAATCGAGAATTAACAGCCATAAATTATCAGAGTTATATTCATTATTGTCTTATGCCGAAGAAAGGTTATTTTCAGCAGTTTCCTGGATGGAATTCTTTAAGATGGAAGGAAAAAAGTTTGTAATGAATGCTGAATTGCTGAGAGAATCCTGCATGCAGAAGATCTCTGAAAGCGAGGAGCGAAACCAGTATGCCAGTTTATTTGCGCCGCAGCATGACGTCAGCGACAAGATAAATGGGGCTAAAAAAGCGTTAGAAGAGGATGGTTTCGCCTTATGCTTAATTATTGCCTCGCAAGCTAAGGCCCAATCCAATGCTGTGCTTAGCTCTATGGGATTAAGAGAAGAAATCATTGATGATTTTATTGAAAGCAAGAGAACGGTTACCGAACGAATAATCGCTGAAAACACGGCCGAAGGCATGTTTCCGATTTTAGGATACTCCTATTACCAATATGCCAATAGCCTGCAGGACCATGAGAAAATTTCCGCGCTTCTTTACCTGGAATATGCTCTGGAAATGAGCGAGATCAGCATTTATTTTCCTGAAGAAAAAACTTTTTTAGAAAATGCGCAGCTGAGCTTGTCTATTAATGAAAAATGGCTCTATCTGGTCCTTGGCTTTGCAGCTGGAGTAGCGATATCACTGTATTTGGTGATTAAAAATCCCCTTTGGTTCAGGCAGAAGAAGAAAGTTAAGAAGAATAAATCTAAAGAAATTGATACAGCAATAGAGAAACTGCCTTAAAATTAATGCCGATTAAGAAGTCTTTGTTTAACCATTCCCCAAAGGATTATAAACCCCTAGCAGAACTGCGAACAGTCCTGCTGGGGAAAAAGAGGTGATAGATGTTTAATTACCATAGAAGACAGCTTATATTTAAATCTTATGGTACATTTTCTATTTTCAAGTAGTGAACGATACCTTTTTAAGCTAAAATAAGTTTAAATAACCCTGATTGCAGGTTAAGCCTCATGAAACGCCACTTATTAGCCTTATTGATATTACTGCTGCCTTTAGCCCAAGCCGCAACGTTGCAAGGTTCAATATATAATTCAGATTTAGAATTAGAGCAGGATGTATTTCTAGAGTTGTCCACTACCCCTGCGCAAAAATTACTGTCCAAAGATGGAACTTATTCTTTTGAACTGCCTAACGGCGAATACACTTTAACAGCCCGGAAAGGCTTTAATGATGTTACTGAACAAATAACTATTGCTGCAGGCGGGATTTTCACTCTGGACTTATTTTTACTGCCGGACTTAACCGAAGAAAGCGAGTTATTGGAAGACACCAAAACCGAACTCGTGGAAGAATTAACCGAGAAAACTCCTTGGTGGAGCTGGTTAATTACCGGAATTTTAATTTTAATCCTATTGCTGCGGTTTATGAAATTCAGAAAAAAATATGGCTCTTTAAGACAGTTTAGAGCCAAAGCGCAGGAAGAAAGCGCTAAAACGGTGGAAAATAATCCTCAATACCTGGAACAAGCTCTGGAGATAGTTAGAAAACATGATGGCAGAATTCACCAGAAAACCCTGCGGCAGGAACTGCTTCATTTATCTGAAGCCAAAGTCAGCTTAATTGTGGCTGAGCTGGAACACAAAGGGTTAATTGAAAAATTTAAGAAGGGCAGGGGAAATATAATTGTATTGAAAAGCGGTTTAAAAAACCAGTAAATTGGGATTACTGCCCAGTAGCAGTTTTCTGCGAAAGATTTAAATATCTCTAATATCGAGCATAAACCATGACTACTAAATTTAGACAGATAAGCCCTGGATATAAAGAGGCCGAAAGCCCAGAAACAGTATTAAGCTGCATAGGGTCTCGAACGATTAGTTGGAGTTCTCCGGATTTTGATTACGGCAAATCCAGAGGTTTGGAAGAAAGGGCTGCCATTAATAATGATGGTGAAGTTACCTTCCAAGGCTTGAACAATGGCCGGCCATATTTTACTTCACTGCATCTGCTGGAGTTCAGAAATTATTTTACCGCCAAGAACGGCTTAACTGCTCTGGAAGCCGTTCGAGCCAGGCTGATTTTTGAAGCTTTAGAGCAAGGCGATTACAATAAATAAACACAATTCAAAATAAACCATGAGCGACAGAAAAAGTTATTTGGAGCATCTGGCTGAACAAGACCAGAAATTAGCGCAGGAAACAGAATCTACAGCTAAATCAATAGAACAAAGATATCAACAGTTAGGATTAACTCAACTTTTAATTCCAGAAGCGCTAACCTCTTTAGAATATCGGCTGGGCGAAAAATATCTTGACTTAAAGGATTCAGGCCAGGATCTAAGAAGGATACCTTCCAGAAACGTATTTCAAGTTTATGATGCGGTAAAGGATCTGGATCCGGAAGTAACAGAAGAATATTTCAGCTTGCTGGCTCAAGTTAAGAAAAAACCATTCCGAGTTAAGGACCCATGGATTAAGAGCATCATTTATAAATCAAGTCAATCTTTAGATTATCCGTCCGATGGTGTGTTTGTAACAACTATACTCAGCGGAGGAACTGCGGGAGCAATTGCTGGCGGTTCAGTTGTTGGCCCTCCGGGGGGAATACTTGGTTTTGTTGCTGGAGTCATATGCGCTTGCGCTACTGTAGCTGGCATTGGAAAAATTCACACCAAAATGGATGGTTATTATAGCCGAACTTACCGATTTAACCAGCCAGTTATAGATTACCTTGAAAAAGTTTCGGCTTTAAACCTAACGGCGCAGAAACTGCAGGCGGAAGTAGCTGACTTGGAAGACTTGTCAACAGCAGAAATTCACCAATTAGAGAACAAATTTGGTGGCCGAGAAGGGGTGTTGCAGCGAATGGATAAGGCTAAGAAAGAAGTTGAACAAGTAAGAACCTATACCTCCACAATTCTAGGAACAGTTGGGGTTAACATCCCCCAGTTGAATGCGGACTATCTAACTCATGGACAGCAAAAAAAGCAGGATCGAAAGGAAATTTTTAGCCCTGAATTAGAAATTGATGAAGATAAAATTAAGCAGGAATTGTCAGCCAACGATCTGGACCAGAAAATACAACTGTTAAGATCTGCGCAGAAACAGCAACTAAAAAATTAGAAAAAATAAAATCCACGAAATAAACCATTAAACAAAATGATCACTAAACACCATCTAGCTGCAATTGTTCTTACAGCAATAACTAATTCCTGCGCCGTGTTGTGGCCGCCAACGATAGAACAGCAATTAAGGAACGCCTACGGCTGTATTGGCATTGGCCACGTTAGTCCTGAAACTGTTGAGCAAAACCGCAGCCTGGCGGAAACAACTGCCAAAAACCGGGCCAGAGCCGATTATCAGCGAAACTGCCTCGGTGATAATCTTGGCCGCCAGAAGCTGATTGAAACTGTTTATGATCCCAATACTCATGCCGCTTATGCTTTTCAGAGAAGAAAATGATCTTTTCCAAGATAATCTTTTCCAAGATCAGGCCTAATTATCTAGATGTCTTTTACTACTTATTATCTAAATGTCTTTTATTACTCTAAGATCCACCCATGAAACTAACCCCTCAAGAGCTGTGCCAAGCAATTAACTCAAAATTACAGTTTAGGCAAGCCTTTAAGCCCTGGGTTTACCAAGTGGAAAAGGAAGGGCAGTTTTACGTTCTAAAATTTGGAGTTGGCAATTCCCAACAATTGATAACCGAAACAGAACTTCTGACAGCGGCAAAAGATGTTCTCGGCATTACTCATTTAGTTAGCGATTATGGACTAATTAACGATGGAACTGCAGAAACACACTGCATTTTAAAAGAATATGCGCCAGGAAAAACTCTCGATTCAGTTGATTTTGATGAAAGAAAAAAATTATCTGAAAGCGTCAAACAAAGCCTTTATGATACCGTTCAGGAACTGCATGCATTAAGGATTGCCCGATTAGGTATTCATTCCGGAGACATTGTTATCAATCCGGAACAAACTTCAGCTACGATTGTAGATCTGGATATGGCTTTAAGATATGATGAATGTAAAGAAATCAATTTCTCCAGAGCCAAAGAAACGGACCTGTGGTGTATTAACAAGTTATTATAAGGCCAACTTATATTATAAGGCCGGCTAAGGCCAGCTTAAGAGTTCTGGTCAACTTGACAATGCGGTTAACCTCATAACAATCTTTTTAAATAAACCCCGCTTAGTTCTTCATTAATGTTATTTGAGAAATATGATCCCCAGACCTTGGAGCCGCAAATACTAGAATACTGGCAGCAAAAAAGGATTGTAGAAAAGTTGCGCGAGCGGGATAAAAAAAATAAAAAATTCTATTTTCTGCAAGGCCCGCCGTATACTTCCGGAAAAATTCATCTAGGCCATGCCTGGAATATGGCCCTTAAAGATATTATTCTTCGGTACAAAAGGATGCTCGGCTATAACGTCTGGGATCGCATGGGTTATGACATGCACGGCCTGCCCACAGAACAAAAGGTAATGAAGAAATTTAACCTGAAAAATAAAGAGGACATTTTGAAATTTGGCTTAGCTGAATTCATGAAAGAATGCCACAAGTTCTGCGTGGAGATGATGGAGCAAATGAACGAGGATTTTCAGCGCCTGGGCTCAACTCTGGATTATACTGATCCTTACCAGCCCATCGCCAACAGTTTCATGGAAGCCGAATGGCTTCTAATCAAAACAGCCCAGGAAAAAGGACGCTTGTACCAGGGATTAAGAACCATGCCCTGGGATGCCGCCACCCAAACTGCCGCGGCTAAGCATGAACTGGAGTACAAGCAAATTAAAGACATTTCTATCTACGTCAAATTTCCTTTAGCTGATGACCAATCTAAATATTTTATCGTCTGGACTACCACACCGTGGACCATTCCTTTAAACTTAGCCATCATGGTCAACCCAGAGTTGCATTATGCGGAAGTTAAAGTCGGGAAAGAAATTTGGATTGTCGCTGAACCGTTATTGGAAGCGGTAATGAGCAAAGCCAAAATCGAAAAATACTCTGTGAAGGAAAAACATCAAGGCAGAAAGTTAGCTGGCTTAAAATACCGGCATCCGCTAAATATAAAACAGTATCTGCCGGAAACTCTGCAAAAAAATCCCAGATTATTCACCGTATTATTAAGCTCAGAGTATGTTGACGCCTCTTCAGGAACCGGTTTAGTGCATTGCGCTCCCGGCTGCGGCCCGGAAGACTACGAAGTCGGGCACTTAAACCATCTCCCGCCCTTTAATTGCGTTAATGAAGAAGGCTATTTTGAAAATTTTGGGCCGTATAATGGCTGGAAAGCGAAAACTGATGACGACAAATTCATTGCCGCGCTGAAAGAAGCCGGAGCTTTAATTGCCGAGGAAAGTTATATTCACGATTATCCGCATGGCGAGCGCAGCCATGAGCCGGTGATTTTCAGAACAACCAAGCAGTGGTTCTTTAAAGTTGAAGACCTGAAAGAAAAAATGCTGGAGGCCAACCAAAAGATTTATTGGAATCCGGCCGCGGCCAAAAACGCCTTTAATTCCTGGCTGGAAAACCTGCGCGACAATTCCATAACCAAACAGCGCTATTGGGGCACGCCAGTTCCGATCTGGCAGGCTGGCGAGGGAGATTATTTAGTGGTAGGCAGCTTGGCGGAACTAGAGCGGCTGTCTGGGAAAAAAGTTATTAATATGCATCTTCCCGACATTGACAAGGTAATCATCAAGAAGAACGATAAAATTTACCGTAGAATTCCCGATGTTCTGGATGTCTGGATTGATGCCGGAACAGTTTCTTGGAATTGTTTGGACTATCCGCAAAATAAAGAAAATTTTGCCAGATATTTTCCGGCCGATTTCATTCTGGAAGGAAAAGACCAAATTCGCGGCTGGTTTAACCTGTTAATGATCGCTTCCTTTCTGGCTTTGGACAAACCATCATTTAAGAACGTGTTCATGCACGGCTTTCTTAACGATATTAATGGAGTTAAAATGTCGAAATCATTGGGCAACATTATTCCCCCGGATGAAATTATTGACGCGCGCGGCGCGGATGCGTTAAGGTATTATATGTGCCAGACAGCTGCCGGAGAAGACATTAACTTCAGCTGGGACGAATGCCTGGTAAAAGAGCGGCAGCTGCATATTTTATGGAATATTCATAAGCTATTATTGAACTTGGTCGCCGAGACCAAAATCAAGCCGCAAAAAATATCCCTCCCAACTTTAGGAGCGGAAGAGAAATATATCTTATCCCGACTGCATTCAACAATTAAATTAATTACCCGGCTGTTGGAGGAATACCGTTTAGATGAAATCGTCCAGCCGATCGAGGATTTATTTCTGGAACTAAGCAGGGCTTACATTCAGATTGCGCGCGACAAAAGCGCGCTGGGAACTGACGAAGAAAAAAAGCAGTGCCTGTACACCATTTATACTGTTTTGCTGGAAACTCTGAAAATGCTGCAATTAATTGCCCCGTTCATTTCAGAAGCCATTTACCTCAACCTCAAAGAAGAGCTGAAATTATCTGAGTTAAGCCTTAGCCACTTTAAATGGCCGGAAGCTAACGACAAGCTAATTGATCCTGAATTAGAAAAATCCATGGAAATGGCTCGGGAAATCATTACTGCGGCCTTAAATGCCCGGGAGAAAATCAAAAGAAATTTGCGCTGGCCAGTCCAAGAAATTATTATCGTTAGCCAGAATCCAGAAGCGAAAAAAGCGGTTAAAAATCTGCAGGGAATTCTAAAATCACAAATAAACGCTAAAACTATTGCCGTTAAGGAGTCCCTGCCCGGGGTAGTTGCCGCCATTACCGCCAATCCCAGCAAAATTGGGCCGGCTTATGGCGCGCTGTCGCCGAAAATAATGGCCGAGATTAACCAGAATTCTGAACCAGTCGCTGCAGAACTGCAAAAGAATCATTGTTACAATTTTGTTCTCAATAAAACCAAAATAGTTGTAACCCGGGAAATGGTAAACATTTCGCGAACTGTTCCGGAAGGATACTGCGAAGCCGAAGGCAGTTTTGGCTTAGTTTACCTGAATAAGAACATTTCCGCAGAACTGGATCGCGAAGGTTTTGCGCGGGAGTTAATCCGAAATATCCAGCAGCTGAGAAAGAACCAGGGGCTGCAAAAAACCGACCGGATCAAACTGCAGGTTAAAACTAATCTGAATTTACAGCCTTGGGTGAAGGAAATTAAAGAAAAAGTTGGCGCCAAGCATATACTTATTTCTAACGAGAAAGGAACTGGCGCGGTTTCCGAAACGTTTAAAATTAAAGAAGAAGAATTTGCTGTTTGGCTAAGCAAAGCTGTTAAGTAACATTTATATATCTCAATATCTTAAATTTTTTTATGAAAGAGGAGATGCCGCAATTAACTGTGCGCTATAATGGGCTGTTTGATTTTGACGGATTATATGCCGCAGTTATCGACTGGGCCAAGAATGAAGGCTACATGTGGCATGAGAGAACGTTTAAGCACAAAGTGCCGCGGCCATATGGAGCTGAACAGGAATTAGACTGGGAGATAACTAAAAACGTTACCGATTTTTTTCAATTTGGCATTGCCATCAGAGTCCATATTTGGGATTTAAAAGAAGTAGAAGTTCAAACCGAAAAGGGAAAGAAAAAATTATCTCAGGCCCGAGTTTTAATCGTAATGAATGGGAAGCTGGTTACCGACTGGAAAAGAAGATTTGCCAGAGGAGTCTTCAACAAATTATTGGGCAAATGGTATGATAAAATAAATTACAGCAAGATTGGCGGTTATGCTGACACTTTAGCTTACCGAATGTTAAGCCTGCAAGCCATTATTAAAAAATATTTTAACATGCAGACCAAGAAGAATGTTTATTAAAATTTAAAGAAAATCCTAGAAAATGAAATATTCTAACTTTTAAATTAAGCTTTTCTTAATCTACTTCTTATTAACTGCACTAGGGAATATACAAAGTAAACGAACATTACTAGCAGTAAATAAGAAAATAGTTGAAGGATAAACTCAGAAAAAGTTGCGCCAATAGTACAATTGCAAGACGGAATTAATTCAGGCCAGAATTCTTGGGTGATCGTTCCGCAGGGTTTACATACAATACCTGAAAAAAAATTATTGTATAAATAATAAATAATTAAAACTAAAACACAAACAATTACTTTTCCTTTCGTTGGCTTCAACCACATCTAATAACTTCTCCCAAAATAAAACCAGGCTTTAGCTGGATTGCCGCAGTTAAAACATTTGCCGGAAACTTTAGGCTGCTTTAAGGGAGAATTTAAGGATTTCCCGCCAGTTTTTTCCTTAAAGCTCTCTTCGCATTTTGCTTCAGCGCACCAAGGAGCATAAATATAATTGCCTTTTTGAAATTCTTTTTCCGCAGCCGGGGAATCCTTAACCTTAACTAATCTTTCCTGCAGCAATTTTTCAGCTTTATTGTATAAAGAAAATTGAATATATTCCAACAAACTAGGTATAACTTTAGAAACCTCAGAAATTTTAAATTCTTTTTTCTCCCCGGTATCTCTTCGAGCTACAACAACTTGTTTTTTGGCTAAATCCTTCGGGCCAAGTTCCAAACGCAGAGGAACGCCTTTAACTTCCCACTCATTAAATTTCCACCCCGGCGAATATTCTTCGCGAGCATCAATTTGCGCTAAAACTCCCCTGGCCTCTAGTTTCTTCTTGATCATTTCAGCAGCAGCCAATACTTTTTTCTTGGAATCATCAAACAAAATTGGAACTATCACCGCTTGCACTGGAGCAACCCGCGGCGGCAGAACCAGCCCTTTATCATCAGAATGCATCAAAATCATTACTCCAATGGATCTGGTGGACAGGCCCCAGGAATTCTGCCAGGCTAATTGTTTCTGGCCTTGTTCGTCAGTAAAAGAAATATTAAACGCCCGAGAAAAATTCTGCCCTAAATGATGCGAGGTAGCTCCCTGAATGGCTTTGCCGTTAGGCAAAAACGCTTCCACTGATAAGGTAAATTCCGCTCCGGCAAATTTTTCCCCGTCGGATTTTCGTCCTTTCAGTACTGGTATGGCATACAGCTCCTTAAAAGTCTGTTCGTATAAATTCAGCATTTTCTCTGCTTCTTTAACTGCTTCTTCCTTATTAGCAAAAGCGGTATGCCCTTCCTGCCACAAAAATTCCCGGCTTCTTAAAAAAGGAGTGCAGTGCTTAAACTCCCAGCGCACCACGTTGCACCATTGGTTTAACCGCAGAGGCAGGTCTTTATACGAGCGTATCCATTTGGCATAAGCATCATACATGATCGTTTCCGAAGTTGGCCTTACGGCAAGCCGTTCGCCTAGCTGGCTGTGGCCGCCGCTTTCCACCCAGGCCACTTCCGGAGCAAACCCTTCCACATGGTTTTTTTCCTTCATCAGCAAGCTTTCAGGAATAAATAAGGGGAAATAAACATTTTTAACTCCATCTTGTTTAATCAGCTGGTCAAAATATTGCTGCACCTTTTCCCAGATATAGTATGCATTTGGCCTAAGGATATAGCAGCCGGAAACCGGGCTGTATTCAATTAATTCCGCTTTCTGAATAACCTGAGTATACCATTCACTGAAATCCTGATCTTTTTTTACAGTTATTCCTTGAGTGGTTTTTTTGGACATATAATGAAAAGAAGCTTAAGTAGTTTATAAAATTTTAGTTGAAAAGTATGTATTAAGTCTGTTATCAAAACGCTAAAAACATTCAAGCAGAAAATGGAATATTTTGAGCAATGTTGTTAATGTGTTGGCTACTTTTGAGCAATGTTGTTAATGTGTTGGCTACTTTTGAGCAATGTTGTTAATGTGTTGGCTACTTTTGACCTAACTTAATACATTCGTTGAAAAACACCACCAATTAATTTAAAAATGGAATAAATCTCTCGCACGAGATGACTGAAGAAAAATACCCCGTTGTTTTTGATGAAGTTATAAGAATAAAGCTTCAGAAAGCTATTGAAAAGAGCGAATTTAAGAAAATTATAATAAATTGGTTGGACGAATTGGAATGTAACGGCCCTATCAGTGGAAAGCTATTAGACAACCATCTCTGGCTATATGAAATGAAAAATAAACACCCTCCTCTTCGATTATATTTCTATCATCAAAAATCAACTAATAAAATTATAATCTTTGAATGTGAGATGAAAACTAGTGAACAAAAACAACAAAAAACTATTAATAAAGTAAAAAATAGATTAACTAAATTCCTAAATCTTTACGGGTGTATTCCTTGCTTTTTAAATTTTCTAAAGCATCCAGAAGCCGTTTATAGAGCCGCGTATTTCTTAAAATAGCGATTTCTTGCTTTAAATTTTTATTTTCTTGCTCTAAAGCTTTAAACTCTATTTTAGGGAGGGTTACTGTTTCCATGTCTTACTAAGAGCGCCACTACTTTATATAATTTACTTAAGAAAAATGCCTTTTTAAGTTATAATAGTTCATTTCTTATTTAATTTTTCCACAGCTTATGATATCGCTTGGCTAAAACCCTGAACAGAATCGGTGAAATAATCGTTGTAAGCACCGACATCATCACCAGAACCGCAAATAAGGACTGAGAGATTAAAGCCGCTTCCAAAGCTAAAGCGGCAACGGCCAGTTCCACATCTCCCTTAGGGCTTAAGCCAATTCCCAGCAGAAGCCCTTCCTGCCAAGAACCTTTAGTAAATAACATTGGTATCATGACGCCGGCCACATTCCCAAAGATGGATAAGAAGGCCAGAAACAAAATTAATCCGGTTTCTTTAAAAACTAAAGAAAAATCAACCGAAAGGCCCGTCCATAGAAAAAATAATGGAATCAAGAAGCCAAAAGCCAGAATGTGCACTGAGCGGGCGATATCATGCTCCTGCCAGCTGGAAAGCAGGTGATCCTTAAAAATAGTCTGGCGAACAATCACTCCGGCGATCAGCGCGCCAATGATTAATCCCAGCCCTAACACTTCCGAAAGAGAAGCCACCAGCAGGACAATAATCATCGAGGCCGTAAACCTGGCGGTGCTGGAATGTTCTTTGTCAAAAAAAGCTAAAATAGAGGGGATAAACCACAATCGCGCGGCCACAACAACCAGAATAAAAATTAACATGTCTAAAAACAGCGTCAGCAATCCGGATTGGCTGGTTCCAACCTGAATCAGCGAAAAGATTACGGCAATAATTATTATTTGCAGAACATCATTAAACATGCCCACGCTTAATAACAGCGTCCCGATCTTGGTCTTAAGCATTCTTAATTCTTCCAATTGATTAATGCTGATAGATAAAGCCGCGGTCGGCAGAGTCATGCCAATGACTAAGCTGGGGATGAGGCCTAATTTTAAAATAAAATAGGACAACCCGAACCCCAACAGCAACGGCAAAATCGTATTAAATAGAGAAATAGTAATGGAATTGCGGGCCGTTTTCAAAACAGTTTTAAAATTAACCTCCAGCCCGACATAATAAAATAATAAAATAATTCCCAAGTGCGCCAAGAAGGACAAAGTTTTAAGGCTTTCATCAGTAAATAAGACCTCCTTGACAACCCCAATGCTTAAAAACAGCCCCGCTCCAACCTGGCCTACCACGCGGGGAATCTTCAGCTTATGCAGCAGTTCGCCAAAAAAATAAGCAATCACCAAACATACGAGAATTGTTAATAACGCCTGCGCCATCTTTTTTAATTAAAAGAAAGAAAAGAAGCTATTTAAAAGTTGTTATATCTATGGCTCTGTAGAAAATCTCATCACGCTCGGCTGCTGCTGCATTTTCTACAGGGCCTATTTGTTGCACGTATTATGTGTTGCGCAGATTAGGTCTGCTTTCTTACAATTAGGTCTGCTTTCTTACAATTAGGTCTGCTTTCTTACAATTAGGTCTGCTTTCTTACAATTAGGTCTGCTTTCTTACAATTCAAAAATAAATATAAATTTAAATATACTTCTTTAGTTAATTATAATCCTCATGGTTATTGCTTTTAAAAAACTTAGAAGACGCCTGGCTGCCGGCGCAGTGCTGGCAGCTATAGCTATGGCTGCTGTAACCGATCTTAAGACCGAGCAGGCAAAAGTAATGACAGAACTAATTAAAGTCGAACAGGTCGTTAAACTAGAGCAAGCGCAGGCCAAAAAATCTCATTTAACTTGGGCGGATGTCCGGAGGATGATCGCTGCCGATGTTAAATTGCAGAAAGAGCTGAAAGGAAAAGAAGCCGAACTAACCACCGATGAAGCTTATTTTGAAGCGATGAGGCAGAAATTTCTGGCTCTAGCCAAGAAAGAAAAAGGGCTTTCATTTGTTGCCAAGGACTTATTTTTTACCAAGGACTTGGTTAGATCTATTAAAAAGGAACTAGACATTAATTTAAAAACTGACCGGCAACGGGTTATTCTTGAGCGGGAGTCTAATTTAGGAGAATTAGATGAACTGCAAAAATATGCTTTGTTAACAGATGAACAGAGGCAATTATTAAGTAAAGTGAATAAGGATGTTGATTACGATCAGATTACTGAAAAAGAAGGGCAAGAGTTGGCAAAACTAGAGGCTTTTTACTATAAACAAGAATTCCAAGGTTCTTTTGAGGAGGTCCAAGAGCAGTTTATAGCTCAGTTAAGAATGGAAAAAGAAGTTTATTCTCGCTGGGTTAGTGAAAATGATTCCTCTCAAAAATTTATGGGGAAACTACTGGGATTCATTTTTCACAACCAGTTGGAACAGGTGTTAGGCCAAGAACTGCAGGCATTGCAGGAGCTAGATCGGGCGCTGGAGAAGCAAACCTTAGAAATGGAAGTATTTATTAACGAAATTGATGATCTTATTGACCAAACGTCGGCTCTGCAGCCCAGCCGCTAACTTGACATCACCTGCCGTGTTGCATAAATAAAATCTAGATTAAAAATGAATTATGCAACGCCGCAGACATCACCACTAACTTTATAAACCTATTTTCTTTTCTCAACATTGTATGAAAAAGAGGCTTGGAGAGGTTAATAGTAGGTTTAAATCTATTATTTTGACCATTGCTGCAGTAGTAATTATTTCAGGGGTTATTTTACCGCTTAGTTTTAGCTCTTTCCCTAGCCCTAAGGCTGGAAATGTAGCCTTGATTCCTATTGAAGGAACGATTGTCGGTTCGGATAATTCTGGATTGTTGGGAGAAGCTACAGTTTCTTCTTCAACGATAATTCAGTTTATTGAAGAAGCCGATAAAAACCCTTTAGTGGAAGTAATTTTACTGGAAATAAATTCGCCGGGAGGTTCAGCGGTAGCTTCCGATGAAATCGCTGCGGCAATCAAAAAAACAACCAAACCAGTGGTTTCCTTAATCCGGGAAGTGGGCGCTTCGGGCGGGTATTGGATTGCTTCAGCCACGGAATTTATTATGGCTAACCGGATGTCCATCACCGGCAGCATCGGAGTTCTGTCCTCATACCTGGAATTTAGCGGGCTGATGGATAAATATGGCGTTGGCTATGAACGGTTAATTGCCGGTGATAAAAAAGATTTGGGAACGCCGTTTAGAAAAATGACTTTGGAAGAAAGAACTATTTTCCAAGCAAAGTTAGGCAAGATTCACGATTTTTTTATTGAAGAAGTTTCTGAGAATCGCCGATTAACTCAGGCGGAAGTAAGAAAGATAGCTACCGGCGAATTTTTTCTGGGGGTGGAAGCTAAGGAGCTGGGCCTAATTGATGCTTTGGGCGATAAAACGGATTTAGAGAAATATCTTAAAGAAAAGTATCAATTAAAAAAAATTTCTTACGCCAGGTATGAGTTGCGGCCTGGGTTATTCAGCTCTTTAACTTCCGTGATCTCTAAATTTTTTTTTAATATTGGGGAGGGCATTGGTTCGGTTTTCCTTCGGCAGAACCATCTATCTATTATATAATATAAATGACATATAAATGAGGTATAAAAAGGATGTATAAATGGTAAAAAAAAGTTCCATGAAAAAATCCAGAACCACAAGGAGAACCATGATCAGAAAACATCATCGGCCGACCAAAGAGGTAGTTATTTTAATCATCATCCTGCTCATTGGGGGTTATTTCCTGGTTACTCAAGGCGGCATAACTGGAGCCTTGGTAGGCGCTTCTGAAGTTCCTGTTGACTCAGCCGTGCTTCAGGAATTGGAGGAAAATGGGCAGGCAGAAGTTATCGTTGTTTTGCGGGAGCGGATTACGGCTAATCCTAAAGAAGAGCAACAGGTTATTGCTGCAGCTCAAAAGCAGGTTTTGAATAGTCTGGCATTGGAAGATCAGAAGGGATTGTTGGGAATCGAGCAGCAAGAATTTGAGTTAGTTCACCAATATACAACCATTAATGCTTTTTCTGGTTCAATTACTAAAGACGGGTTAGATAAATTGCGGGAAGATTACCGCGTGGTGGGAATTAAAGCCGATAAGCCCGTTGTTTTATTTCTAGATAATTCCGTGCCTTTGGTCAATGCTCGGCAACTCCATAACTTGCCTTTAAATCAGACGATTACCGGGACAGGCCAGACAGTCTGTATCGTAGATACGGGGATTGACTATAGCCATAGCGCTTTTGGCGGCTGTACTTACCAGCAATTCCTCGCGGGAGGATGCCGGGTTGTCGGCGGGTATAATGTAGCTGATAATACCTCCGATCCTCTGGATTTAAATGGCCATGGCACCCATATTGCCGGGATTGTTGCTTCTAATGATACAATATATAAAGGTGTTGCTCCTGACGCTAATCTTGCGGCGGTTAAGGTTTTTCCCGGCAGTTCCAGCGGAACCACGGAAGCGGTAGTTATCGCTGGAATTGATTGGTGCATTACCCATGCAGTAAACTTGTCTATTTCAGTAATTTCTTTAAGCTTGGGCGATGGCAGCCTGAACAATGCCTCTTGCGACAGCAGCAGCTTAGGGATAGCCGTTAACCAAGCTGTAGATGCTGGACTGCTAGTTAGCGTGGCCTCCGGCAACAATGGGTATTCTACGGGAATAAGTTCTCCGGCCTGCGCTTCAAAAGTCGTCTCTGTCGGTTCGACTACGGTCAGCGATGTTATTCCAGCTTATTCTAACAGCGGCGCTATTTTAGATGTTCTAGCTCCCGGGTCGGCGATAAAATCAGCTTCTGCTGCTGGAAATTTTGTTCCGCGTACGGGAACTTCCATGGCCGCTCCTCATGTTTCTGGAGCTATGGTTTTAATAAAGCAATATTTTTCCCAATTCTATAATTATTCCTTGTCTTCGGCTGAAGTGGAGTTAAGGTTAAAAAAAGGGGTTAATATTACCGATGCCCGAAACAGCCTGGTTTTCCCTCGTTTGGATCTGTATTTAGCTATTAAGCCAGAGATGGCAAGCATTTCTCCGGAGAATAATTTTTCCCTTCGCCAGCCTTATCTGAAGCTGGAAGTTCACGCGGACCGGGCTGTGGCTCAGGCCTTGGCGGAAGTTAATGGCGTTAATCTTACTATGGCCTCAAATAATTCCACGGCTTATTTTTTAAATCTCACCAACATCAGCGCCGGCCGGCGGCCCTACCAAATTTATCTTATTGATTTTGGCGGAATCATCACCGCCAGCGGAGAAAGGTTTTTTACTTTAGAATCTGCTTTCCCTTCGGTAAGATTTAATTTTGCCGACAGCTATGTCCGCGGGGGAATAATAGTAATTAACGTAACAGCCAACGATGATGAGGAAATAACTTCAGTTAATTTTACCGTTGCTAAAGGCAACAATTCGGTTAGTTTAGCTGGGATAGCAGCTAATCAGTCTTCTGCTAATCAGTCTTCTAATTCTTCTGAGCAGAACTGGCTAGCTTATCTAAATACTTCATTATTGGAAGAAGGCAGATGGCAAATTAGGGCTGTGGTTATTGATAACTTTGGAAATAGCAACGGCACTGAATTTAGGACAATAATTATTGACAGAACAGTTCCAGCCATAACTAATGTCGGTGTTACTTCTGGATCTTTATCAACTAACTCTACGATTGAATTTAGGGCTAGAGTAACTGACCTTAATTTAAAATCGGTCTGGGTTAGTTCGCCGCATAGCGGGCAATTAACTAATTATAGTTTATCCACTGAAAACAACAGCCAATTTGTTTACCGAATAAATACCACAGTTATTCCAGGAAATCATTTCTTTCAGATATACGCGCAGGATTTAGCTTACAACGCGGCTGAGTCTTCTGCGGCTTCTGTGGCAATTGAAAATCGGGCGCCGCAGGCGTTGGTTATAACTGCTCCCAGCAATGGCTCTTCTTTTGCCGAAGGCGAATCAATTGCCTTTTCCGGGTCGGCTGAAGATCCGGACGGCCAGGCTGTAGCGTATTCTTGGAATTTTGGCGATGGCCAGATCGTTTCTGGACCAAGTGTTGCTCATAGTTATGATGCTAAAAAGAATTATACGGTTACTTTGACGGCTGCCGATGGAATTACCAGCATTAACGCAATGATTAGTTTACAGATAAACGAAATTGGCGGCTCCAGCGGTTCTGCTAATGAATCTGCTGACAGCTCTTCTGCGAGATCTGCTGGTAGCGGAGGAAGCTCTAGCAGCGGCTCCAGTTCAGACAGCCAGTCTTCGGAGATAGCCACCAGCTCTATAAATGAACCGGAATTAGAAGAGCCTCCGGCTGAAATTACTGCTACAGAATCAACTGAAGAAATCGCCGAGGAATCGCTCGCTGAATCAACTGTTCCAGAAGAATCTTCAGCCGACCATGAAGCTGGCAATCGATTTAGCTTAAATCTAGTTGGCGCAGCAGTTGGCGATTTCATTAACAGCCAGAGAGCTGTAAGCATTGGTTTAATTATCGGCATTGGATTATTAATTTCTATAGCGGTGATTTATGTTGTTCTGAGAAAGAAACACCAGATGGAAATTTATGGCCTGGAAGCGGTAAAAATAGTCCGGCAGGAAAAGAAGGATTAAATCGTTGTTTCCATTAAAATTCCTGCAACCTTTTCTGTGTCTTCGCGGAGGAAATAATCGCAGCAATGGTCTGGAAATCCCGTTTCATTTGCTCCAGCAGTTTGGGATTTCTTCCTGAGTAAAGATAGTTGGCTGGATGAATTACTGGCACAACTTTAATGCCTTGATGCTCAAATACTTGGCCATGCAAACTGGTAACTCCATTTCGGCCCAAAATTCTTTCCGTGGCAAAGTTGCCGATAGTTACGATAACCTTAGGCCGCATAATGGCCATTAATCTCTTTAAGCGGTCGTGGCAATTGTTAACTTCATCTTTAGCTGGCGGCTGGTTGTTTGGCGGCCGGCATAAAATGGTGTTGGTGATAAAAATATCTTCCCGGGATAGGTTAATGGATTCTAATAATGAATCTAAAACTTTTCCGGACATTCCGCAAAAGGGCAAACCTTCCTTATCTTCATTAGCGCCTGGAGCTTCTCCAATAAATAATACCTCAGCTTGAGGATTGCCTGCTCCGAAAACTACCTGAGTTCTATTTTTGACCAAAATCTGGCATCTTTGACAGTTGCGGTATTCATCTTTAAGCTGCTGGAATTCTGGATTAATCATTTTTTTAGGAGGGAGCTATATTTGTTTATTAAGATTCTGTAATCAGCGGCTTAGTAGAAAATCTCGCTTCGTTCGGTTAGCATCTGGCTTCGCGCTTGAATTTTTATACTTACTTTTATATATATAGAGAACTGCGCAGTTTAGACAACAATTGTGCGCAGTTCTAATCTGTATAATAGCATGTCAAAGTGTGCTATAAGCTACGCAGTTGTCCATAATTAATTCACAGTAAATAATAATGGCCATTACAGTTTATCATTACCTCTCGGACCAGAAATTGCGGCGAATAGTTGAGCAGGGATTTCTTGAGCCAATAGCTCCTTTTAACAGTCATCTGGCTGAAGAACATTGGAATGATTATATTAAGCAATTTCCTTTCCCAGTAGTCAGGAAGTATATTTTTGCTTTTTTCCAGCCCGAACCAACATCGTGGAAAGAGTTTGGCCTATTTGATCTGTTGAAGGAAGAAACCGCTGGCGATCGTTTATTGGAAATAGCTCTTCAGGATGATTTGCCTGTTCCAGTATTGGTGCGGGAGCATAAATTTCACAGTCCCAAGGAGTATGGTTGTTCTCCAGAGGAATGGAAAAAGCCGGAGATCAGAAATTCCCGGCCCGAACTGCGTGAACAGTGGTATTCTTCTGCAGTTACATTAAATTCTTATAACTTTGCTTTTATTTGTCCGGAAGTGCTTGTTCCCATCTTCATTCCTCTGGCTAGAGCGCGAGCGCTTAAATAAAGATTTGGCAAACGCCATAGCAAAATTTATAAACAAAACTCTCGTTTTTTTAGTAAATGGAGCCGCAATTTAACCCAGCTGGACAAACTGAGAACTGGCAAACTAAGGTCAAAAGGTTTATAAAAGAGACTGTTAGAGTGATCAGAGTTACCAAAAAACCAGGTAAAACCGAATATCTAAGTATTGTGAAAGTTACAGGAATAGGTATTCTGTTGATTGGATTGTTAGGCTTCCTAATCTTCCTGATTAAACAATTATTATTTTAACCATGACTGAAACAAAGATCTTTGGATTAAGAACCGCAGCTAACCGAGAAGACCAGGTAGTGGATTATCTAATCTCTAAGCTGCAAAAAAGGCCGGAAGGAATTTTAGCGGTAATCAGGCCGCACGGCATGCGAGGATATATTTTTGTTGAAGCTTCGACCCCAGCTGAAGCTGAATTAGCTTTGCAGGGCGTTCCTTATGCTCGAGGGTTATTGCCACATGAAATACCTTATGCAGAAATCGAGCACATGCTGGAACAAGTCAAAATCGAGATGAACATTCAGAAGAATGATATTGTTGAACTTATTTCCGGCCCCTTCAAACGCGAGAATGCTAAAGTTATGCGGGTAAATAAACAGAAAGAAGAGATCGTTGTTGAATTATTGGAATCAGCAGTTCCAATTCCCATAACGGTTAAAATGGATGCAGTTAAAGTAATCCGAAGGGAAGACGAATCGGAAAAACAAACTAGTGAATGAACATTTGCTTAGAAATTATATGGTTAAGATTTCTTAATTGCCCTTTTCAGGTCCAAGGGCTAAAGATACTTCAAGTAACAACGCTGAATCAGCAGTAATTATTCCTTTAGAACAGGCGGTTCTTTTTGCAGTTAAAAGAGCTGAAACCTCCCTGGAGAATGGCCAACTAAGGCAAGCTTATAAGTCTATTGCTCATGCTGAAAATCTGTATGAACTCCCAAGATATCATCCTCTGGTAGAACCGCGGATCAATGCTCTAGTAAGAAATTATCTTAATTATTTAGATTAGCATTAAATTTTAGATTAGCATTAAATTTTAGATTAGCATTAAATATAGCAGTTTCTCTTAAATATCTAATCCATTCAGTTACATAATTTGCATTATTTACATTATTAGAGATAACTTTGTCAATAAAAAATTAATTATTCAAACTTCTCCATAGATGCTCGTTGAAGATTATTTTTGTGATATTTTTGTCAAACGCTAGCGACCACCACCAGTCACGCTCACTGCGGCTAGCTAAAGACTGGGGGGCACAATCCGAAAAGTGAGTGATTTTCGTGTTTTTAAGAATATTTTGGAAATATCTTAGGTTATGATTTTATCTCTTTGTCGTCGGTGGAAACTTATATTAAATCAACTTTAAAGAAAACTAAAAAAGTGAGTGATTTTGTACATCACTGAAAAATCGAACTGTGCCGACTGGTGGAAAACTTATTATACTTTAAAAGAATTATACCATGTGTTGCTTTAAGTCTTAAGTTGCTTAAGTAGAATCGGCCTTAAGCTGGCAAGCAAATAAACAGAAAACAGGTGGTTTCAAATGACCCGAAATTTATGCGATAAATGCGGTGGCGTGTGCGCGTTGATAACCGGAGCGCTAATTTTAGTTAATGCTTTTTGGTGGCCGCGCTGGCTAGGTGTTGACGGCTGGGTAACTTTTTTAGCTGTATTGTTGGTTTTGAGCGGATTTATTAAATTAGTCCTGCCTAATAAATGCTCTAGCTGCAATGCTCTGGCTTGCGAGACAAAACCAGCGAAAGCCAAAAAATAAATGTTCTGAATGTTGTCTTTTTTCTTTTTCTAGGACTAGAATAATTATTTATTAACTTTTTTTAAGTTATTACTTATCTTTGACCTTTTAGCTTTCTTGTAGTCGATACTTCTATATGTTATTTTTGTCAGGCAATTAAGAAATTCTTTGACAAGCTAAGGAAAAAATGTCAAACATAAGCTGTAATAAATATCTGTAAACTAAAGTTAACAGCTCTCCCATTCCAAAATTGACCCAGCTTTCTTTTCGATAGGGTCGGCTTTTCTCAAAAAAGCAATTTGCGATCGAGTTAAAATTTGTTTGTGCGGAATTTTTACTAAATATTCCGGGATATACCATGGGTCTTTTTCTGCGGTCATCCAGCCCTGCTTATCAAATCTGGATAAATCTACCGGCAGGGAATAAGACCGCAGTGTTTTTTTGCAATTATCGTTGGCGAAGTATTCATGAAAGTAAGACATGACCAATTCCCGGATGGTTTTATACACCGGCTCCCGATAACGCAAAACAGCGTGATTAGTTTTGGAAATGGCTCCCCACCGGCCCTTTCTTTTAAAAACAGCAATTACATGATCGTAATCGTTTTTAGCGGCGCTGAGATCAACGATTAACGGCGGATGACCATGAAATCTTAATGCTGCGGCCGCTAACAGAGCCCCTTCTATGCAATGGGCGCGATTTTGTTTTAACACCATTCTCGGCGAAAGAACGGTATCGCCGTCCTTTTCGTAATTAGTCGGGATATTATTAAGAAAATCCTGAATTTTTTTGGGGCAGTTTAATTTTTTTAATACTGTTATTTCCTCTTTGGTAAAGCTGAACATCTGCAATAATGAATTAAATAGAGTATAAAAAGGTTTACTCTTGATAGTGGGGATAAATGTACGAATATTTGGCCTATTTGTTATACCCTTAAGAGGTAAATTTCTACTTCATAATCTTAATAAATAAACCAGAAACCACAACATCATGAATTTTCTGCGCCAGCAGGTTGCTGTTAAAGACCTTTTAGAATTGGAACTTAAACAAAGATTATTATTAGCCGATCACTGCATTTCTGATTTGGATCATACTGATGTTAATGGTTCCCCGGCTGAAGACCTGGCTAAACAGAGGATCGGCGTTTCCTCAAC
>JAGVYX010000011.1 GCA_018303045.1 Candidatus Woesearchaeota archaeon
ATAATTCAACTTTTAATCAAAAATCGCTAAAATATTTTAATCAAACTCTGACTTTCTGTAATTATTGATTGTTTATTTCGTATTTATGCAACACAGCATATCTAAACACTAGAATTCTTATCTAAACTAATCCCGTCCTACAACAACAATTCTTCCAGAAATTTCTTAGGATCTTTAGCTTTAGGCGCCGCATGTCCAATGAGAACCCCTTCTGCGCCTAATAATAAAGCCTGGCTCACATCTTCTTTTTTATTTACTCCAGCCCCGCATAATACTTTAGTGTCTGGACTAAGGGCTTTAACTATCTCTACGGCTTTTACAATAACTTCCGGCTGGGCTTCGCATACGGAAAGATCTCCTCCAATTAATTCCGATGGTTCGTAAGCTAAATAAGGCGGTTTCATTAAAGCGATTTTCTTAACCTCCGATAAAGAGGAGGCGCAAACAATCAAGGTGAATTTTTTCTGTCGGGCTAATTCTAACGTATCTCTGATTATAGATAAAGAAACTTTTCTTTCAGAATGATTAATCAAACTGCCATTAATTCCCAATTCTTTCAATTCATCCATGGCTATTTGACCAGTATAAGCGCCTAACGGCACCGGATCAACATGCTGCGCAAAGACTGTTAAGGTAGTTTTGTCGGCTATTTCTTTCATAGTAGTGAGAGAAGGAACAACAATTATTTCATAGCCGTTCTTTTTTATTTTAGCAATTTTTTGCGCCAAAACTAAAGCTCTCCGGCCGGCAGCTTCAGGATATAGTTTAAAGTTTAGAACAATTAACGGTTTATCTGCCATATACTTGTTTTAAGGCAGAATCTATTTTAACTTTATTGAGCATTGGAGAGTAGAAAATTTAGGTTGTCTGTCATTTACTTGTTTTAAGGCAGAATCTATTTTAACTTTATTGAGCATTGAAGAGTAGAAAATTTAGGTTGGTTAGTCAAATGCCTGGCTTTTCTAGATTAAATTTGTTCTTTATTTTTCACAGGAAGAACGCACTTTCCATCAATAGTCGGCGGAAACTCTTTCCCATCCGGGCAAAAACATCTGGAAATATCAATAACCTTAGCTGCTTCCAGTTCATTGGTTTCTGGGTTATAGTCATATAGTGTTAACTTGCCTTTAATCTGACGGTACAATTGTTCCGGCGGATCAATTCTGGCGACGATAATTTGCCTCGTTTCTATTTTTCCCGGCTTGATTTCTCCCGTGGGAGTTTCTATCTCGGCCATTCTGCCATTATAATTCGGGACAACTTCCAGTGTAACATTATTGCCTTGATAAACAGCGCGCACTACCGTTAACAAGGGCGAAAGAGGCATTTCCCCCCGGCAATCGAGAACCTCTTGGCCCTTTTTCTCGCAATCAGCCTGCCTGGCAAATTCAGTGGCTACCATTACGGTCTGCCGGCCCATTACATCGGCTTCTGATCGCCGCTCAACTGCTGGCTGGACTGGAGCAGAATATTCTCCTTTCGGCCCGCAGGCGGCTAAGGTTGCCCAAACTAAAGGTAGAACATATTTCATTTTCCACTATCCAAAAACCAGCGTTATTTAAATCTTCGGGCTATAAAGTATATGATTGCTGAAAATGAAATGGCTATAAAAAATATTTTTAGGCCGATGGCTGTAAAAAAGCTCCCTGGGAAGGTCTGAATCAGAAGCGAATCCGCGGCAAACTGCCAGTTGCCTTGAGGAAAAAATAACTGATGAAACAGAGTAAAGGTAAATTGAAAACTTAACAGCATTAATAATAAAATTAATCCTGCCGTGAAGAGGGAAATTAATCCCGCTGTTTGCATGATTTTGCCTAATTTTAATTGGTTGTAATTAATTTTGAAATGCCAGGAAAATAAAAACAGCAGCAAGACTGAAATTAAAAACAAAGCATCTGCCCAACCCATAACCTCTTTTACGTCTTGCAGATGAGCAGTTTCCAGAGAAGTATAATCCGAGGACAGTTCAGCTTTTTCCTGAAGAAACTGCATCACTTGTTTCTGCTCTATAGTTAACGGTGTTATTGCCAGGCTAAATTTGTAGCTTAACAGCACCAGAAAGATAATAACCGTAATTATCGTGGCAGCAGTTGCTGTTTTTTCCATCAGCGGCTTCATGGTATTAGCTTCATTGTATTAAATGAAATGAAGAGAATACTTCATTTCGGTACAGAAATACAATCCTTGTTGTATTTCTTGTAGCTGCTTTTCAGGATTTTCTTTAATTTATGATGATCATTGTTGATCAACCAAAAGTCTCTCCCAGTCATAAAATAACTTTATTGTCCAAAAAACAGCGGCTGATATCTGCCAGTTTGATGGTCTAATATGCAGTACCAATGCTCTTGGTCAGGATCGCAGCCATTAGTGTTCAGTTTCTGCGTTCGCTTCTGCTCAATTGTTTCAAATAATTTCTGATCAATGTGCTGGCTGTTCCTCCTTAAACAAAGATCATTCCATTCTTCTCGTTCTGGCTGCTGAACTGTTCGGCAGGCTAAACTTAATCCAGAGGAATATTCCCGGCTTAGTTTGGGAATTAACAATACTGCGCCCAAACCAACTACAGCAGTGGCAATCATCCCGGCGGCATATATTTTAAACAATTTATTGGCCATAGTTAGAGATTAAAAGATTACTATATTTAAATAATTCTAGTTTACATCTAGTTTACAACTTGAGGATGCCGTTTTTGGTGTTAATGAGTTTCCTGTTCAGTAAACTTCCGAATTCTCTTTGCCTCAGCCAGAACTGTTGGGGAATATCCGGCATTTTTTCCGCTATAAATATACAGCGCCTGCTGAACAGTTCTCTTTTTAGAGCCATTCATTAAATCAGACAGGTACCGCGCGGCGGCAGGAATAGCTTTTTCCGGATAAAACCGTTCATCCCAGGCAAAATCACAGTGGCGTTCAGCATTCCTCCGGCATTCTCGGGAAACGTTCCAGGATTTTCCGTCACAGCGGATATTTTTGAGGAGTTTGTTTTTGTAAAATCCGCTTTTAACTCCTAATCCCAGATCCAGGCCGTAATCAGCTGCTGTGCTGGGGACAATCTGCATCACTCCGGCAGCTCCCGTGCAGGAAACAGCATAACGGTTTCCCCGCGATTCCACAAAGATTATCCCCGCTAGAACGTAGCGGCTGATGCCTGTTTCTGTTTCAGCTGCAGCTAAATCTGGACTATACGTTTCATAAATCCATTTTCTGGCAGAATTACTGTCCGAGGGAGGAGTGGAGATAAAAGCATACCTAGAAACAGCATTTCGCAGATGGATTCTGGCTTTAGTTGTTTCCGGCAAAAGAGAGTAAACTGATAAGCCTAAAGCCAAGGTAGCTGCAGTAACTTTTCTGGCAGCAGTATTGAAATAGTTCTGAGCCAGAGTATTTTTCCATTGTTTAGCTCTGGCTCTTAATTTTTCAGCAAGGGATTGAGAAGAGCAGGCTAAGGTTGAAATGACGCTTCCGGTTATGATTCCTCCCAAGGTATAGCAGGATTCATAAATTCCCTGAACGGCTGCCGGCAGAGAAGGAACTTGCCGGGCTAAAATATCTCCTAAAGACAAAGCTGTGGAAAAGATAACTCCTCCCGCGATTACCTTTTCAAAAGGACTTAATTTTATTTCTGATTTGCGTTGAGACCTTTTAGCTAGAACGTAAGATGCAGCCAGGCCAATTAGCGTGTAAGCTTTTTCTGAATGAGCTATAGCCCTAATAACTGCGGGGATAATGGCAACTGCCGAAGGGATTATTTCCGGAGCGGCTTCTGATCCTATAAGAGCCAGCCCGGTTATAGCCGTTCCTTTTACTAAATTTTCTAGGGTAGTGGAAGTCATGGGATTTTTTGGATAGTTACTTTGGATAGTTACTTTGGGTTGGTTATATTCGTTTAGAACAGCTATCTAAAATACTCCTGCAGGTTGATATTTTCGTAAGCGGCTTTAGTTCCATCAACAGAAACCATTCCCACCATCAGCCGGTCCAGGCAGGAGGCATTATAAAACAGATCAGATACAAATAATCCTTCTTCTACAGTTTTCCCTTCCTCATCATGGGTTCGCCCGGCCGATTCATGAAAATGCCCGGTAATATTTTTTCTGATTCCTGTTTGCTCAAATACCTCAGCTAGAAATTTATTTCCTCGATTTTCTCTTTTAAACTTTATGGGCGCGCCTTGTTGAGCTAAATGAGAGCCAACTGGCCCAGGAAAAATACTGCCTGCTTTACAAACCAGTCCTTGAAGTTCAAATTGCTGCCGCGCTTCCCAGAACTCAGCCATATCCACACAGGTTTCCGGATTAGCAAATTTTCGCGGAACGTGGCTGAAAACAAGTGTCTTTTCCGGATCGGTAATTAACTGCCGTAAATCATTTATATTGACAACATAGATTAAACCGGCTTCGGTAGAATAAACACCCGTTTGGTTTTGATGATCTAAAGCATATCCACGATTGACAGCATTTCCAGATCTCCAGTCAGACCCAGGCAAAAAAACCAGATGATGGTCGGGAGTTTCCATTTTTCGCTGGCGCAAAGTATTAACGATATTTCCATGTTTGCTGGTGAAATAATCCAGAATGGGCTCGCAGAGGCCGACTTCTTCATGGCTGCCCATTAACACATAAGTTTCCAGACCGCAGTTCCCGACAATTTCCAGAAGAGCGGCAAAATAATCGGCTGGATCCAGTCCTGACCGTTCTCCAATCAGGTCGCCGTTTAACACCAGCGCATCAATCCCTTCGTGTTTTAAAATTCCAATTGCCGGTGGAACTACGCGAATGTCTACTCCATGCAGATCAGAGATTACACCGTAAGTTTTAGTCATAATCTGTTTATTGGGTCGATAATTATAAACCTTTCTATTTTTTACTACTTAAAAGATATTACATGCCTTGGAAAGGATAGAACAGTTTAGAGAATGTTGAAAAATAGAGATTTTGCTGATTTTTTGGATCTGTTCCTGACAAGATCCCGGCCATACCAAAAGACTCAAAATTCCGAACAGAATTTTGTGCCTTTTGTATATACAAAGGGATAGTTTTCCTTTTGTATATTTCAAAGTCTCTATTCATAACTTCTGCCGCTATTTCTACACTGAACTTCTTCACATCACGCCCTTGGCCAAATTGCCGATGGTCGCATTGCGCTTTAATTTTCCAGCAGACGGATTTTTTCCCTGCAATACTTTCTTATAATAATCAACTATCTGAAATACATCTTTCTCTAAATCCAAATACAATTGGGTAATTCCTGCATCGAGTAATCTCTGGGTGTGCTGCAATAAGGCTAGGGTCTTGGAATACAGCATTTCAGTGCTGTGGTTAGTTTTTCTTAACGGAAAAGTGTATCCTTTTTTATCGGTTAATAAACTGGTGTTAAATTCCTCCTTGAAAGTCATTACCACCGGCCGGCCGTGAGCATAATAAATTAATTTTTCTTTCTGGACAAAAGCCGCCAGTTCGGTTAAATTTAATTCTAAGGAAGCAACAGCCGGATGGCCATAAACAGCTAACTGCTGGCCATTAAAGATATTCATCTGAGGCCCAAGAATAATTTCTCCGGCAAACTCCAGTTCCAAAACGCCAACATTATTGGCCATTAATCCATTGGGTTTTATTTTAGTTACTATTTGCTGCAAGTGTTGAACCTCAGTATCGGTTAGCGCCATGGGCGTATAAAGAAAAAAAGCGGCCTTTCCTTTAATTTCTGCAGCGGCCTCTGCGGCATCGGCGGCCAGGGCATCATAATAAATAACGTCAGCGCCGGCTTTAACTGCCAGAAGGGCGTCTTCTTTAGAATAGACTCGTACCTGCAGTATTCTCTTTGTTCCGGCTGAGGCTTTAAATAAAGGCGGTTCTATTTTTTTCTGTTCGGAAGTTATCGGCGCGAGTTCATCGAGCAATAAGGAATCTAATTCCTTTCTGAACAGGGTTAATTCGCTCTTGGGAATGAAAGAACAATCAGTGCTAACTTCAATATTCTGCAGTAAGAAAATATCGCTGCGGAATTTTTCCAATTGCTGTTTAAGATCTGATTCAGCCAGCGGATGTTTTAAGGCTTTACTGGCCGGGCTGTTTAACAAATAGATAATTTTTTTATCTTTTACAGTTATGGTTATCTTTGGTACTTCTGTTTCTTTGATCTCTAATTTTAATGAAATCTTTACTTTTTTGTTTTCACCCAGCAAATTCTTTCCCTGATGTTGAGAAAGAAGATATACCTGAGCCCCAGGGATAAATCCAGGAATAAACAATTTTACCGTCATTCCTTTTTCGGCCTTAATAATTTCTCTGCCCTGCAGAGTAACTATTTTTTTTACAAAATCTCCCTCTTTCTTTCCTTTATATACGCAGGATAACCCATCAAATAATTCAATATTTTCTTTTAATTCTAAATATCCATTCTGAACTTGTCCCAGAAAAATTCCCCGCTTGGAAGGAATGACCGGATCAACTATTTTAGTTTCGTGGTTAAAATAACCGGAAGTAAATTCTCGGTTGAAAGTTAATTTTAAATCATTAATGTCTTCGTCTGTAACTTCCCGGTTGAAAGTTAATTTTAAATCATTAATGTCTTCGTCTGTAACTTCCCGGTTGAAAGTTAATTTTAAATCATTAATGTCTTCATCTGTAACTTCCCGGTTGAAAGTTAATTTTAAATCATTAATGTCTTCATCTGTAACTTTAACCTTTTTCAGGTTATAATAATAATCTAATTGGCGGCGATAGAGCCTGGTAGCGGTAGCTGCGTATTCTGGCGATTTCATCCGCCCTTCAATTTTAATTGTTCTGGCGCCGCTTTCCAAGACGTCTTTAACATTTTTAATCATACACAAATCTTTGGCTGAAAGCAAATAACTATCGCCATTATACTGTTTCCGGCAGGAACTGGCGCACAATCCGCGATTTCCTGACCGTTTGCCGATTAAGGAAGAAATCAGGCACTGCCCAGAATAAGAAATGCATAAATGTCCATGGACAAATACTTCCAAATGCGCTTGCGTGTTATCATAAATTTCTCGGACTTGCTGCTTGGTTAATTCCCGCGCTAAAATAAAGACATCAACATCCTTCTGCCAATAATGAACGGCAGCAGAATTCATAATCGTAGCTTGGGTGGAAGCATGAATCTGCATTCGGGGAAAATACGATTTTATCAGGGGAGCAAAAGTCAAATCCTGCAGGATTAAAGCATCAACTCCATAGTGTTCGGCAATACTTACTTGGTTGAGAAAAGCATTTATCTCTTGATTTTTAATTAACGTGTTGAGAGTTAAAAATACTTTTACATGATGAAGATGGGCATACTGAAAGGCTTTTTTGAGTTCTTCATTATTAAAATTTCCCGCTAATCTTCGGGCATTAAATAATTTTGAGCCAAGATACACAGCATCAGCGCCATTGCTTACTGCCGCCACTAACGCTGCAAACGTTCCTGCCGGCGACAATAATTGGACCTTATATTGGACCTTATTCATTTGATTTTTTTGACATCCCTAGAGCAAACTGCCTGGTTTTAGACGACTTCTCATGAAATAAATCATCCTGCATTTAAATCTTTTTATCTGATTGACACTGTTGAGTGGTATTCTGTCTGGGTTATTTTTGAGCAAAATCTCCATCAATTTTTTGCTTTTTTGGTAAAATTTAGCTTAAAAAGCACTAGAAGTAATAATTAACTCCAAGAAAGCTTAAGAATAGGTTAACGCCTTGAAATTAAAGATATTCAAAAAGAGGGTGTTGAAGATGAGTTGGTATGCGCAGATGGCTTTGCTGGTTGTAAGCACTTACGCTAAGATCCCTTCTACAGTTGATTCTGTTAATCCCGATCCAGTTAATCAGCAACTTACCCAGAACTCCTGTCTGGCTCAATACCGGCCCTTTTCATCTGAAGCCAAATACTTATTTTCTGAGGCAGCTTCGGAAGCTGGTGTGCCGCGAAGCTGGGCATATTCTCCTGGGCTGCATTCCATTTTGCAGAAAGAGTCCAATGGGATTGTCGGGATACCAAATTATACGATTAAAGACCAACGGGGAAATTCTGCGCAAAATAATCGCGATTATTGGAAAGTTGCGCATGAAAAAATTCGCAATTATGAATCCATTGCGCCTTCGCATGCTACCGGGCTGGGGCAGCTGCAGCCAGAAAATGTAGATCGGTATTATCCTTCCGGAAGGGCAGGCATTGGCGACTGCCGGGAAGAAGCCATTGGCATGTTAAGGTACATTAAGGCTGCTTATGGCTCGCCTAATACAGCTTGGAGTTGTTATGGCAAATTGAAACCGGAGTTATGCCCCAAAAAGAGATTTAAGGAAGGATATTGAGATTTGATTTTTTGACAAATGAATCCTAATGATTCTTTTCTAATATCTTCTTCAGTTCTTCAGAAATAAATTTCCCGGAAGCTTTCCCGGCCAGTTCTTTCATGGCCAAGCCCATCAAGGCGGCAAACGGCGCTTCTTTGTTCTTATCAACAATTTCCTTTAACTTTTTGTGGATGGCTTCAGTTCCCAAAGTAAAGTAATGTTCAATATTAAAAGTTCCCCGGATCATGTCAATTAACACATCTAAGACAATATCCTTGTGAATTTTATTTTTATCCAGATACATAAACAGCGATCTGAAATTATCTTCCGTCAATAATTCTGGATTTAATCCATACTTTCTTTTAATCTCCAATGGTGTGCTGACTAAAGTTTCAGCGATAAAGGCCGGTTTTTGCAAAGGATATTTAATTGCCAAATCTTCAAATAATTCCAGCCATTCCGATCTGGTTACCGCTGCCGCCAGATCTTTGCCCAGCCCTAATTTTTCCTGAAAGCGGGCGATCTTTTCTTCCAGCAACTCCGGCAGTTGGATGGTATCCGTTTCCGGGAAAATTAAGGGAACATCCGTTTCCGGATACATTCTGTCGGCTCCTGGTATCGGCCTTAAGTAGGAAGTGCTCCCGTCAGGATTAGCTTTTCTCACTTCCGCAGGCACTCCTTTCATCAGCTCTGCCGTTCGCTCATAGACTGCCTCCAGAGCTAATTTGGCTTTGTTTTCCGCGTCAGCCACCAACACGAAGGCATCTTTATCCACACATTTTAACTCTCTGGAAATTTTATCCACATCCTCTTTAGCAATCCCATAATTAGGCAATTCATCGGAATGAAAGATTCCTCCCACTCCGGCCTTAATTTTAGCCCTTCCAGCCAACTCCGTTCCCACTCGATAATCCGGCTGCAATTTTCGCCCTAAATAACCCCGCAAGCCAGTTAATTTTATAGCCAGAATTTTTCCTTTATTTTGCAATGTTCTTTGAATAACCTTGGAATCGCATTTAGCCAACAAGGAGGTGAGGTCATGTAATTTTGGCGATGCTAATTTTAACTGCTCCAATTCATTTCTGATTTTTATCAGTTCTTCCTGCCGCTTCATTTCCAGTTCCACGATCAGAGGAATTAGTTTCAGATCCTGCGCGCCTTTTATCTCAACTCTCGTGCCGCCAATGATCGAGACATTAATATCCTGCCTGATGCTGCCCAATCCTCGTTTAATTCCTGGCAATGATCTTAAAATTAATCCCAATTTTTGGGCTGCTTCCTGGCACTGCTCTGGGGTTTTGATATCCGGCGCGGTTCCAATTTCAATTAACGGGATGCCCAAACGGTCCAGCCGGTATGTTTTAAAGTCAGCTCCTTCAGCAATTATCTTAGCTGAATCTTCTTCCAAGGAAATGTTGGTTATTCTAACTTTGCCCAGAGCAGTGCTAACCTCGCCATCTCTGGCAATTAAAGCCGTTCTTTGAAATCCGGCAGTATTAGAACCATCCACAACAATTTTTCTCATCACCGGAATAATTGGCGAAATGTTTGCGTTAACAATTTTGGAAAATTGCAGCGCTGTGTATAAAGCTTGTTTATTTAGAGCCTGAGGCGGCTCTTCATCGCCTTCGAGTAGGCAGGTAGTATCATGATATCCTTCATAGATAAACGTTTTATTCCTTAACTGTTCCTGCCGGGCAGCAATGTCCACTTCTCTGGATTCGCCGGCGCTGGCTCTCAGTTTTCTGGAGATCCTAAAATGGGGGGCATCATCCCTCAATAAGGTCGGACAGCTGCAGAATAATTTTTGGCCTTCCAACTGCTGATGAACTTCAATCCCGCATTTCAAACCCAGCTTTTCCAAGGACATAGTGGTAAGAAAGGGAAGCGGTTTAAAAAAGTTTACTTAAATTGTAAGTATTAAGTCTGGGCGGCTCTGCTCTTAATGTAATAATGCCTTGCCTAAAATTAATTATTTCAGCGGCTGATAATTCTCAGTGTAAGGATCTTCCAGCAGACCCCATTCCCTTTCTTTGTCCAGAGTTTGGTTATGCGCCGCCCAGTAATCGAGGCCTCGTTTCATCAGCGCCAATTCCATTAATTCATGCCTAAGGGAGCTTTCAAAATATCGTTCTGAAACCAAATTGTCTTTTCGAATCTTTTTGCACTTGCAGGAAGAGTGATGATTATAACTTACCCAGATTTCGTCCAGCGGAATAAATTCATGAACATAGCCATGCCCTCCGTGATGAAATAATACCGAAAGGTTGCTGTAAACCCAGGCAAAATCTACCGCATAAACCTTTTGGCCGCTGCGTTTTCCTCGAAATTTCTTCCAGGGCCCTTCCAATTTAAATTTAGAATCTTTCTTTAAAGCCAGGGACTGGATTTTCTCTTCCATCTCCGCCTCTGCGATAATTCTGCGATCTTCTTTAGCCATAAATTAAGAATATTATTTAATTGTATATATTTATTCCCCCGATATCGCCATATACTGCATATATCGTTTAATGATTTAATTTATATACCAATCGAATGAAAAAATAAGGGGGTGTGTTATGGAGGTTTTCCTTGGTATGAAGTTCAGACCATAACTGATGATTATTGAGGAAACAAATTCTGCTGTATGTATAGATAACTGCGAAAGTTACCGCACGTAAATAAATGAAATGGTTGTCGGTGGTAAGCAAGAAAAGTGCTCTAAGTTATGCAGTTATCTATATCAAGTCTTCTCTTGTCTTTAGCACAAAAAAATAAACAGCAGCATAAATCATTCGATTTATTTTCAGTACTGAAAGGGGATATTTTTCACATTTCATGAACTTCCTTTTTGCCTGATAATATAAAGTGAAAGGGCTCATTAATTTTGATGCTAAAGACCCAGACTTAATACATACGGTACATACCTTAATTTAAAACCAGAAATTATATATAGAACTATCTTTCTTAAACCTTGTTTTAAAATGCATAACGAACTACTTTTAGGAAACTGGAAAAAAAGGTACATGAGAGATGATGCTGATCTAAATAAAAAAACAATTTTTACAGCTAAAAAAAGCGATAGAGCCCTGCCTGCGCCAGCCAGTCAGCCTAAATTAGAAGACAAGTTAGCTGGATGTTCTTATATTAGATTAATTCGCGAAACACCAAAATTTATTGCTGAAATTCATTTCTATGAAGAAGAGCGCAATGTGAGAATAGAGGTTGAAGGTGAAATATTTGCCAACAGGTTCCTCGGCGAAGAAAGAACTTTAGGACAAACTATATATTTTAAAAATTGCGAGTTTGCAGGCCTTAACGCAAAAGCCGAAGCATCAAAATACGCTCGTCAAATTCAAGCTGAAATTGATTCCATTCTAGACGCGGAATAGCTGAAAGGCCCAGCAAAACCAAAAACCATTTATAGTTGTAAAATTCCGGGACAGGAGTTATGGCCCTGGACGAAATTCTTATTCCTGAAGGCGCGGTGGTTTTTGGCTGGGATTTAGGAAACGATGCCATTGAAATTGAAACTTTAAATAAAATTATTAATATTTATTATGTCAGCCATTCCACCAGCGCTTATGAAATGGTAGAGCTAGACACGGATAAAAAAACGGTAATAACCAGGTTAATGGCAGACCGAGATCAGGATGCCCGGCCTTTTTCTGAAAAGCCGCCTCGGGATTTTGCGGCTGTTGTTCAGGCTGTTTACAATGAAATTACTGCCGGCGGAGTTTACAACAAATATGACAAAGCCTGGGGCCAAGCCAAATACCAAAAGATAACTTCTGCTTTAAGCGCCGCTTTAGAAATTGCAGCTAAAGGAAAATCCAAAGCCGATAAAATCTCCTTTGACCCGCGGTCCGGATTAAAAAAGGCCGGCCTGGAGTTAGAATCAGGAACTTTAAGCCCTGACCAGAAGACCTATTTTGCCCAGCTTCAGCCCAAGGAAATGACTCTTGAAGACGCTGAAGCGGTAGTAGAGAGAGAGTTTTCCTTAAGCCTCAGATCGGATGGCTACTTGGATCTGGCCATTATCCATAAATTAGACGGAGAAATCCGCTGGAAAAGCGAAGCTGTCACTCCTAATGAAAAAAAAGCCGTGCTGAATATCCTGGAATGTTATTCGACTACTGAAGACCATTCCATTACCGGCTGGGTTCTAAATATATAGTATGCCTCTTGTCTGCCACTTAACTACCGCTCCCTTTACTTAAAATCATAACCGGCTTCATCCAAAAAATAATGGCCAAGTCGAACTCTCTCAGCGCTTCTTACATAGAAGTGCGGCGCCTTCCTGTAAGGAACGACCCCATCCACAAGCGCTTTTGAAGGTGATCGCTCGTAAATTGACTGTGGCCATTTATTGGATGAAGCCAATCACAACAAAAATTACTTAAAGTAAAAACGCTTTTCTCAGGGCATGGCTAAGAAAGAAACAATCTTGGTATTCAGCGCCCACTCTGACGATTTTGTTATTGGCGCCGGTGGGACGATTGCTAATTACACTAAAGAAGGAAAGAAAGTAATCGTAGTTATTTTCTCTTATGGCGAAAGCTCCCACCCCTGGCTGCAGGAAAAGATTATCCAGAATATGCGGGCTAAGGAAACGCTGGAAGCCTGCAAATTGCTGCAATGCGCAGCCATTTTTTTTGATTTAAAGGAATTCCATTTTAAACCAGAGTACAAGGCCAAAAAAGTGGAGGAAAAATTATTGCAGTTGCTGCAAACAGAAAAACCAGCCAAAATCTTCACCCACAGCGGCGAAGACCCCCATCCAGACCACAGCGCTGTCAACAGCATTACTGCCGAATTAATGGATAAGTCCAAATTAAAGCTTGAAGTTTATATTTACTCCGTATGGAATCCGGTTTCTTTCAAAACTAAATTCCCTTCCCTGCGCATGGATATCAGCGAGACTTTTTCTTTAAAATTAAAGGCGCTTAAAACCTTTAGAAGCCAGAAATGGCATATCTTATATCCCTTTTTTCTTTTGCTCATTAGGGCCCTCAGAGACGGGCTTAAAATAAGAAAAAGATTTGGAGAAAGGTTTTACAGAATACGATGACCAACAAACGATCTTTACTGCTGGCAGCAGACACGTTTCATCCTAAAGTTGACGGCACTTTGAAATTTATGGGCGAATTCATCAAGCGTTCGCAGAACACCTTTAACATTTCCTTGCTTATCCCAAGATTGGACAACTCTTCCAAAATGGAGTCGGCCGCTTATCTGGAAACATCTAAACGAATTTCCCTATCTGGTTATCCGCTGATGAAACTTACCTGGAAAAATCTTAAATTGATTAAAGAGAAAGTAAAAAAAGCGGATATAATCTTTGTCCAGGGCCCGGCCTTAATTAGTTACCTAAGCATTTATTATGGCCATAAGTTCAAGAAAACCACTATTTTTTATACCCACACTATTGCCTGGGAGCTGCTGGAAAAATTTGTCCCACTTTTATTTAATAAATTGCTTAATAAAATAGTAAAGCTGCTATCGGTGTTATCTTACAACCGCTGTAATTTGATCTTAGTGCCATACCCAGGGCTGGAGTCCTACCTAAAACAAGCCGGAGTTAAGACCTCCATTAAGGTTGCCAGACTGGGAGTAGACATCAACACCTTCACGCCAACAGCCGATAAAAATCAGTATAA
This sequence comes from Candidatus Woesearchaeota archaeon, assembly GCA_018303045.1. Classification (GTDB taxonomy): domain Archaea; phylum Nanobdellota; class Nanobdellia; order Woesearchaeales; family GW2011-AR9; genus JAGVYX01. The sequence continues at coordinate 13,942 of JAGVYX010000011.1, forward strand.
AACTAAATTCGGCATCAGCCCGGATAAAAAAGTAATAGGCTATGTCGGGAGGATTTCCAAAGAGAAAAACACCTTGGTGCTGCTGGAAGCGTTTAAACAATTAGAACCGCCAGGCCGTTATCATTTGCTAATGGTTGGAGACGGGCCCAAAGACCAGGCCGAAAAGTTCTCGCTGTTAAAAAATTGCACCATTACCGGCTTTAAGCCCGATGTTAATGATTATTTGAAAGCCATGGACTTATTTGTTATGCCCAGTTTGACTGAAACAACTTCTTTAGCCACTCTGGAAGCCATGGCCACTGGAATACCGGTAATTGTTTCTAAAGTGGGCTATATTAAAGATTATGTTAAGAAAGATTACAATGGGCAATTCTTTCCCAAAAGCAGCCCAAAATTGCTGGCCAGTAAAATTTCCAAACTGCTAGCCGACCAGGAGTTGCAAGAAAAATTAGGTAGAAACGCCCGCAAAACAGTGATTTATTCCTTCTCCTGGGACCGGTCTATTAACCGCATTAAAAGACTGATTCTTTCCCTGCCGGAACAGAAGTAAGCAAATTCCAGATCTAAAAAACCCTATAAGGTATAGGCATTAATTATAAAAAAGATTCTGAAACCCCTGCTTAAGATGGAAGATAATGAAGAAGAATCCCCAGAAGAAGAACTACCGGAACACCGCGGATTAACTTCTTCCGAGGAAGCTTTTATGCGGGGTTATTTAGATGATGATAATGAAACTGCCGAATGCACTGAATGCGGCTGCTTGCTGGATGAGGCAACCAAACCGCTTAAAAAGGAAATAGACGAGGAGGAATTATTATTCTGCTCCAAAAGCTGTTTAGAAGATTATCGGGACAGTTTTTAAACAGAGTTAGAATTAGCTGGCTTTTAGAAATCGCCTTATTTTTTGAAGACGCCGAAGCAGGGTGTGAATGGAATTAAAGTGCAAAGCACTTTCGTGATGTAAAGCCGTTTCAGGATACGACACGCCGATTTAAGAAGGAAATATTTATAAACAGCCTCTTTTAGTTTACCACCATGGCTACACAAACGGTAGAAGCATTGATTCAAGGCGGAAAGGCTAGTGCGGCTCCTCCCTTAGGCCCGGCTTTAGGCCCGACTGGAATAAATATCGGCCAAGTGGTAGCTGAAATTAACAAAAAAACAGCCGATCTGGCCGGAATGCAGGTGCCTGTCAAAGTTATTATTGATACTCAAAACAAAACTTTTACGATTGAAATCGGCACTCCTCCTACTGCAGCCCTGATTAAACAAGAAGCCGGAATTCAAAAGGGCGCCAGCAATCCTGTGCAGGAGAAAGTTGCTGATTTAGTTATAGAGCAAATTATTAAAATTGCCAAAACTAAGGAAGATTCTTTATTAGGCAAGGGCCTTAAAGCTAAAGTAAGGGAAGTTATCGGCACCTGCCAGTCTATGGGGATTCTGGTAGAAGGCCAGCCTGCCCAGGATACATTAAAAGATATTGCTGCCGGAAAATATGACGAAAAAATAGCTTCTGGAAAAACTGAATTATCGGCTGAAGAGAAGAAACGCCTGGAAGAAGAAAGGAAACGATTACAAGCTGAAATGGAGAAGAGGCGCGCCGAGTTTGAAGCCAAAGGCAAACAGATGATTAAAGAAATGGAAGGAAAAGAAAATAAATTTATCAGGAAGGCTCTGGCTGAAGCGGGTATTCCAATGAAGGTTATTGACGAGTTAGCTCCTTCAGAGAAAGAAGCGGCAGCAACGGCAGCAGCTGAAAAGAAGTAATGAACTCAACATAAGAAGCTTAAAATTTTAGTTTTTAGGAGAGATATGAACAATAGAAATTTATATTTGGTAGGAACAGTACACTATGATTTAGATGGCCGAGAAAGACTGGATACTCTTTTAGATAGACTTTCTCCGTCTGTTGTTGCTCTTGAATTTCATAAAGATAGAGAAGATTTAGGTGCATTGCGAAAATCTCCAGAAGAAGAACAGAGAGAGATTAATGCAATGATTGATGAATCTGGTTTGAATTTAAATCAAAAACAAAGAGCAACACTAATTGAATCTGGGCATAGAATCAAGGATGTAATGGGTTATGAATTTAAATCTTCAGTAGATTATACACGAAGAAATCTTGCTTCAAGATTAGAATACATTGATATTTCTATTTTTGCGAATGGCAAAGAAGAATTTATTAAGGACTATGTTGAAGCAATGAAAGGTGCATTTAAGCAAATTGCTGGAGAACCCGAATTAGTAAAGCCATTGCTTGAAAGATTAGACGGTGGAATTGATGTTTATTTGAAACATGTTAGAGGAGATGTTCAACAAATATATCAAAATGTAGAAGCAATGGCAGAATTATTTGAGATGATTAGAGACCCCGAAACTTTTGAAATGATGAAAGGAGTTATGCCTCCACAAGCAGTTCAAGCATTAGAGCAAATTTATAATCCTCGCAGAGATGGAGCAATGGCAGGAAGAGTTAGAGAATTATATGACGGAAATAGTGGATTAGTTGCGGTTGTTGGCTTAGGGCATTTAACAGGATTAAAAACAAAACTTAAAGATTTAAGGCCAAAAGCTATAACCTTAGCAGAGTCAGATAATTATTTTTAAAGGCATTTAAAGTTTCACCCTCTGCAGCCGATCGCTTTTGCCGCAATAAGGGCAGGCTAAGCCCGAAACCACCCCTGGCCGAGATTCGCTTAACGTGAATTTATAATCGCAGCGGTTGCAGGACATCTGCGGGCGGTTTAAAATTTTGGGGTTCTCTTCTTTACCAGCGTTAGAAACTGGCGGCTGGTTCTGGCTGAGAATGCCCCGCGGCTGGTAAACATTGCGGACGATTTTCCGCTCTCCAGGCAAAGTGAAATTTCCGTCCTTCTTTTTTAAGATATCACAGCAGGCTTCACAAAGAATTAAATTGCGCTGTTCATTCTGCGCAAATAACCGCACATTAGCTAATGGAACCTGCACTTTACAGCGTTCGCAAGTTCTGGTTTTCCTAATATCCGTTTTAGCCGGCTCTTCCCGTTTAATTAACGTTATTCCCATTGATTATCACCTTCATTGGAATTCGACTCTAAAGACTTAAGGAGGAATCATGTACTAAACAATTTAGAATTTACTAAACCATTTAGATCATAATTAATCTTTCTTTATAGTCTAGTTCACCTCAATTTAAGCTTAGATGAGTATTTAGATGAGTATTAAAATATAAATATTTCTTTAGTGCAGAATTGATTAAAGAGAACTTTGCCGATAAAAAATGAATTATCCAAAATTCTCTAAACCTTATTCCAGTTGATTATTTTTCTGATTAAGCTGTAAATTATAATAATTATTAGGTAAAGCAATATCAATAGAAATAATGCCCTTAATAAAATAACCATTAATAGTACAGGAGGACAGCGGACACCCCACCAACAAGTTGGAGTAAAAAAAACATCAACATAATATAGAGAACTTTGAAAAATAGGGATTTTGCTGATTTTTTAGATATTTATAACAAAATCCCCGCCATTTCATAGTCTCTTAGAGAATGTTTTGATAAAAAAAACTAATTATTCAAAGTTCTCTATAATAAAACTTCCAAAATAATTATCGCCATCAATTGGACCCAGCTAAACCTGAACATTTTATCCAGCATATTTATCTCCGACCTAATCGATCTAATTCTTCAATTTCCGCCCGCTTAATCTGCAGGATAGCTTCAGACAACTTTTCCACCGCTTCGCCAATTTTCTTGGATTTCTGCGCCTGCTTAAGCAATAGAACAATTACAATCAGCGATTCAATTAATAAAATCAGGATGATTATGGCAAAAGTAAACACCACTTCCACCAGTGGCACATCTATTCCGAAAACTAACATAAGTTACTAATGCCTGCAAAACTTATAAAGATTTCTGTAACCTCAGTACCTACGCAAGTAAGGCCATTGATGCAAAATGATGAGGCAGCCTCTTTAGTGAGCCCTATCGCTTCACAATCCAACCGACATCAAGGGGTTTGTCCCTTACGGGGATGAATGTCGGTTATCACAGATTACGGCGCCACTGGCGAACTCGAAGCTGCCTCCTCTGAAAGAGAATTTTGCATCAACTTATTTTCCGGTTGCGGAAGTATTGGACATCTAGTGCCATGACAACTTAATTAGGCGACAATTCTATCATCTGCAATAGTATCTGAAAATTAAATAATGCTGCGAGTCCTAGACAAAGACCATTACACCTATGCCCGCATCAGATTCTTCACGTCTGCGCTGTATAGTTAAGAGCGGACTCTTGGCAGCATTATTTATCAAAGAAGATTATTTAATCCAGCGTAACTTCAAATTCATCTTCCACAATAACTTTATCTTTCAGGTAAACTTTGGTTTTAATGACATAATCGCCATGATACTGCTCCGGCTCATATTCCATCTGCTGGGCAAATAATACTGTATTTCTGTTAACCACATACGGCCCATACAATTCACTGTACAATACCGCCGGATCATACAGCCAGCTGAACCATTTCTTAAGCCCGCGGACAGATTCTTTTTTATTCAGGGTTAATTCCAACAAATACTGCTCGTTGCCGTTAGCATTACTATTAGCATTACCATTAGCATTACCATTAGCATTACCATTAGCTGCAAAATTATCATCGGCAATGATCAGATAAAAATCAAAAAAGTTTCCTGGCAGGCTGGCATCAATAGCCGTTCCGGTGATTAAGCTGTTTTGCACGAGAAGTTCTTGTTCTGCGAAAGTCTGGCCGGCTTCGGTGAAGACAACTTTTACCCTGCGCGGCTGGACTGATAATGATTTGATTTTTAATTCCTTCTCCATCTTTTCTCCCGGAGCTAAAATAATTTCATCGGCATCCAGCAGCTGCGATTTAAGCAAATTGGCGCAGATGAAAGAATCGCCAAAAATCATCCCGCTCATCGTTCTGACCTTTAATCCCTGCCGGCGTTTATCCAGCAATTTATCGGTTGATTCCGTAAATAGTTCTGAATATTTTTGTTTGTAAATCGGCTGGACTTTTTCCCGCTGCAATAACCTTAAAACTTCCACGTTTCCATCAACATCATTGCCGCACAAGCCTTCTTCTTCCTTTAATATGCTCTTGATTTGCTCTTCATTTTCCAGCGGAACGTCTATAACTTCTTCCAGTTTTGGCTTGAGGCGAACCGTTCTGGAAGTAGGGTTGCTCAAAGAAACGGTAGCCGTGGCCACCGGGCCGGGCGCTAATGATTCCACCACATCAAGAGGCTTTTCTTCCGGCAGCGTTTCAGCCGGCGGAGCTTCCACAGTCGGTTTTGGTGGAGGAGGAGGTGGCGGCGCAGGACTTTCGCCAACACCGCTTGGAGGAGATGGAGATGGAACACTGGTGTCAATGGTAAATGAAATGTTTTCGGTGGCATTAAGATTGCCTAAAGTGTCATTAGCATGAATGGTTAAAGCATGCGTCCCATCCACAAAATAACTGACATTAAGGCTTAAGCTCCAGTTGTTGCCGTTTCTGTTGCCGCTTAAATTAAAATCATTGCCCGTAGCATTGTCAAAAGCAAAAATAACACTGTACACGGTTAAGTTAGCATCGAGAACTGTCGTGTTAAAAACAGTATTGCCAGAGGTAAATCTCGTTCCGGCAGCGGGAGTGTCAATGCTAACCATTGGCGGCGTGAAATCAATCGTAAACTGGACAGTTTTAGTGGCATCTAAATTTCCAGTGGTGTCGTTGGCATGAGCGGTAACCGTATGGAATCCTTCCGCCAGATTTTTTTCCTGCCGTGTCCAGGTCCCGCTGCTGTTGGTAATCGTTCTGTTAAAATCCGCTCCGGTAGCATTGTCAAAAGCAAATACTACAGTATAAATATCTAAATCAAAAACTGTAGCGGTAATCGTTTGGCTGGTAAGAGTGCTGTTGGAGCCATTGGTTGGGGAAGTGAAGGTAACTATCGGAGGATTTTCATCGGTGGAAGTAAAGCGTTTAATCCACCATTTGGTGTTTAAACTGTCATCAGTAGCATAACCAACTACTGTAACATTGTTAGCGGAGTCGGTTACTACGTCCAAAGCAATATCAGCCGAAGAAGCAAAATCAAATGTTTTGTTCCAATGTGTAATATTTTCACTGCCGGTTCGATTATATCGTTTTATCAGCCAGTCATTGCTGGTAGTCTGGCCTGAAACGGCGATATTGCTAGCATCGCCGACAACATAAATGTTATCAAATGAATCAATGGATAGGCTTCGCGGAGTTTCAGTTTGAGCCGCGGCTCCAGAAAAGGTTTTATTCCACTGCGAGGTATCTTCGGAACCGTTAAATCCGTAAAACTTTTTCACCCACCAATCAGTTTCACTGGTAGCTGAGCCAATCACATAGACATCGTTATTAGAATCTACGGCTACATCGTAAGCTATATCCGTCCCACCCATATCAAAAGTTAAATTCCAGCCAGTAACGCCACCTGCAGTAACATTTTCATAACCGGAACGGTTAAACCGTTTAATCCACCAATCGGCACTGTTTGTATTATCAACAGAGCCAACAACATAAATTAAATCATTGGAATCGATAACTACAGCCTGAGCCCGATCATTTCCTCCCTGGCCTTTGATGACATAAGCCCCTTCGGCAGTTTTGTTCCATTGCGATGTATCTTCTGAGCCATTCAATCCATAAAATTTCTTGATCCACCAATCAGCCACGCCATCCCCATCATGAATATTCTCTCCTTCCCCAACCACATAAACATTATTTTGTGAATCAATATCCATCCCATGCGGCTGATCTATCCCGCCACCGCCGCTGCCAAACGTTAAATTCCAGCCGGCAACCCCGCCTTCGGTAACATTTTCAGTTCCCGAAGAGTTAAACCGTTTAATCCACCAATTATTGCCCGAGGTAATTATACCTGCAACATAAATATTGTTGTTAGAATCTACTGCTATCCCTTGTATTGGCGCAGTTCCTGCCGACATTCCAGAAGAATAAGTTTTATTCCATAAGGTAACTTCTTCAGAACTATTCTTATAATATTTTTTAAGCCACCAGTCGTTGTTAAGATCGCCACCAACATAAATGCTGTCTAATGAATCCCTCGCCACAGTCTGAGCCTGGTCATTATTGCTTACAGCAATAGTTTTATTCCATTTGGTGTAATCTTCAAATCCGGCATTGTCTGGATCAAGATCTACTCTGAACTCTACAAATTGGGTGCTGTTTAAATTGCCATTGGTATCGTTGGCTGAAACCGTCAGGCGGTGAAGGCCATTTACCAAGCGGTAAACATCCAAGCTGGCGCCCCAGTTCCCACTATTGTTAGTCGGCGTAACATTAAAATCGTTCCCGGAAGCATTGTCAAACCTGAACACTACGGCAAATAAGCTTAAGTTGGTATCTCTTACCGTAACATTAAAATTAGTTGTTCTCCGCAGCAAGGAATTGTTTGAAGGAGCATCAATGGTAACTCTGGGTGGGGTGTTGTCTAAGATAAATGAGATTTGCTCAGTCATGTTAATATTATTAACTGTATCATTGGCAAATATTGTAACCAAATGCGGTCCTTCAGCTAAACTGCTGACATTATACAAAACCTGCCATGTCCCGGAGAAATTGACTGCTGTAGTGTTGAAAGGCGTGCCGCTGAAATTGTTGAAGCTGAATCTTACCGTGTCTATATTTGCTTCATTGATCGTCGCATTAAACGAAACATTGTAACTTAAGGAAGTATAATTTCTTTGAGTTAAAGTTACCCAAGTAACGGCTGGTAGGGTAGTGTCTCCGCCACCGCCGGAACTAAAACTGACATTGCCTTCATATTTTTTAATCAGCCAGTCCTGAGAACTAGTCGGAGAAATCATTCCGGTAGCTACGCCGACAATTGTAACATTAGCCCGCGAGTCAATAGCAATGCCCAAAGCCTGATCAATTCCAGCTCCGGAACCATCCACCGTTTTATTCCAAGCTGTTAGATTTTCTGTCCCGGTTCGATTAAACACCCGGATCCACCAGTCCTGGGAAGTAGAAGTAGCATAACCAGCTAAATAAATAGTATCTTGTGAATCAATAGCTAAAGTATTGATGGCATCATCACTGCGATTATAGTCAAAAGTTTTATTCCACTGCGAGGTGTCCTCGGAACCGTTTATTCCGAAATATTTTTTCACCCACCAGTCCGAGTCGCTATCCGCAGCTACAAGATTATTTCCATAACCAGCTACATAGACATTGTTTTGCGAGTCAACAGCCACGCCCAGCGGGCTGCCGCCAGTTCCATCTACCGTAAAGTTCCAACCGGCAACGCCGCCGTCGGTAACATTTTCGTAACCGGAACGGTTAAAGCGCTTAATCCACCAGTTGCCTACTCCGTTATAATCGCCTACAACATAAATTAAGTCGCTTGAATCAATAACTACAGCCTGAGCCCGATCATTTCCCCTTGGACTTACCGCATCCGGGCTGCTATAAGTCTTATTCCATTGTGAGGTGTCTTCAGAACTATTTATGCCGTAAAATTTTTTTATCCACCAGTCACCGCCGCTATCCACAGTAAAGAGTTGTACAGCAACGCCAACAACATACACATTATTCTGCGAATCTATAGCTACTCCCCTGGCATCAGCATTTTGGTTAGTGGCGCCATCAAACGTTAAATTCCAGCCGGCAACCCCGCCTTCGGTAACATTTTCATAGCCAGAACGATTAAACCGTTTAATTAGCCAGTCATTATTACTGGCAGCGGCTATAATATTACGACCATACCCCGTAATATAAATCAGATCATTGGAATCAATAGCAATAGCTGCTGCATTATCCGGACCAGTGCTGGAAGAAGCAAAAGTCTTGTTCCACTGCGAGGTGTCCTCGGAACCATTTTGGCCATAAAACTTTTTCATCCACCAGTCAAAGCTGCTATCGCTTCTAACCAAATTAGTGCCTAGACCAACTACGTAAATATTATCCTGAGAATCAAAAGCCGTAGCATAGGCGCGGTCATTGCCATCGTTAGCATTAAAGGTCTTATTCCATCTTACTACATCCTCATCGCCAAAATTGAAGAGTTCAATGTCTGTAATATTAACATATTTTGGGCCATAAATTGTTTGATTAGTATTATTAAAAGTTATATTTCTAGGCAGCTGAAGGTTTGGCAAAGTATGGTTAGTCTGATTTAGATGCGGAACTGTTTTATTGGTATTGTTCACTGCCAACTGCGGAAAGTCTGGAGTTGCATTAATCACAATTCTCGGCAAATCTTCTGTCGGAGGAGCTGTTTCATTAGCTTCATTTGTTTGATTATCTGCCGGCTCAGGAGGAACAACAATAGTATAATTAGAATCCAGAACCGGCGATTGATTTAGATTATTATCTGGATTATTGGTTTCATTAACAATAGGAAGAACTATGATTGTATCATTTAATGGAAGGGGATTATTACTCGTTTCATTGGTAATGGGAAGAATTATTACAGGATCATTTTCTAGATCAGGCCCCAAAACATTTCCGCCAGAAATGGGATCTATAATAATTTCCAGACTGTTAGTTGATTTTGTAAGATTATTTTCAACCTCCAGCCCTATGGCTGCCCCGGTTAAAGCATTATCAACATTATAAGAATCGCCTGCATAAGAAAAATAAAGCATGCCTGCTAATAACACCATCATCAAAGCTATAGCTATAACTAAACCTACTACCCCTTTTTTCCGCGCGCGCATATACTAAAAATGCTAAATAATCGTACTTTTTTAGCCATTTTTATATATAGCTAGTGATAACAATTGTACGAAAATATATCGCACTAGCTATAACTTAAAAAATAGAATGAATTTAGCTATATAAAGATTTTGGGCTTCATGGCTTCATCCAATAAATCGCCACCGCCATTAAACGAACGATATAATGCTCACTTAAGCGCATGCGGAAGGGCATTCCTTATGGGAAGGCGCCGCAGATCAACCAATGTTGAGTGAGTCTGGCGTGGTGATTATTTGTTGGATGAAGCCGGGCTTCATCAGACATTCTGTTATCCCGAAACTACTTTATATCAACAAGACGCAAATCCTGAACTTCGCGGAAGTCTCGATCCAGGGTAAGAAGGGGAAGATTGTGGACAAGGCATGTTGCCGCAATGAGAATGTCGAGTTTGCCAATGAGGCGCCCCTTCCTTTCCAGCTTCTGCTCAACAAGAATACTTTTTCTGGCAACGTCAAGATCAATGGGCAGCACGTGCACGCTCTGCAAGAACGCATCAAAAGCACGGGCTTCATCTCCACGAAGGCCTACTCCCACTTCATGAACGGTGATTGCGCTGATTGCCGCTGGTTCAGTAGCTAAACACTCATTGAGGCGTTCGGCTTGCTGACCGCCTTCCAGAAACGTGATGATGGCCGAAGAGTCTAGGACAATCATTGCGCCCGGTCCCCGAAAAAGCGCTGCTGCCGTTCTGCAAATTCGCGCTCAAGCTCGGCCCGCCGTTTCTGGAGATTCGCTCTCAGCCGCCGCGTTATCTCAGGTTTGTCCTTCCAGATTCCACAGAACTTCGCCGCCGCGCCAATCTTCTCATGCGAGAGTCTCAAGATGACATCGCTGAAACTCTCATCTCCATACTTGATCGCCTTGAGCGCTTCATAGGCATCTTCGGTGATGCTAAGAGATTTGATAACCATAGGTACACATATATGTACATGCATATTTATACTTTTTGTTTTTCAATCACTTGCTTTGGTGGTTGCGCTTCATAAAACGAGCGTTATTGAAAAGTTCGAAATAGCCATCAATATGCGGGGCTCTTCGATTTAAATTATCTGGCAAAAAGGAAGTCCATGAAATGTGAAAAATATCATATTTCAGTACTGAAAATAAATCTCTGTTTATTTTCATGTTCCAGTGGGAATTTTTGTCTTCGTCATCATTTAACGCCGCCGAGCCGATGGCTATCGAGCCTAGGGCGAGGAACTTTTAAATAACGCCATAAAACAAAAACAATTATATCTTTAAATTGTCCCCGACAGCAGGAGGGGACAGGGGTAAGAATAATTCTATTTTATATCATGCTAAAACCAGCGCGGAAGCCCTTGCTCTGTTAAAATCCTCAGAAAAAAGGTTGTCCAGCCATGAAGCCGAACAACGGCTATATACTTACGGATTAAATGAATTAAAAAAAACTAAAACTGCATCTCGAGTTAAAATCATTTTAAGCCAGTTTACCAGCCCGCTGATCTGGATGCTGTTAATTGCCATCATTATATTCAACATATAACCTAGAATTATAAGTCTGATTGCCGATTAACAATTAAGCAATGATTAGCGCTGAATACAGAAATAATCTTGATCCAGCTCATCCCCAAATTAAAAAATATTTATCACAGCTGGAAAAAATTCCCGGCCATCTGCAGGAAATTATTGCCAGAGAAGCTGAGATAGTCTTCTTTAATGGAAAAATTACCGACAACCGAGAGCTGCAATTCCTCCGGGGAATTAAGCCTGAGCGATGGAATGAAGGCACTTGGGATAAAGCCCCAGGCTGTTATCTTCTTCCGCATCCCTCTTCCCGGCGCAGTTGATTTTTGCAGGCATAGAAAATGGCGATGGCCTGCATTCAGAAGTTTTCCTGCATGAATTCGGCCATGGTTACGACGACATTATTGGCAGGCATTTTTTTGCCAGCTACCTTTCCGAAACAAAAATAGTCCAGGCTGCCGCAAAAATAGAATCTTTCAGAGACAAATATTATCATGATCCCCAGGAATATGTAGCTAACTCCGTGGAAATGTTTTATAAAAGCAGCCAATCACGAAGCCGATTAAAAAAATACCCGGCCATCTTTGAACTGTTAACTGAACTGCATCACTGGAGTTAGACAAAATCTTAATCACTTAATTTCTCCAAGATTTGCTTTTTTTTCTTCTCCGTCAAATGCAAATAATTTTCATTTGAAACTACAGGCTTGCCTATCTCCTGTTCAAGTTCTTTTCTAGTATTGTCAGCTATCTGGCCACCCCTTTTCGCAGATTGCCTTAACTCTCCAAAACCTTTAGAATCCTTTGCAACAGTAATATCATTTGTTGCTTTCTCTCCTACAATTGTTAAAATCAATTCCCAATCAGTCATGTGATCTCGAAGATTTTGATTCGGTTTCTTCAACCCTTTGAATTGCTTATATTCACTCACAGTTTTACCAAATGTTGCCTTTGAGATTTCGTTAGTCAGAATGGCAAAAGATTTCTCTTCTTGAACACCCCGAGATTTCCATTCATCTGTCAAATCTTGTCTAATCGCGATACCTCTTAACCTTTTGTCAATCCAGTCTTTGGGGTAACCTTTGAGTTCGTAATACTCTTTCACCCTATCTTGAGCAAGTTCTGGGTTTTCAATCTCTTCAATTCTTTCTTTTCCAATCTCAGCTAACCACATCTTGAACGGTTCTGCTTTCTTTGATGGGATGGACTGAACTAGTCTAAAAGCATTTTTGAGATTAACACAATCTGTATATCGTAACTTTCCATCTTCCGCAGGCAGTTTCAACTGTACCCAAATTGGGGACAGTTCAAGT
>JAGVYX010000028.1 GCA_018303045.1 Candidatus Woesearchaeota archaeon
TGCAATGAGCGGGCTAAATACTCCTTGAGAAGCGGAGATACGCAGATTTGCAATGGCGAGAGGTTTGTCAACTGCCAAGAAGCTGAAACGGACTTAGCCTTCCAGAGCGATATTGCCGTCGTGAAAGTAGAATGCGATGAAACTTCAGGGAGAATAGTTAAAACTGAATTGGCCTGCTTCGATCGGCAGGATAACGACCGGGAAAATCAGGTAGATTGCGCTGACCGTGATGATTGCGCTCGCACCAGAGATCGAACGATCCATGAAGAAGCGGCATTTATGCTGACTTTACGTTCAGATACCTGCCAAGGGTTGAATTATAATATTTTAACTAATCCTGCTCCTGGGCTGCAACAATTATACTCTTACAACCAATTAAGCATTTGTTCCACCGATAACCGGCAGTTTACGGATACGGTGCAAGTCTGTTCAGAAGTAAGTGGACCAAGATTACAGCAATTTGAGATTCAATCCCTTTCCCTGCTAGCCGGCACCAGCGGAAGGCCGGCGGTTAACCCTTCCATGAATCCAATCACTCCTGCCAGAGATGTGGTCTTAATTTACGAAACTCCCACTGGAACCGATCCTAAACAAGTCCGGGTAGTTTTAACCAGGGATGTTTCACAGCAATCGGTTAACTTTCCATTAAATAATTTTGTCAGAAACATGCTCGACGGGCAGGGAGTTTTAATTAAGCTGGATAACCAGTATTATTTATTATCTTATCCCAATCAGCCGACATTCAGCCTGCAAAATTTAGAGCTTAGGCACGTTCCGTTAACTACTTTGTTTAATGCCCTGGCCTATGCGGGAACTACCAGTTACGTCTTTAATGTTCTGGGGCAAAGGCAGATTGTGGTTTCTTTGGAGAGAAATAATATCGTTATCTCTTCAGCCAGGCTGGGAGAAGTTGTCGCAGCTTATGCGCAGCCGTACAATTTATCCCAGCAATATGAAATTACCGTAACTAAAGCCGCGCCGATACTCCGATTGGAACTTTAAAAATAGGAAACTTAACTAAAATGGATCTGGAACCAGGAACAGGAATAACTAGGTTAACCGTTCCGCGGCCTGGATTAACCGGTCCGGGAGGATTAGTTACTGGCCCGGGCATTGCCTCTCCGGCTCCAGCGGGAGCTTTAACTTTGATGGCTCGGCTAATTCCAGCAGCGCCGGCTCCGGCAGGCGTGCCGACAGCGCCTCCTCCATTAACTGGAGTGCCCATTACTACTCATTCAGCAGAGCCGGTAGATGATGAATATTTATTATTATATGAATATGACCTAACTGCCAGACAGAAGAAAGTTTCTTTATTTGTCTTAGCTAAGCCAACTATAACTCCGGCAGATGCGAATTATAATGATTTCATTAACAACATGATTGCCGGAAGAAGGCTGGGATTGGAGTTTGGCAATGAACTGTATGTTCTTGGCCACGGCCAGTCGGCATTATTTTCATTGTTAAATGTCAATTTGACGAGAGTCATGGATTCTTTAGCTACTGTTTTCCCGGCCGTGGGCAGCGAAGATAACATCGAAGCGCCAATCTTGGGCGGCAATAAAATAATTTTGCAAAGGAGGTATGGCACTCCGCCTCCGCCCTTCCAGTTGTCAGCTTTAGATTCACGGCAAGCCCTGATGCCGATAAATTTGAATGAACAGTTGTCCACAGTCATGTCTTCAGAAGCAGCAGTTCTTATTGCCAGCCCGGAAAACCATGGAATTATCTCCGCCAGCGGGCGGGATCCGCAAAGAGTTCGGGACATCTTCAGGCTTAGAAGCGACCCCTTTGGCGAATTTGCGGAATTAAATTACCGCCAGCCGTTTAGATTTAATAATATTTTATTTTATTATCATTCTGCGCAGCCGTTAGGCACCATCCAGAATCCCCGCTACATCAAAACGGCTGCTTTGTACCGCGTTTTTGAGGTTACTACCAGCGGAACGCCTAGGCCATTTAACGACCAATTTGCGCAAACCTTGACCAGCGGCAAAGAATTAGCCTTAGCTTTCGGCAGCAATTATTATCTGTTAAGTTATCAAGGCGCTTCAGCCAGCACGGCGCAATTTTTCACCGTGGAAAACTTGCGCTTAACTACTCTGGACAAAGCGCAAACCTTTACTCCAACACTGATCGGGACGGAAGCTACATTCACTGTTCCCAGCGGAGTTATTAAAGTGGAATTGCGCTTAGTTCCCGGCAACGATCAAATGTTCTTCCGGACCACCACTGCTTCCGGATTATTAGTTGGCGGGGCTTACACGCAGCAGTTGACTTTAGCCAATCGAATTACTTTGGGAGGAATTGAGCTGCGAATCTGCAACGAGGATGAACTCTATGGCAGCGTGGCGTCTGCTGATGTTTGCTTCAGTGCATTAGTTGATGGCGTGGAAGACCTCGTCGTGGGAGTTAGTTCGCCGCGGCTGTTAAGCATACAAAGCCAGCATTATTTATTGGAAGTCAACGGCGAAATTGGCGCCAATAAAGTTGTAAACATCCGAAGGATTATTAATATTAATAACTTTAATAGTGACACTTCAGTTCATACTGAGCCTTTCTGGAGAACGTTCATTACAGCCGTTACCGCCAGAATGGGCCCGATATTCAATGTCAGCGGAACGTTCTATGCTCCGGCAGCCACTTCGCCTAACCTGGATTCAACGTTCGGATTTAGAGAATATCCCATTGGCCGGACTTACAATTTGAGAAACGTAAACCGAATTACGGAAATCACGGCTAACGGTACCTTTACTTTAGGCGATGATGTTTTGAGAGTAAAACAAGAAGTGGCTGGAGACTTGCTAAGCCGGGTGATTGCCACTCAATTTAAGCTGGAACCTTATTTATACCTGCCTGATGATGGAACGGCATTAGTGCTGAATGTGAGCGGAATTACCAATTATAATGAGATTGATTTCGTTTTAAATGTAGATAGCAAATTTTATAGATTATTTGCCAGCATTTTTAGCGGTTCAACTCCAGAACCATCGTTGGTGGAGATAGGTTTGGATGAATATAATTCTCTCGATTCAATAATAATTAATAGAATGCTAATTAGTCGTCGCCTATTCGCTGAAGGAGACTCTAGAATCGTCCGAATGGGTTCACAAAGATTGGAGATTAAAGTTGACAAAATAAAAAGGGATGATGCTAATCAAAATCTTATTGCCTTTGCGCAAATATCGGTTAAACGAAAATGAACAGCCTAAAATGAACAAACGAAAATACCCAGCATATTGCTGACAAAAATGAAAAACCAACCGCAATTCCATGATTCCCTGGTGAATTAAATGAAATCAAGCCATCAAAAAATCAAAAAACAGAAATTAGATATTAAGCGCATAGGCATCGCTCTCGGCGCCCTGGCGTTATTATTGTTGACAGTAATTCTGGCTTTTTCCGGAAGAGAAAAGCCGGTAGTTGGCCAGGCTTTTTTTGTGGATCAAGACAATCCTCCTTCCGGCGTAATTAATTTAGCGCAGGAGGAAACGTTAATTTTCCGAAGATTGCCGTCTCAAGCCAGCACGGTTAGATTCAGCACGGCTACAGATTTTGGCGGTACACTGGAGGCCTATACTTTAACTCTGATTAAAGAAAGCAATGATATTTATGTTTTGGAACTCAACCGCAGCGCCGATCCGCCTAGACAGCTAGTGCTGAGAGACCGCTTGGACACCGCTGGAGATACTACGTCCATTTATCTTAACACGCTGGACACCATTCCTGATTTAGAAGTTTCTTTGCAGAACGGCCAGGTTTTTGTTAGCAACCTGCACTTTGTTTCCTCGGATTTGCTGAAAGTAATGATGTTCCACAACGTTACTGGAGCTCATTTAGGCCGGGTGTTGAGAGTTAATATTAGTGATAATTTAAATCCCCACATTTTTAACGGCAAATTAAATACCTCCAGCCCGGTTTATCCAGAAGTGGAATTTAATATTATTCCGACTTTGGGCGGGATACCTAACCCTTATAATGCTAGTTTACTGGTTGATGCTTGGGACAGGCCAGTTAGAGATATTAATAGAACTTTTAATGTAACCTGGGGCCCTGCCAGCGAACCAGTATCTTTGCTATTGAATATTACCAGTAATATTCAGGGCAGCAGAACTTCTAAATTTTTGGTCCTAGCTGTCGGCAACAGAACTTTAGACGTTAATACTACCGGTTATCCCATTATGCGTGTTGATTTCACGGACTTAGACCATCAAGGCCGGACCGCCAGATTGAATGTTACCTTTAGAGCTACTACTGAATTGCAGCCGTTTGCCCTGCCTTGCCGATTATCAGAAGCTGATGCCGCCTTGTATGCTAGCGGCCATGCAACTGGATTCTTAGCTAAAGCCAATAT
Organism: Candidatus Woesearchaeota archaeon; assembly: GCA_018303045.1. Classification (GTDB taxonomy): domain Archaea; phylum Nanobdellota; class Nanobdellia; order Woesearchaeales; family GW2011-AR9; genus JAGVYX01. Next base: position 4,352 of record JAGVYX010000028.1, read on the forward strand.
TGATAAAATTTATAGTTATGATCCGGTTAATAATCGAGCTTTACAATCAGCTTCTGATGCTCCAATTGGCCAAATTGCCAGATTAAAACAATTTGAAGGGTATTTTGTGCAGCTAACTAGGCCAGAAACAACTAGTCTGATCTTTGGCAATTGTGAAGTGGAAGATCCGCGATTGTTGGGTGTTGGAAGAGGCCTTCCACCCAATGTAGGGAATAATCAGCCGACTCCGCCGCAATTAACTCATATAATAAGAAGGGGCTGGAATTTAATTTCCATTCCAGGGGTAGTTCCCACATCATTAAAAGAAATTGCCCCGGCTAATACGCGGTTTGAATTGTTTGCCTGCAAGGAAGATGAAGTCTGCGCCAGAATAGACCTTAATACGCCGCTGCAGCCAGGCCGGGCTTACTGGGTCCATTCCACCAGCGAATTTGCGGTTACTATTGAATGAAATGGTTACCTTCAACACATAGAATGAAATGGCTACCTTCAACACATAGAATGAAATGGCTATCGTCAATAATTATTGCGCTTTTAGTTTTTTCTACCGTTGGCGCGGTTACCGAACGCGACATACCTAGCTTAACTAATTACCACCAGTTTTATGGCCGCATTACGGGACTGCCAGCCACAGGCAGTTTTACCCTGCGCCTGCAGGCTGGAACTGGATCAGTAGTTACTACAGCCGTAGCCAGCGACGGCAAGTATGGGTATGCTGAAGTGGTGAAAGTTGCCGGGACTGCTGGAGATAAAGTTGTTTTTACCGTGGTAACCAGCGCAACTGGAGCTCCTGTCAGAGTTGGCGAAGAGCCTTATGTCGGCGGCAAAGTTCAAAATAAAGAATTAAATTATGGTGTATCTCCCCCGTTGCCTCCACCTTCTCCGCCTTCTTCGCCTCCGGAAACTTCACCGGACAGCAGTCCGGGAAGGAGATCCAGAGACCGGGATCGCGATTCAACGGTTGCTGCTCCAACCGGCCGCCCGGCTTGTTTGCAAAGCTGGGATTGCAGCATCTGGACGGTCTGCGCCGGAGGATCGCAAACTAGAACCTGTATACGGTCAGATACCTGCGATGCGCAATTGACGCGGAGGGAAGTTTCAGGCATCACGCCGATAGGCAAGCCTCTGGAACAGCAATCCTGCTCAGGCGCTGCCGGAACGGTAGTTTGCCCCACTAACAGCAAACGCTGCGTGGGAAATAATTTACAGCAGTGCTCAACCGATGGCGCGACTTGGATTACTGTCGAATCCTGTCCGCAGGGCTGCAACCCGGTAACTTTCAGCTGCCGAACTGCTCCTGTTAAGACTGTAGTTTCCGAGCCGCCTATTCCCTGGGTACCGATTGGCGCGGGCGCCGGCGGATTAATATTAATCATAGCTATCGTCCTGATTGTTTTGCATCTTAAGAAAAGCGGCAGTTCCCTGCAGCCGGTTCGCGAATATATTTTTGAAGCCAAGAGAAAAGGGTTCAGCGATGAAGTTATTAAAATGAAGCTGGTAGCCCAAGGCTGGGATGCGGAAAAGATTGAGAAGGTTTTAAGGAAGGGATAATTTAATCTGTTTTAGCCGATAATTTTTACAGGCGATTTGATTTGTTATCTTTGAATTAATTTAAGAAAGGGATAATTTAATCTGTTTTAGCCATGCTGTGTTGCATAAATAGTCAGTGCACAATAATCACATAGGCTCTTTTTCCAATATACTTCTTTGGAGCATCTAATTTTCCAGATGTTCCAAATTTTTTTCTTTTAAAATAAAGCCTCCCTCTTTTAATTGAATTCTCCTCATATTCTCAAGCTAATGCCCTTCGGGCAGACGATCAGCTAGCTCAATCCTATCCAATTGGTTAATTTCTCGTCTAATACTTGCTCGCTAGGTGGACCATTTTCCAATGTAGGAGGAAAATATTCTATTGGTTCAAGTATTTTACCACATTGTGGACAAGGAATAGCGTTCCTGGAGTGGCAATATTTTGTTATTGTTACTTGTTTATCCCTCTTCACAAGAACCTTGCAACATTTTCTTGAGGAATACAATCCAAAGTTCCTCACCATCTTGTATGATTTTTGGGGAATATGCTGGACAATTCTGGTAATAAATTCTTCAACAGTAAAAGTCATGTATGATTTGTCTTTCTTCCCGCACACAATGGTCACTTCTTGACCATTATAATTGACAATACGTCGATTAGAAATTGGAGGATGGCGAATATAGCGGGCGATGTAACGAACCAACTCCTTGCGAGGAATGTCTGTCATTACAACATGGACATTAAATCCACTTAAGTATTGATAGTAGCGCAGATTCTCAAGTAAGTATTGGTTCTCCATTGTCAGGGGAAGATGTTTGGTTACAATGTCCAAACATTTATGTTTCCATTTACGATGAAGAAGTCTGTAAGGGATGTAATCAATGTGTTTCCACGCATTGTATTTTGCATACATTCCACCATTCGTAACAATACAGTGAAAATGGACATTGTATTTCATGTCTTCTCCAAACGTGTGAAGAGACTGAACCATTCCGAGAGTTATTTTCTGTTTGGATGATTCAGTGTAAATCTCTGAGATGGTTTCAAAGCAAGCAGCTGAAAGCTCCTTGATACAATAAAAATTGTCTTTGATTACATACCAAATACTACTTGGCATGGTAAAGATTATGTGGCTATGGGCTACTTTTAAAAGTTTCTTGCAAGTCTTCTCAGCCCATTTATCAACATAGTGCTTGCCACAGCGAGAGCATGCTCTGCTGTTGCATCTATGTTTACGAGTAAGCGTGATGTTACAATTCTCACAATTGTAGACAAAAAAAGCCCCCTGCAGGGTCTAGACAAGAGAGCATCTTGTCTATTTGAGAAATTTGCTCCTCTCGTAATTTTGAATGGGAAAGTTTATATTTCTCCCAATTGTTCTGATCCATTAAGATTTGCCTAACGGTAAATCCTGGTTGTTGGTGGTCAATACCACAACCTTATTTTTCTATTAGAAATTACTTTCCATCGGAAGAAAAAGAACGTTGTTGTTTACATTACACACACCTAGATATAAAAAAAGAATTAACGAGGGTGTTATCAGCTAATCTCTGCTAAAGAGCTAAACAAATACTAATAATTTAATCTTCTTCCAAAAGTCTGGCTACCCGATAACGCAAGGTTTCGTACCTTTCTCTGGTTGGCTCATGAGAAAGAGCATGACCTCTAGTAGTAATTCCCGGCATTCTTTCCGCTCCCTGACCAAGAACGGTTCCTACAGGGAACTGTAATCTGGTTAGATCATATTCGGTGCCATTAACACGATTGAAATAATGAGATTCTTCCGTATTGTCAGGCAGTTTAGCTTTAAACCAAACTACTTCTCCGCCAACATAATCCTGGAAAACGCAGGCGGTAACTGCGCATTGTCCTCTGGCGGGATTTTGCGGGCTCCATTCCGGAGTGGAACTGGTTTCTTTACACCAAGAGTTTCTTATAGCTGCTTCCAACCGATTTAAGTCCATTCCGGTTTCAATTTTAGCCATAAGTTAAATGAGCAAAATGCAGGAGTTAATAAATATTTATCTTCTTGACATTACATAGGCTTCCCATTACAACTTCTCATTACATAGACTTCTATTTTCACTGCCTCGGTTATTATTTTCCGGTTTCTATGTGTCAAAAAAACCGCCCACCACTGGTGGAAAAATCATATTTTACCCTTTTGTTCAATTTCATAATCTGTTTACATTTTCATAATTAATTTAAAGTTAACCTCTAACTTATACTCATGCCCATTTTTTTTGATCTGGATGATACTTTAATTAATCACGGACTGGCTAGCCGTCAAGCTGCTTTGGAAATTTATGAAAGTTATAAAACTGAAATTAACTCTTCCCCAAGACAACCCTATACTTCAGAACAGTTCATTAAGGCTTTGCAGGAACGCCACATCATTCGGTTTGAACAGTATCTCCGCGGTGAATTGACCTTTCAGGAGCAAAGGGAAGCTCGCTTTAGGGATGTTTTTGGTTCAAACCTTAGCGAAGGTAAAATTGAGAAAGCTGTTTCTCAATGGATGAACTCTTATCGTAACCATTGGCAGTTGTTCTCGGACGTATTGCCCTGCTTGGATCGGCTGGCAGAACATCAACTGGGCATCATCACCAATGCAGATAGAGAACAGCAGCTCGATAAACTAACCGCTACCGGGATTATTAATTACTTTTCAGCGATTATTTGCTCCAGCGATTACTCGTTTTCTAAACCAGATGAACGAATTTTCCGGGAGGCCTGCCGGCAAATGAACTGCGATCCGAAACAAATTTATTTTATTGGCGATAATTTAGAAAAGGATGCCAGAGCCAGCGCCAGAGCGGGGATGCGCGGCATTTGGCTTAATCGTTATGGTAAAGAGAAAGCTGCTGATGTAGAGATGATTGGAAGTTTAGACGAATTAGTGATTTGAAAATCTTTAGAGAACTTTGAAAAAGAGGGATTTTGCTGATTTTTTGATCTGTTTCTGACGAAAAACTAATTATTCAAAATTCTCTTTATCCAATTTCTGTAGGCAACCTTAAAATAGTAGCGAACAAGATGTTATTAAACAAGATGTCATTGAACAAGAGATTATAATTCTTAAATATGGCCAGAAAATACGTAATTGATGGCGGGGCATATTCAGGCAAAACGTCAGTAATTAAGGAATTAGCTAGAAGAGGTTTTGCCACCGTGCCGGAAGCCGCAACTTTAGTTATCCGAGAGCAATTGGCTTGTGGCGGCGGCCTTTTGCCTTGGGTAAGAAGAGAAGAGTTTGACCGTTTCCTGCTTGGACGAGTAAAATTGTTAGAATCTAAAATCGAAACCGAAGATTTGGCTTTCCTGGACCGCAGTTTTCCCGGAGGCATTGCTTATTCTCAATTTTACCGCACCAGTTTGTTAGGTGATTATGTTCAGGCAGCCCAAGCAGATCATTATGCCGGCGTCTATCTGATGGATTTGTTGCCTGGCTACAAGGTTGATAAATTTAGAAAAGAAAGTCCAGCCGCCAGAAAACAGATTCATGAACTAATCAGGCAGGCTTATCTGGATTTGGGATATAAAATTACCAGGGTTCAGGCAATGCCTGTTGATGAAAGAGTTGATTTCATTCTGGGGCATCTAGGGCTGATTTAATGGAAGACAACCAAATCCATTTTCAATCATTTTTTTTCTTCAATAACTTCTTATTTCAAGGACTGATTTAATGGAAGACAACCAAATCCATTTTCAATCATTTTTTTTCTTCAATAACTTCTTATTTCAAGGACTGATTTAATGGAAATGGAAGACAACCAAATCCATTTTCAATCATTTTTTTTCTTCAATAACTCCTTATTTCAATCAGCTTCCTCATTCTTCTGACAAAAGCGTCGGCTTCCTGATGCAGCCGCTCAAACTCATGCCCGCCGATATACTGCAATTCCCGGTGAGTTATTTGTTTCATTAAATGATAAAACTTGTTCATGGTGTCAATATATTTGCTTTCCAACAACTTCTTTTTCACGTAAGCTTTTTCCAACAGATCAGCTACATGTTCCGGCGCTGGAGGAACTTGATGCGCGCGCATTAAAGCGGCATGAGCTGAATCAATCACTGCCCAGTATAAGTCTAGCGTTGCTTGCAGAACATGCCAGCGGGAGTTAACTAATGTATGGGGCGCCCGGCTGAAATAACGCCAGATGCTTTCCTCGGAAGGCCGGATGCGCCCTTGTTTTAATAAAATTTGCAGGGGAAAGAAAAATCCTTTGTCTTCTAGAGCCACGCCGTCTCTTAAAATGTTAACCACCACCGGGTCGCCAACCTTGGCGTGCTCCCAAAATGAGGTAAAAGTCATCGAGGTAACATGGAGCTTAGGTGAAACTCTGCGAATAAGATTGTCGATAATGATTTTGTACCCTTCAATCAATTCTTCTGTTAAAACATAAGTAGCATCGTCGCTGATAATCAAAACATCAATATCGCTTCTTTCGGAAGTTTCGCGCCGCGCCGCGCTGCCAAAAACCACGACGCTTAGAACAAAATCTCCCAATTCCTTTTTAACTTCTTTAGTAAATTTGCTGGCGATTTCTAAATTTTCAGTGGGATACTTGTGCAAATTTTCATTTTCTTTTTTTTGAATTCTAAATTCCATGGTATTTTAGATAGGTCTTAAACCGTCTATTAATCTTTAAGGGGTTAAGGGGTGTTTTAAGCTTTGTTAACTATTAATAAGTACTAACTGCTTGTTGGATGCAAAATGATAGCCCCTGCTTAAGCTCTCAGGCTGTCCTACAATTCCATTGCGCTCCTTGTCGAAGGCATGATTTTACGTTTTGGCACGTCCTATTTTTCAAAATTAATGGTTCGATGCTCTCGCCAGTATACACTTTTGGTAATTGTGAGGCGGCTTCCTCTGCTTGCTGGTCTTGCCAGAACAAGTATGTTTTTTGGTATATAGCTCTTTAACTATAAATCTTTATAAATATCTTTTCAAAAAAGGGGCTAAGAGGGTGATGTATATGGAGCAAAAACAATTGGACAATCTGGATGAATCCTATTTTGGTGAAGAATTTATTGATGAAGAACTTCTTACAAAAACTTCTAAAGTCCAGGATGATGAAATCAAAATTGAAGCCGTGGAAGCTAAACCGAAGGTCAAAAAGAAAGTTTCTCTAAAAAAATCTGGCAAAACACTGGCTGAAAATACGGTTAGTGATAAAGTTAGTGATAAATATACGATTAATAATAATAAATCATCTATGATTCTGGAAAAAACTATGGGGACTGAACCAAAAGCGGATGCGCCTGCCGTTAAGCCAAAAGTTGAACCGGTTAATGAGTCTCTTAAAGCTGAATTTATTGCTGAAGCCAAAGCTCCAGTTGATCCCTTTAAATCAGAATCAACTGCTAAATCCTCTGAAAAAAATACTTTCGCTAATAATACTTTCGCTAATATTTCTACTTGGAAAACGATTACCGGGATCGCGATTATCTTGCTGATTTTCTCCGTATTTACTCAGGGATTTCATTTCACCGGAGAAGAAGCTGCCGGCGCGGCGGTTGTTGGCAAGGAAATTCCCCTGGAAGAAGCGGAATGGAGAGTTGTTCAGTATGTTAACAAACAATTGTTGGAACCGCCATTTTTAGCTACCTCCGAAGGAGCCAGCAAATTTGGCCCGCTATATAAAATTGCCCTGGATGTAGCCGGCGAAAAGGTCGTTTCTTATGTTACTAAGGATGGGCGGTATTTTTTCCCTCAAGGACTGGATATTTCCTTCTTTGTGACCGTTGAAGAGGTGCCTTCTTCAAAGGATAAAAATAACGCAGTTGCAAAGCTGGATACCGAATCTAAGGGCACACCTGATGGGATTGAAGATAATGGTGTAGAAGAAGTTCCAGTTAAAGAAACTGCTGCAGCAGAGGCTAACGACGCGGTTAAGGGCGCGGTAATTCTGGCAGCTAAGAAGTGGATCTTTTCTCCCAATCAAATTACAGTTAAGGAAGGCGAGATGGTTACTTTGAAAGTTGAGCCGGAAAATTTGGATTTTACTTTAGCTATTCCAGGCCTGGGTGTTGAAAAAGAAATCTCCGGACCAACTACCGTTGAATTTAAGGCCGCTAAAAAAGGCTCTTTTGCTTTTACCTGCAGCAGCTGCGAAGAGTGGCGGGGCATGTCGGGTAAATTGGTAGTAGAATAACCGCAACCATAACCGCAACCTTTTTTAACTTTAGTTTTTATCTTTCTCTTATGCCTAAAACAGAAAAACTATTTAGCAAAGTAATGATGATTATTTTTTTAGCGCTGATTGTATTAGGCTTTACCATACCGGGGTTTATCAATAATTCAGCTCCAGCGCTAAATCAGGCCTCAAATTCAGTTGAACCAAGACTATGTAAAACTGATGCGGATTGTTACCTGACCTGCGACAACCAGCCATTACGGGCGCTGTGTTGGCAGAACTTATGCCAGCAGAATGAATGCGGCCCGTCCTATTTTGAATATGATGTTGAACCAGCGGTGGAATTTAAGTTAGAGGTTGAAACTAAAAATAAAATTATCTTAACAGAACGAACCAATAGCCAAAACTTTTTTGTGGAATTTTTAGATGGCGACAGGGTAAAGACGCACTCGCCGCGCCTGTCACTGGAGATGATCCTAGGCAAAGCCGGGATAATTTTAGCCGATAATTGTTTAAGAATTGATGCCCAGACCTATTGCAGCGATGCGGAGCGCCTGCTGTCAATATTAATAAACGGGCAAGATGTAGCTGATCCCGGAAGTTATATTCCTAACAACGGAGATGAAATTAAAATTGGCTACGGGATGTTCAATGAAATTTAATTGGAGGCAATTATTATGGCGCCAGTGTTTGTAAAGTTAAGAAAAGAGGATTATTGGGGTCAGGTAAGAAAAGAGGATTATTGGGGTCAGGTAAGAACTAAAATCGTTGAAGACCTGGAAGGTTCAGTTAGCATAGAATTCGACTAGGAGCTTATATTGCTGAACTTCTAGAGGAAAAGATTCCCTAATTAAAAGAATACAAAGTTGGAGGGGGCGGAAGATTGTATGGATAACTGCTTAGCTTATAACACACTTTAACACGCAGTTATACAGATTAGAACGGTGTACAATTGTTGTCTAAACTGCGCAGTTCTCTATATCTAGAGTTTATGACAGCAGTCTAGAGTTTATGACAGCAGAATTCCAGAGTCAACGGCCAGAGGCTGGGGAAAAGACTGGAAAAATGCCGTTGGATTGTAGCATAACATTCAGGATTACAAGCCTGAAGCGATGACTCCTGAAATCGCCGAGAAAGCGCAAACAGCTTTACAGAATGAAGCTGAAACCTATAAGGATCATTTTTCTCCTCTCACAGAAGAAGAAAAGAAAGAATTTGATGAATTTAGGAAAGCTATTCGACTGGAGCCGCAAAAATAATTTTTTATTTCTTAACTTGGTCTTATTTGTTTATTTTCTAATAATTTTCCATAACTCTTATAAAATAAACCTACAACAGAGCCTAATCTTAACATTATAGCGAGTTTCCATAGAACTAGAAGGTTAAGACAGCCAAATGCGAGCTATATCTAAAAATCCAATTCGAAAATTAATGGTTTTTATTATAGGAAGTAGGAAGTGATTTTCATGACTAATACTATGCAGCCCATTTTCATCCTGCCAGAAGATACCAAACAAACTACTGGGAAAGATGCCTTAAGAAATAATATTGCTGCAGCTAAAGCGGTAGCTCAAGCGGTCAGGTCAACTCTCGGCCCTAAAGGCATGGATAAAATGATTGTTGATTCTGCTGGGGATGTAACTATCACCAACGATGGAGTAACGATCTTAACTGAAATGCAGATTGAACATCCGGCAGCTAAGATGATCGTAGAAATTGCTAAAACCCAGGAAGAAGCTGTTGGCGATGGCACTACCACTGCCGTAATTCTTGCTGGAGAATTATTAAAAAAAGCCGAAGAATTACTGGATCAAAATATTCATCCCACGGTATTAGCCAAAGGATACCGGCTGGCTGAAGCAGAAGCGCAGAGGATATTACAGCAAGAGGCGGAAGCAGTAACCATTGATGATGAACAATTATTACAACATATTGCCATTACGGCCATGACTGGCAAAGGCGCTGAAGCTAACAAAGAAAAATTAGCTGAAATCATTGTCAAAGCTGTCAGGAGAGTAGCTGAAGGGACGACAGTTAACAGCAACAATATCAAAGTCGAAAAACAGATTGGCGAAAGCGCCGATAAGAGCGAGTTAATAGACGGGTTGGTTATTGATAAGGAAAAAGTTCATTCGGAAATGCCCAACAAAGTGGAGAATGCCAAAATCGCCCTGCTGGATTCTCCTCTGGAAATAAAGAATACGGAAATTGATGCCAAAATCCAGATTACCGATCCCAGCCAGTTAAATGCTTTCCTGGATATGGAAGAGCGAACCTTGCGGCAGATGGTGGAAAAAATCAAAGACAGCGGCGCTACCGTTTTGTTTAGCCAGCGGGGAATTGATGATCTGGCCCAGCACTTTCTGGCCAAGGCAGGGATATTAGCCGCAAGAAGAGTTCTTAAAAGCGACATGGAAAAATTAGCCCAAGCTACGGGAGCTAAAATTGTCAGCAACTGGAAAGAGCTAACTGCTGCCGATCTGGGATTTGCCGGCCTGGTTAGAGAGGAAAAAAGAGGAGCTGAAGAGTTGTTGTTTATCGAGAAATGCCGTAATCCCAAAGCTGTAACGCTGCTAGTAAAAGGAGGAACAGAACACGTAGTCGAAGAAATTAAGCGGGCCGTGGCTGACGCTATTGGCGATTTGGCTGCGGCTATCAAAGAAGGAAAAGCAGTAGCTGGCGCGGGAGCAGTAGAAATAAAGATTGCCAAAGGGCTAAAAAAATATGCAGAAAAATTAACCGGCCGCGAACAACTGGCCGCGCAGGCTTTTGCTGAAGCCATGGAAGTAATTCCCCGGGCCTTAGCCGAAAATGCCGGGCTGGATCCTCTGGAGGTAATAACCCAATTGCGCAGCGCCCAGCAGAAATGGCCGGGAATTAATGTTTTTAACGGGCAAATCATGGACGCTTGGAATGCTGGAGTAATTGAGCCATTAAAAGTTAAAACTCAGGCTATATCTTCTGCTGCCGAGGTAGCCGAAATGATCATTAGGATTGATGACGTAATTGTCGGCGGAAATAAGAAACAAGCTTCTAATCTGCCTCCGCCGGGAATTGGAATGATGTAGATGTTGGAGAATAAAAATGGCCAGAGGCAATGATCTTTCAAACGATTTAGAACCTATCGGACACCTGTTATATTCGTCTGACCAAAGGGAAGACCTGATTTTTAGTGCAACGATGCAGAAGGCAAAAAATCAGAGTTTTTGGATTACTGATAAATTCGGCCGAAGGGAGTGAATATGTCCAAAGGACGAGAGGTGGGCGCCAGATTTTTTGCTTCTTTTTTCTAAAAAAAGAAGATAGAAGGGGTGTCTTGTTTTGGTTCTTTTCTGAAAAGGACAACATTTAAACAACATTTAGGGGAGTCGTTTGTTATCTTTTTGGTAACCAAAAGCTTTATATATTAAATGTATTATTAATCATACATATGTATAAAAAGATTAAATTCACTGAGAACACATTGCAGGTATTATCTCTATTTACAAATGATTTTAACAGAGAATATTATGTTAGGGAAGTTGAAAAATTATTGAAGATAAGCCCAAGAACAGCACAGCTTATTCTTGAGGATTTAGAGGACAAGGGAATTATTGAATCAAAAACTAAAGGAAAAATTAAGACATTTAAGTTAAATTCAAGTAAGTTTACTCAGAGGTATCTTGCTTTTGTAGAACAATAT
>JAGVYX010000029.1 GCA_018303045.1 Candidatus Woesearchaeota archaeon
GTTTGGAGAAAGTTGAGTGAATTCCTAAATTATTGAAAGAAATACTTATAGCGAAAGACATAAATGATTATACAAATAGTTACGTCTTTCAGAATATAGTAAGTGACTTTTGTATAAAAAGTTACGTCACTTACTATAAGTAAAAAACTGCGGACGGCAGGGCTCGAACCTGCGTAGGCACTGCTCCAAAAGCGTTGCTTTTCTATGGCTTGCTCCGCTTCTGTCTAAGCCAATGGATGACTTACATCGAGTTTAGCCATTGCGCTTATTAAGCACTCGTCACTCCAATGCCTTGAGTCCATCCCGTCTAGCCGTAATTTTATTACTTTGACCACTCCGGCACGTCCGCATCAACTAGTAAATTAAAGCCATTTTTATAAAACTTTGCTCTTTAAACAATTAAGAATATAAAAAACAAATTAACAGATAGTATTTTATATTTTAAAAATTTATGGTAAGAATCCATGAACTGCTTATTTTGCGATTTTGTTTCGAGAAAAAGAAAACAGCATGTCGATGGGCTGCCTTTTATTCCAGTTAATAAAACAAAACATACGCTGTCTTTTTTATCCATAGATTTTCCAGTTCGAGAGAATGCGCATTTATTAATAATTCCTAAGAACCATTTTGCTTATATCGAAGACATTCCTAAACCAGTCCTTAATGACCTTATAAGCCATACCGCTTTGGCAGCAAAAATTATTAAAAAAAGTTATGGCGGGTGCAATGTCTGGGTCAATAATGGAAAAAGCGCCGGGCAATATATTCCTCACATTCATGTTCATCTCATTTCAAGAGATCGAAGTGATAAAATTGAAATAATGCGCTGGAAGCGAAAGAATATTTCTGAAAAAAAGTTTAAGGATTTGTCTCTGTTTTTGCAGGAACAATTTTCAGCAGCAGAAAATTAACTAATCTTCTTTAACTGCCGCTCTATTTCGTTTAATTGCTCCTCCAGTTCAACCAGGCCGCGCTTCGATCCGGGCTCTGCCTCTTCACCGGTTTCTTCTGTCATTTTAACCGTTTTTTTAGAAGTCCGGACAATTTTTACCTTTTCTTCATCTTCCATTTCTCTCGGCTTTCCTGCATCTACTACTGGTTTTAATTTTCCTTTAGGCAGATAGTTTCTTAATTTATGGTCAATCAGGGAATTTAACTCCCGCACACTGACTTTTAAATTAGAAAATAAAGCCACCTTTTCTTCCTGGATTTTTCTAAATTTTTCATAGCCCTGCATAAAAATAATCACTTCCCGCAATGATTCCAGAATATCTTTCCGCAGCATTTTTGGATCGCTAACCTGAATCATATACTCAGGAGCTTTTTCTGCCGGGGGCCTGCTTCTAGCTGAAGCGGATTTAACTGCCTTGCGGGTGTGTTTTTTCTTAGCCATAAATCTCAGAACTCTTCCGGCTCATTTAAGGAATGATCAATAAAATCAACCTTTTTTTCAATTTCAGCGAGAGTATTCTGCCAGGTTTCCAATTGATGGTCTTCTTCATTTTTTAAATCATTTATTTTTAAAATGGTTTCTTTAGCTTCATCTAATTTCCGGCGTATTGTTTTTACTAAACTAAGCACAGAGTCATAATCATCAACTTTTATAAAAACAGGCATTCTTTCCATAATTACCACCTTATTTGAATAATATTTTATCAGCTTCTAATAACCGGTCATGAATGGCTTTCAAAGCCTTTCTCAGCGCATCAAAGTTGGCCTCTTCATTGTATTCTGAATTGTCTAGCGCCCGATTAGTTTCATTAAGTTCGAGCAAATGGCCTTTTAAGTTGCCAATCTCACCTAATATTCTCTGATAAACATCAACTTTAACATATAATGGTTCACTGGTTATTGGCCTGGGAGCTTCGGGCAGAGGCAAGTTCTCGTCAGGTTCTTCTTCAGCCAGTTTAGGCTCAAAATCCATTTTTTCTGGTTTCGCGGCAGCCATTTCTTCCTTTAATCCTGCCGCATCCATGATCTCTTCCGGTTCGATAACCCGCTCCTTAGTTTTTTCAGGGAACCTCAAAGTATCGGAACCAAAAGGCTGCGCCTCTGGAAAGGGAACTTTAGGAACTGTTTTCTTGCTCTTAAATAACCAACCCATATTCTCTGTTCAAGGCGAACTGCGTTTAAAAACTTTGTTCATTATTCCAGAATAGTAAACCTGTTGTCTCCAGTATGGGAATCTATTTAATCTCGCTTTTTTGCTGGCTAAAGAATGGCTTTAATCTCCTGGCTGGCGCTGTTTTCTTTAATAACTGCAGCCTTAACCACGGCTTCTTTGGAAATTAATGAAGTCATGTATGCTCCTTCAGAAGGACATGAATGGGTTGAGTTATATAATCCAACCGATCAGCCAATTAATTTATCGGGGTGGCTGATAACCGATAATAAAAACACTGACGAGTTGATTTGCTGCTTTGCTCACTCCAGCTGCGCTTTAGAATTAGCCCCCCGCCAGTATGCTCTGGTTTTGGAACAGGATGATCTTGTTAATATTAACAATAGCGCGGCCCTAATTTGCGTGGATGATAATTCTATCGGGAATGGCTTGGGCAATAATGGCGATAATATTACCATCAGTAAGGGAGATTATCAATTAACTGCGCGGTATACCCGCGGCCAGGGAGCCAATAAAAATGGCCGCTCTTTGGAAAAAGATGGCTCTTCCTGGCATGAAAGTTATGCGCTGGGAGGCACTCCCGGGCGGGCCAATTCGCAGCCAATCGCCGAAGAAACAACCGCTATGAATGCTGCTGCGGCAAGGAATTCTTCAGAACTAAATTCTTCGGAACTAAATATTTCTTCTGAAGCCACTGAAGAGACAGTTGATGTTGCTAATCAGGATGCTGCTAGTCAGGATACTGCTAATCAGCCCTCTGAAACAGCTCCTGCAGAGAAAATTAATCCTTCCTTTAAAATTTTAAATTTTAAGAACAAAGTTCTAGCTGGCGATCTGCTTCCAATAGAATTTCAAATTACAGCCGGAAGTTCCTCCCATGAATTTTCGGTTTGGTCTTATCTCTACCGGGGCAACAAATGTTATTCCTGCGGAGACGCGGAACGCAAGGGCAATTTGCAGAAAATTACGTTAAAGGCAAACCAAGAGAAAATAATAACCTTTAACCTGGACTTGCCGCTAGAGATAGAACCGGGGGAGTATTTCCTTAAAGTGAGGGCAGTTAAAGATCAGCAGAAAACAACCACCGATTTTAAAGAAAAAGTAATTATCAGCCTTCCAGATATTAGCCTTCTAGAGCCAGAGGAAGAATTAAAGCCCGAAGAGGCCAAATTAAGCGCTCCAGCTCTAGTGGTGGCTGTAGAAAATACCGCCCTGCCAACAAAAACCAGCCCTCCCAATCCTGCGATTAAAGTTGATTCTGTTAAAGAAATTTCTTCCAAGGTTGTTTATGAATCTAAAGGCCGGAAGATTAAGAACTTAATTCCTTATTTGCTGGTTATTGCTTTTGGCTCTGTCGCAATTTTGTTGGTTTTAAAGCCAAGCCAGCGATAGGCTTAAAAAGTATAACACTACTATAATTACATGGAACAGGAAATCGTTTTTAGAACGGTCATTGAAGTTTTAGGCAAGCCTAAAGAGCATGTGGATGCCGCTCTGAAAGGCTATATTGATAATTTAGAAAAAAACAATAATTTCTCAGTTGCGGATAAACAATTTGCCGAAGCTCAGCAGCAGAATGAAGGGTTGTGGGTTACTTTTGTTGAGCTGGAAGTAAAAACCAATTCCGTTAAGCATTTAACCGGCTTCTGTTTTGATTATATGCCTTCGGTATTAGAAATCATCACTCCGCAAAAAATATTGTTTGAGGATGTGGAGGTTTCCCAATTCTTGAATGATTTGCAGGCCAAATTGCATGCCGTGGATATGGTTGCCAAGCAGCTGCAAACTGAAAATAATATTCTTAATCGTAGTTTAGGGTCATTACTGAAGAATTATATCACTTTAATTCTAACTAGGCAGAATTTAACTTCAGAGCAAATCAGCCAATTAACTGGAGTAAACCAGGACAAATTGGAAGATTTTTTAGATCAGTTAATTGATGAAGAACGGGTAGATCTTAAAGAGGGAATCTACATGCTTAAAAAAGAGGTGCCGGCTTAATGGAAGGGAATATTCCTAAAGTGGAAGCGGTTTTATTTGCCATCGGCAAGGAAGTGACCGTTGAGAGAATCGCTAACTTATGTTTATTAAAAGAGGAAGAAGTCAAATCCATTTTAACGGCTTTGGAAGTCCAATATCAGGAATTAAATCTGTCTTACCATCTGGTTCGCAAGGACAAGGGCTGGAAGTTGGCCATTAAAGACCAGTATTTATCTTTAGTTAGTTCCATTGTTTCTTCCACTGAATTAGAAAAGCCGTTAATGGAAACTCTGGCGGTCATTGCCTGGAGATATCCTATTGTGCAGTCGGAAGTGGTTAAGCTAAGAAGCCCTTCGGCTTACGACCATATGAGGCAGTTGGAAGAGCAGGGGTTTATCTCTAAAGAGAAATTTGGGCGCACTTTTAAGGTAAAATTAACTAAAAAATTCTTTGAATACTTTGACCTGCCCAGCGAAGAGGCTAAACGGGCCTTTTTGAAGAATATTCCGCGGCAAGTCCTGCAGGAAGCCGAAAATGTAGGCCAAGAGGCAGATGAAGTGGAACGGCTGATTGAATTAGGCAAGAAGGAAGAACAGGCCAAAGCTGAAATTAAACAGGCTTTGGAAACGGTGAAATAATCTCCGAAAATAACGTATAAATCACCACAACATTTATAAAGCAAAATTGCCTCTATTTTTCTGTAGTTTGTCGTCGATAAACTAAACTTAACCCCGCTTAAATTTTTAACTCCAAAATGGCCCCAGCAGATGCAGAAAATCGTACTCCTTCCCAGTTAATTCCCCGGGTTATTGAAGAGGAGATGAAAACTGCCTACATCAATTATGCCATGTCGGTGATCGTTGGCCGGGCTTTGCCGGATGTGCGCGATGGCCTGAAACCAGTGCATCGGAGAATTCTCTATAGTATGCATGAACTGGGCTTGTTTTCAGGTAAACCATTCAAGAAATGCGCCCGGATTGTCGGAGACTGTTTAGGCAAATTTCATCCCCATGGCGATACAGCTGTTTATGACGCATTAGTCCGTATGGCTCAGGACTTTTCTCTGCGCTATCCGCTGGTTAAAGGCCAGGGAAATTTTGGCTCCATTGACGGCGATTCTGCGGCATCGATGCGTTATACTGAGGCCAAGCTGCAGAAGTTAGCGGAAGAAATGCTTCAAGATATTGAAAAAAACACTGTTGATTTTAAAGATAATTTTGACAGTTCGATGAAAGAGCCGGCAATTTTACCGTCTAAATTGCCAAATCTGCTGGTTAACGGCTCTTCAGGCATCGCTGTAGGCATGGCTACCAGCATACCGCCGCACAATATTACTGAAATTTGCCAGGCAATTATTGCTACAATAAATAATCCGGAAATTACCCTTCCAGAATTAATGGCGATTATCCCCGGCCCGGATTTTCCTACCGGTGGGGAAGTGGCTTGCGGCGCCGCTTTACTGTCAGCATACAGCGCCGGAAAAGGCAAGGTTACTATTAAAGCAGTATCTGCGATTATCGGAGATAAAATTATTATCACTGAAATCCCTTATCAAATCAATAAAGAAGATTTAATTAAGCAAATTGCGGATCTTGTTCGCGATAAAACCGTTGAAGGAATTCGCAATATTAATGATGAATCAGATCGCGAAGGAATAAGAGTAGTTATTGAATTAAAAAAAGACGCCGATCCTAACATTGTTTTAAATCAGCTGTATCAATTTAGCCGGTTGAAAGTTTCTTTTAGCATTAATATGCTGGCTCTGGTTGATTCACAGCCTCAAGTTTTAGGCCTTAGGCGGATCATTGGGGCCCATATCGGTCATCGAAAGGAAGTAGTGATAAGAAAAACCAAATATGACTTAGAACAAGCGGAAAAAAAAGTTCATATTTTAGAAGGCTTATTAATCGCTATTGATAATATTGATCAGGTAATACCCGGAATTAGAAATTCTCGGACAATTGATCAGGCCAGAGATTTCTTAATGTCAGCTTACCATTTAACTGAGATGCAGGCTAAAGCCATTCTGGAGATGAGGCTACAAAAACTAGCTTCTTTAGAGCAGGAAAAAACCAGAGCTGAACACCAGGAGCTTTTGGAAAAAATCAAGTTTTATTTGGAAATTCTGGGATCTGAATCGCTGGCGAAGATGAGGAAGTAGATCTGGAAGAGCTGATCGAAGAAGATACGGTCGTGGTAACCATAACTAATTCCGGCTATGTTAAACGCATCCCGCTGGATACATATAAAATTCAAGGAAGGGGCGGCAAGGGAATAAGGGCAGCTGGAATGAAAGATGAAGATTTTGTTACCCGCCTGTATGTTACTTCCACGCACGATTACTTGCTATTCTTTACCGATCAAGGCCAGGTTTACTGGAAAAAAGTATATTACCTGCCGGAAGGCAGCCGCCAGGCTAAAGGAAAACATATTGCCAACGTGCTGGAAATGGAGCCGGGAGAGAGCATCAGCGCGGTTATCCCGGTAAGAAATTTTCAGGAAGGATATTTATTTATGGCCACAAAACAGGGAACAGTTAAAAAAACTAGTCTACAGGAATTCTCCCATCCGCGGAAAGGCGGCATCCGGGCTCTCAATCTGGATGAAAATGATGCCTTGGTAGGCGTAAAAAATACCTCCGGCGATCAGGAAATAATCCTGGCGACGAGAAACGGAAATGCTAATCGGTTTCATGAGCGAACAGTAAGGGAAATGGGCCGGACGGCTTACGGCGTAAGGGGAGTGAAATTGGAGCCGGGAGACGAAGTTATCGGAATGATTACTGCGGATTCAGGAAAGCAAATTTTAACTCTTACGGAGAAAGGCTACGGCAAAAGAACGCCCATTGAAGAATATCGGTTGTGCAATCGCGGCGGCAAGGGCGTGACCAATATTAAAATCACCGATAAAAATGGCCCGGTTAAATCCATAAAATTAGTTGACGGCTCTGAAGGCTTGATGCTGGTAACTAAGCAGGGAGTGGCCATCAGGATAAAATGTTCAGACATTTCCCTTGTTGGGCGGGCCACACAGGGGGTAAGGGTGATACGCTTAGAACCTGGCGACAGCTTGGCTGCGGCAGCAATCATTATTGATGACGAAACTGAGCCATCTGCGGCAGTTATTGAAAACTTGCCTCCGCCGGATACGGATGATTCTAAGAAAAATGCAGAGGATGCTTTACCTTCAGAAAAAGTTGAAATACAGGCGCTTGAGGCTAAGGATGGCGTGTTTAATTTACAGGAAGAATTGGAAAGGGACATTACAGAGGATATTGATCAAGAGGAATTGAAATGATTGACGACTTGATCGAAAAGTTTGATGTTTAGATGAATAAAATAACCTTGCTAACCAAGGACCATGTAAAAATTGTGGGCAATCATTTTCCTGTTTCAACTCCCAGTCCAGGTATCTCTTTATTCCATATGATGCCGGCAGCGAAAGAAAGCTATAATCTATTTGCTATAAAATTACAGCAAGCAGGCGTTGGCGTTTTAACTATTGACTTAAGAGGACATGGTGAATCTGCGCAAGGTCCTAATAATTATAAGACATTCACCGATCAACAGCATCAGAGTAGTATTGGAGATGTTAAAGCCTCTGTTGATTTCCAAGAAAAAGAAGGACACTCTCCGTTATTTGTAGGCGGGGCTTCAATTGGAGCCAATTTGGCTTTACAGATTCTCGCAGAAGACGAAAGAGTTAAGAAAGCAATATTATTGTCTCCTGGATTAAATTATCGTGGCATTGAAACCATTCCCTTAGCCAAGAAAGTTGCTAAAAATAAAGACGTATACATTGTAGCAGCTAAAGACGATGTGCGGGGATTAGGTTCAGCTGACCAACAGGCTCAAGATATCTTTAATGAATTGAGATGCAAAAAGAAGATTAAAATTTTTGACCTTGGAGGACACGGCACAGATATGTTAACGGCGCATCAAGAATTTATTGGCTTATTAGTTGAATGGTTGAAATAATCATTCTTTTCCCTTAATTTTATAAAATAACCTTCATTTCTTTGTGCCAATGAACTATTTTGCTTTGGTAAATGACGGACTGGAACAAACTGCAGAACAGGAGATAAAAGAAAAATTAAAAGTTAAAGTTATAGTTAATAAAAATATCGTAGAATTTAAAACCGACAAGGCTGTTAATTTACAATCCATTAGAAGATTATTAATAGCCGTTGCTAAAGCAAAAACGGCAGATAAATTAAATGGGGACCATTTACCCCCGGAATTATTTACTAACGACGCTAAATTTAAAATTCTTGTTGAAGGAGTTAAAGGCCAGGAAAATAGATTTGAGTTAGCCAGAAAAGTTGCCGAGCAA
>JAGVYX010000042.1 GCA_018303045.1 Candidatus Woesearchaeota archaeon
ATTTCAGCACAGAAAATGACTAGTGGTTCATTTTCTTGTGTTGATTTTTATGTATACAAAGGGCTTAAATTTTTACGAAAATTTATGTCCTTTGGTATACATAAAAAGAAGAAACTACTTCTTTTTAGTGCAGAAATCAGATTGGTTTCTGATTTTTTGCGGTAAATGTACCGCGTTTTGTTTAAATAATCAGGTCCTGTTTAAATAATCAGGTCATTTACTATAACTTAACTACTATTTTCTTTAATCATTATCAGAAACTTTTAATAATAATAAAAGACTTCTAATCAGCAATGAAAGAAAGTATCCTCAAACATTGTCTGAAAAACGCCTTTGACTTTGGAGGGAAAGTTAATACTAAAGTTGTTCTGGGCCTGGCTTTGAGAGACAATCCCCTCCTAAAAAACGATGTCCCTAAATTATTGAAGGAAATAGAAAAAATTGCCAAAGAAGTGGAATCTTTATCATTAGAACAAATTAAAGTTAAACTTAAACAGCTCGCGCCAGAATTATTGAAAGAAAAAACTGAGAAAAAGCCCGAAGGGCCTCTTAAGCCATTGTCCAATGCGCAGAAAGGAAAAGTCGTGGTTAGAATTGCTCCCTCGCCCTCCGGCCCCCTGCACATTGGCCATGCTTACGGCATCTCTTTAAATTACGAATATGCTAAGATGTACCAGGGCAAATTTATTTTAAGAATTGAAGACACTAATCCGGAAACAATTTACTCTCCAGCCTATGAGATGATTAAAGACGATGTTAATTGGCTAACCGGCAATAATGTTTCTCAGGTAATAATTCAATCTTCCCGGCTGGGAACTTATTATGATTATGCTGAAAAATTAGTGCAAAAAGGAGCAGCTTATGTTTGCTCTTGCAATGCCGACCAGTGGCGGGTGTTAAAAAATGAAGGCCAAAGCTGCCCCTGCCGCGATCTGGATCTAAAAGAACAAGCCTTAAGGTATGCTAAAATGTTTGGCGGGTATGCTGAAGGCGAAGCAGTATTAAGAGCTAAAACCAATATTAAAGACAAAAATCCGGCCAGGCGCGATTTTGGCCTCATGCGCATCGTCGAGCATGTTCACCCTAAAACTGGCCAGGAGCAGCGAGTATGGCCGCTCATGATTTTATCTGTAGCTATTGATGACCATGAACTGGGGATAACTCACGTGCTTAATGGCAAAGACCAGGCCGACAATGCCGAAAAAGAGCAATGGATCATGAGACAACTAGGCTGGAAACCGCCAGTATATGCGCACTGGGGGATTATCAATTTCATTGGCTTTGAAGTCAGCAAAACTAAAACTAAGCTGGCCATTGAGCAAAAGGAATATACCGGCTGGGATGACATCCGCCTGCCCTTCCTGCTGGCTTTGAGAAGACGCGGCTATCAGGCTGGAGCCTTCCGAAAATACGCTTTAGATATTGGCCTAAGCTTAAATGATAAAACCGTTTCCATGGAAGAATTCTGGAAAAGCATCAATGCCTTTAATCGCGAGATCATTGAGCCAATAGCTAAACGATACTTCTTTATTGACCGCCCCAGAGAGATTCAGATGAGAAAATTAGAGCGGAAAACAGTAAAAATTGCTGCCCATCCAGATTACCCGGAGAAAGGCTGCCGAACTTTAACCGTTTCTGATCGAATCTTTATTTCAGAGAAAGATTTCCAGATCTTGGCTGAAGGATACATCCATCGTTTAATGGATCTCTGTAATTTTGAGATTAAAGGCAATATCTTTTGGAAAACCACCGGCCAGTATGAGGATTATAAAAATGCTAAGAATAAAGGCAAGATTATCCACTGGCTTCCTAAAGAAGAAAATGTTCCTGTAGATTTGCTCTTAGACACCGGGAATAAAATTTCCGGACTGGGAGAATTAAATTTATCGCAGGCCAAAGAAGGCGAGATTATTCAACTAGAGCGGCTGGCCTTTTGCCGCATTGATAAAATTGAAAGAAATAAAGTGACCTTATGGTATTTGCATAAATGAAAATCAAGCTAAATAAATTGAATAAAGAAAGTATTAAGTCTGGGGCTTTAGCATCAATCTGTGAGCCTTCTTGCCAATCAATATCCAGCAAAAAGGAGATTGCAAGAGGAATTTTTGCCTCTGTCTGTAACTATCTAAAGGCGAACCGATGCTAAAGCCAAAAGAAGACTTAATACTTACTAAACAAAGAGGTGCATGCATATGGGAAAAATAAGCCGGGAAACGCCGTTGGCGGAAATTACTCTGCGGCGGTATGAGCGGCCTTGCGTCAATGACCGGGAGCTGGTAAGAAAATTTTGCCTGTCTCTGGGATTGTTGCAGCCGGGAGATTCGAGAGATGTAATTGTCGATGTTCTGCGCGTGTTATTAAAAGCGCGGCAGGAAAAAGAAGAATTGCATTCGGAAGAAATCAAAAATAAAGTCATGGATTACCGCAAAACTAACAAATTAGCGATGCTGGGAATTGCTTCATCCAACATTCGGCGGCAGTTAAAGCGCCTTAAAGATCTGCATTTGATTGAAACTAACGCCAATTTGTACCGGATTTCCGAATGGAACAATGTAACGGAGATTTTTGAAGAAAAAATTAAGAATTTTATGCTCAGTTCAATTATGAGCCGCATCAATGAGTATGTACAGAAAATTGACGAAGAGTTTCCGCATAAATCCTGAGATCCGGCGCTGTCAGGAGATACGATGCAGTCATTGTCTTTGGACCTCCATATGCCGGAAAGGGAACTCAGTGTAAATTGCTGGCTCAAAAGCTGGAGTTTTATCATTTTTCTTCAGGAGAAATGTTTAGAAATCTAGATTCCACGACGGCTGTGGGAGCCAGAGCGCAGGAAATTCATCAACAGATTCTGGAACAGATAGTTCTAAAAAAATAAACTAAAAATGCTAAATAATCGTACTCTTTCTAGCCATTTGTTATATATAGCTAGCGATAATAATTATACGAAAATATATCACGCTAGCTATAAATCTATAAAAATAAGATTCTCCTTTCTTGCTTAAGGAATGTCTTTAAACAGCGCCTACATTGATGGTTTTTTTGGAGATAATGGCAAAGGCAATGTTTTGTCAGCAATTCTTCCGCAAGCCGTCCGGCTGGCTTCGCCAACCCTGGGCGAACGGGAAGAAAAACCCATTCTCGTATATTCTGGTTTGGGCGGCAATAATGCAGCTAATTCTTATTTCATCGAAGGCCAGAAGTACGTTTTAAGACAGCTGCCGGGAGGATTATTAGTCCCGCAAACTTTCAGCCAGATGGGAGAAGAAAAGTATCTCCGCCCAAGAGAGCTTAAAACAGAAATTGAAGGACTGCAAGCTAGAGGAATTGCCGTTTCTCCGGAAACATTAGGCATTGCCCCCAATGCCCACATAACTTTAGATCATTATATTCAAGAGGATCAGAAAAATCTGCATACCCGCGGGGAGCATTGTTCCACAGGAAATGGGATCCTGCAAACCGCGCGGGAAAAATACGCCAGAAAAGGATTAAGATTTATCGAATTTTTAGATAACAAATTAATGGCTGAAATTCTGCAGGAAACTATTTTTAATGATTCCTTTGACCCCTTTCGAGTTCAAAAAGCTAAAGAAATGGCCGAAAGTTATGCTGCCGAAAGAGAATTTTTGTCTCCATTTGTTAAACAGGATCATCTGGTGTTTAAAGAACAAGGATACCAGTACAAACTGGCAGTTAATGCGCACGGCGCAGGCCTGGATATTAATTCCGGGCTTTATCCGGGAGTTACCTCTTCGCATCCGGCCAAAGTTCCACGATGGGTTGATACTATTTTTGGCATCTTTAAGCTCTATGTCAGCAGCGTAGGCGGCCGCGATCGAGCTTTTGTTTCACGTATGCCGGAAGAATTGGAACAGAAATTAGTGGACTTGTGGGGAGAACGAGGCACGGGAACAGGAAGAGCCAGAAAGTTAGGCTGGTTTGATGCCGTAATGGCCCGCTATTCTATTGACGCGGCCGGTATAGGCTATTTAATTGGCACCTGCGGCGACCGAATGTCCGATTTGCATCAATTAAACGTTAAACCGGAAATAGTCGTAGCTTACGAGATAGATGGAAAGAAATATGGCCAGTGGCAGGAAAGTTTTCACCGGCGGGATATTTTACGTAAAGCTAAACCCATCACTAAACGATTTGAGTCTTGGAAATCATTTACTGAAGCGGACGGAAAAACGATAACTGAAAATGCGCAAAAATATCTTAATGCCCTTGAATCAGAACTTTCCCGGCCCTTTATTATGCTGATGAACGGTTCCAGAGGAGAACAAGATGCGATTATTAAAACTCATCCGCTGGAAAGGGGATTGTATTATTAAGAACAAATCAACCATCTAATAGCGAAAGACACAAATAATTGATTAAAATAGTTGTATCTTTCGAAATATAGCACAGGTAAATGATCAAATAATTATGTCCTGCGCTATAAATAGTATATTCCTGGAGTGCAGTCCATCCTCTTAGTAATTACCTTAAACCATCTAAAATTACTTTTTGGATTTTAAGTCAAAAATTAAGTTTACACCGAATATAATCGTTAAAACTAATAAGGTCAAATACATAATATTAAGATCATAATAAAAATTACTGATTTTATCATTATAAAGCTGTATCGCTCGGGTTATAAAATCGTAGGCAGAATACCCACAAATTTATTTGTGGGATGAATGCCGTGCCTCTTTCCAGATAAGATTTACACCGTAAAGTATTTAATGCAATTAAAATTAGTCTATTCTAATGATAGAAAAATTATCAAAAGTGATGTTAATATTTTTCTCTCTATTGTTTATAGTTATACCAATAGTTTCTGGTGTTGAAGAATCTTGTTCCTCAATTGATTTTCTTAGTTCTAACAAAAGTTTATGTGATAGAAAAGAAGTAGAAATTGAAGGGGAAGTAACAAATCTTAATTTTGAAGTTTCTGCAAAAGGTAATAAGTACACTACCTTTAATCTTAAAGGAGGAAACGAAACTTTCACCGTCTTTAGTTACAGCTACCTACCAATTGCTGAGAAAGATATAGTCAAAGCTAAAGGAACATTTTTTACGGAATACTCATATGAAAGTTACATTTTTATTAATCAGATTAATATCCAACCTTCAGATATAGTAGTATTAAAAGCTAGAAGATTAGTCATTTTGATTTATGTGGGGTCTGTTCTTTTTGTTTTATTACTTGTAGGCATATTACTACTAGTCAAAAAAAATAGAGAGAAAGACAAAAAAAAGTTGAATTATATCAAAGGGCACAAATTCGAGTGCTATGCTTTATCTCTTTTCGGCCCGAAACACTGGGAAATTGAAAATGTCGCGGCAGATATCTCATCAGAAATTGAAAGAAAAGTAAAAAGTGATTCTGACCCGGACATTATAGTTAAGAATAAACAAAAAAACCTCAAATTTGCTTTAGAGTGCAAATATCGTTCTGATTTTTTTATTGGTAAAAACGGAAAAAGAGGTCTCGTATGGGAAAAAGATTACAAAATAGGAAAATACCAGAAATTTCAGGAAGAAAATGGTTTTCCAGTGTATGTTTTAATTGGAGTTGGTGGGTTTAACCCATCAAGACCAGAGCGGACTTTTCTCCTCCCTTTGAAAGCACTTAATTATCCTTGGGCTGAAGAAGATTACCTCAAAAAGTTTGAAAGAAAAGTTGATGAACTATTTAGATTAGAAAATAACTACTTAAAGTAGAGTATATCCTCTCGAACAGTATTAGAAACACTCAGCTGATTTATGTTTTGAGTTAATGGAATTGTTGAGGCAAATACTCTATTAAGATACTTCTACAACTCATACTCTTTTCTAAAAATTGTCCACTATTTTTGATATTTCACTTTGTGAAATCTCCTATCGTCAATTGTCCTTTCAAGTTGGTAGGACAACCATAAATATCATATTCAAAGACATCTTTGCCCTGCTGTTCTTGAATGTATCTCTTGACCTGTTCTTGAGAAACATGTCCAGCAGAACCGCAGTAATAACCTCTTGCCCAGAGATTATCAAAACCTTTTCCGAAATGCTGTTTATATCCAAGATACTTTAAATCTGGAAAACATCTTCTCAACTGTATTGAAGTGTTGCCTTTCAGCTTATGGATTATCTTGAAAGGTGTTACTGTCGGCTTTGCACCTACAAACAAGTGCAGATGGTCAG
>JAGVYX010000031.1 GCA_018303045.1 Candidatus Woesearchaeota archaeon
TTTCTCATTATACTCTGTCCTAATGAAATTGGGTGTAAAATGTGAGATTCATTCCTGCACTATCGAATTTGCAAAAAGATTTCTCAAAGAATATTTTGAAGAGGCAGAGTTAGATTTTACTGAGGACTCATTAAAAGCAAGAGTGGATTCTCAATATTATATTGATAGAACTGTTCCAGATGAACAATATAACAAGATGATTCAGAAGGCTCCTGAATTTCTGGTTAAATGTAAATCGGTTATTATTAAATTAAACGAAAAAAAGGTTAATGAAATAAGGAATAAATTTCAAAAGGAAGTAATCAAGAGGAGATAAATGAATGGACGCTAAACAGATAATCGATAAGAAAGCTGAATATTGGAAGAAGAAATTAATCGGCTTGTCCAAAAGAAATAATCTTGTAAATTATCGCTTCACGATTTAACGAAAGCAACAAAAGAAAAATTTTTGGAGATAAAGCGAAGTGGAATGCACCGAATGACGACCTCTGAAATTACAGATGACTGGGATTAAAGAATGATTATTACTTCCGCTTCTTTCTCTTAACTTTTCTTAATTTAGCCAAACGGATTAATTTTCTTACTTTAGAATCTTTAGATTTCTTGCTAGCCAATCGTCCCTTTCGTGGAATAGCCTTTCTGCGAGAAGCTTTTCCTGCTTTCCGTTTTGCGCTCGTTTTTCTTTTAGCCATGATAACACTGGACTCGGTGAAGGAGTGCCTCAAACACGTAACGACCAAAGTTTACCAATCGATGTGTTTTAAAGGTGATCTGCTTCGTTTCCAAGGGCGCTTCGGCAAATGCAGGTTTCATATGGTGAGTTATAGTCCAGCCACCATGCTATTCGGAGACATTTGGGAGAGGCTTCTTAGACAACATCCTTTCCAGGACAACCGAATTATCCGTGAAACGGTAAGATAGTGGAATTGTATATTTAAAAATTGTGGTGTACTATCCAGTGGTATTGATTTAAGAACTGGACTTGACAGATAACTAATCTCTATACTAAAGAAGAGATTGTTGCCTCAAACTAAATTTAAGATGGACCAAGCAATGGTTAATACTATTCCTCCGCCAAATAAACAGCCGCTGAACTTGCCAACGGCTACAGTTAGAGCAGTTCTTTTGTCGGTCATTTTTAATTTTTTTATTTTCTGCCATTCGTAACCTTCAAAAATGCCGGCAAATCCATCTGTGATCGCATTTCCAATTAAACTCCCGACAATTGCGCCTAAAATCCCAAAAAGTTCTGCCCCAGACAAAGCAAAAATTGCCAGGACCCCATTATCTATTACCCCAAAAAGGATCTCTGCCTTTAAAAGTCGCATTGGCGCTTTAAATAAAACCAGAGAAAGAATAGAAATGAATCCCAACATAATCATAATTGGGCCAATGATCCTTTTTTGAGTTACTAAAAAATAGCTGACTATAAGCATAATCACAGTTAATAGGGTTACATCCAAGATCGCAGTCATCAACTTTTCTGGATCTATCATTAATTGATTATTGAAATTAAAAGTATAAAAAACTTTTGAATATCCGGTAACGGCCTCTAAAATTAACAATAATTAACAATAGGCCATAATCCAGTTCTTGCTTTAACTAGACATTTTTTGCCTTCGGCAATTGCAAAACATTTTTAACAGCTTTAATTAATTCATTCCTATGCGCAATTTACTGGCTATTTTTCATATCATTATCATTCCTATTATTATCTATCTGCTTTCTAAACATTCCCCGCAATTAGTCTTTGCTGCGATAATTATCCTTTTTTTGTCAGCAATAATCAGTTTCATGGAATGGCTGTATGTTAAAACCAAGCGGGATAAGCAGTCCTTCCTAAAGCCTTTTGCAGACAAATTCCAGGTGTTAAGTTTATTGTTGTACCTAACTATTTTAGGGAAATTCTCCTGGTGGATACTGCTATTATTCCTCGTCAGAGACATAGCGGTAGGGATGATCCGATTTCGTTCTGCCAAGGATAATATCTCCATTCGCGGGCGATGGTATGGGAAAATCGCCACCATCAGCGAATTGGGAGTAATTTTTTCTGTATTAATCCTGGATTTTTTACGCTATGAGCCGCTGCAGCTATTCGGCAATTTAATCTTAATGGCTCAACTTTTATTGATTATCGTGGCCATAGTGATCTCGCTGATTTCCATTGCCCACTATCTTTCAGTTTATAGTAGGAAAATAAGGCATCTAAGAATCATGGGAAGAATCTTAAAACTGGAGAGGCTATTAATTCTAGTTAATCCTAAATCCGGCGGATTTACCAATCCCTACCGAAGAAGATTATTAAGAATCTTTGCCCGGCGGCGGAAAGCCGAAATGATCGTCCTGCCTAATTCTAAAAATATCTATAGCGGCCTTAAACATAAAATTAACTCTTATGGGCAGATTATTATTGCCGGCGGCGATGGCTCTTTTGAGAGCGCCTTAAATAATCGCTGTTTCAAGAATAAAAGCTTGGGATTCTTTCCTTTAGGGGCCGGGAACAGCTATTATTCCTATTTTTATAGAGGCAAGCGGTTTGAATACTTAAGGTCCAGATTTAAGTTTAAAGAGCTGCTTTTAGACGTTCTGGAATTAAAATTTAACGGCAGGAAAATTCAAACCACTTTCTTAAGCCTAGGCATCGATGCTGAAGTAATAAAACAAATTAAACAAGTAAAAAACCATAATTTTGCAGATTATTTTCAAGCTGGAGCCAGAGTGGCTTTTGGGCCTAAACAAACTTATCCCATAACTTGCGACGTTGACAACCGAAAATATCATTGGGAAAACTGTTTCAACCTGATTATCTCTAAAATTCCGTTTATTGGCTACGGGTTGCGGTCAACTATCGGTGAAATCCAGCCTAATGACGGGCTGATTCTTGGTTTAGCTCAAGTAAACACCCATTCTTCTTTTTTCAATAAGGGGCTGCGGTTATGGGCAATGCTGTTAACTCAGTTGGGATTAAATAAAGCTCCCCTCGTTTCCTTGAAAGGAAAACAGTTTCAGGTTACCTGCGAAAGGGAATTTGCCCTGCAGGCCGGAGGAGAATTTTTGGGATATGCTAAAGAATTTACGGTTAGAGTTAAGAGAAGGCAGAAGGTACTGGTGATTTGAATTTGAAAGAATAACTTTTATAAAATAAGCCTAGTTATCGTATTATATGGCGGCCATGGCGTAATGGCAGCGTAAGGGACTGTGGAAAATTTATAGTTATCCCTTGGCCCGAGTTCGATTCTGTTCCGCAATAACGGAGCATCGAAAATCTCGGTGGCCGCCCCATTATTCTCCTTTCTTCCTGTATGGCGTTAGATAGTGTAGAAAATATTATTATCTTTTTTATACTTGCATCGGACGGCGGAGTAATTTTCTAGCAAAAACTTTAAATATAACCTATCCTTTCTAGTATCTATGATAACTAAAACACGAGTTGATTGTATTCATTGGCTATAAGCCGCTTTTTTCTAGTTATCAGTATAAAATTCTTAGTCAAAAACAGAGTATTAGTTTGAACTTTAATGAAGATTTAACAACTGGTTTTTGCCTTTTACATCATCTGCCGGGCTGAAGCCCCCGCATTGTTTCTTAATTTATGCTTATGATGGTGTAGCGGCAGCACGTCAGACTGTGATTTTCAGCAGATTTCTGAAGGCGAGAGTTCAATTCTTTCTCATAGGCCTTAAACAAAGTCATCTGGACTTTAAACAGGGAAATAAAAAAAATGACAAATACAACTGGAATAGAACAAGAAGAGGCTAAGGCGCCAGAAAGCGCTGAAGGTATTCACTGAATTACTTGAAAGACTAAAAATAGAAAGAGTACTAGAACAAGCTGATCTTAGTCTATTTGAGCAAGAAGTGCTTGAAAAGCAACCGGATGTAATAATGGTTAATTATGGGATAACTAAGGATTATGTATTTAAGGGTATGAGTTACAAGTAAAGATATATAAATAATTAAAACAATAACAAAACATAAAATGAAACTAGAACTAGCTAAAGGCGTAAGAGACATACCGCCGGAAGAGAAAATACTTAAGGATAAAATTTTTAAAATAATTGAAAGAACCTTCCAACTATATGGTTTTATGCCTTTAGAAACGCCAACCATCGAACGTTATGAAACTTTGGCAGCCAAATTTGGATCGGGAAAAGAATCCGATGCTCTGAAAGAAACATTCAAGCTTAAAGACCAGGGCGGAAGAAAATTAGGGTTAAGATTCGAATTAACAACTTCCCTAGCCAGATATGTGGCCAACAATCCAGCGTTAAAATTGCCTTTCAAGCGCTATGAATTCGGCCGAGTTTTTCGTGATGGACCGATTAAGTTAGGCCGTTATCGGGAATTCTGGCAGTGCGATGCCGATATTATCGGCAGCAATTCCATGTTAGCTGATGCCGAATGCATCGCTGTCGCTGATCGAGTATTTAAAGAATTAAGTTTTAATTTTGTAATTAAAATAAATAATCGGAAAATCCTTAACGGGATTTTAACTCAGGCCGGAATAGCCCAGCGGAAAGAAGCCTTAATTGCTATTGATAAACTGGACAAAATTGGAGAGGCAGGAGTCAGCAAAGAATTAAAACAAAAAGGTTATCCAGATAAGCAAATTAAGGAAGTGTTCCAATTAATCTCTTCAGGAATTTCTTTGGCTGAACTAAAACAAAATCTTACCGATCCTGAAGGAAAACAAGGCCTTGGCGAACTTCTGGAATTAACCGGTTATTTGAAACAAATGAAGATCGAATTTCAATTTGATGTAACTTTAGCCCGCGGACAAGCCTATTATACCGGAACGGTAATGGAAGCTTATTTGAAAGATTCGCCGATAACCTCCTCCATTGCCGGCGGAGGAAGATACGATAAAATGATTGGCGGATTTATGGATAATAATCGTGAAATTCCCGCCGTAGGCATTTCTTTTGGCATTGAACCGATCATGGATGCCTTAAAATTAGCTAACCAAGTAAAAGAAAAAACCGAAGCTAAATTGCTGATTATTCCAATAAATACTGTTCCTCGATCTTTAGAGGTAGCGCAACAACTACGAACTGCTGGAATAAATACTGATTTTGCTTTAGGAAAGAAAGGGGTAAGCAAGAATTTAGAGTATGCTAATGTACTGGGAATTCCATATGTAGTTATTATCGGAGAAGATGAATTGAAGAAAAATAAAGTATTATTGAAAGAAATGGCTTCAGGAGCGGAACAACTATTAACGGTCGAGCAGATTATTAAGAAGTTAACGTGAAACCGCTCTTTTTGAAGATATTGGGGGTAATTATTTTAATCATCCTAATCGTAAACCTGATCCTTTTTGCTTTAGCAATAATTACTGCAGCATTGTTCTGGATAATTATTATCTTGGGAGCATTGTTTGCGTATAAGCTATTGCCGAAGCTGAAGAAATAATTAGAACTCGGTATTGAGAATTTTGAATAATTCCTATTTCATCAATAAAATTCTCAAAGAGACTTTGAAATGATCAAGATTTTACTCATAAACAATAAAAAATTAGCAAAATCCCTCTCTTTCAAAGTTCTCTATTGTAAGATGAAGATTAGTTTCACCATTTATCTTCTTCAATCCTGGTATAAACTATCGGCTTGTCTTTAACAACCATGGAATGCTCGAATTGGGCCACCATCCCGCCAGAAATTTCAGCTAAGGGCGGATGCGCTGAAATTACTCCCGTTCGTAATAATTCTTTCAAACCCAGTAATGTTGCTCCTTTGCCGATAGTTCTGGTCAGCCATCGGGTAGTAAACGGCAGCCCATTTTGCGGCGCCACTTGCTGTAAAATCTGCCGGGCATAAGCCGTTCTGGCTGAAGCATTCGGACGAGCTACCATAAATACGGAAGCTGAACCTTTTTCCTTAACCAAGCCATCGCCAGTGGTTACAAATGGCTCAATGGCAATCTGCCAGTCTTCCTTTAATTCAGTTTTATCGCCATTGTCATAAAAGGGAATGGAAACGCCGCCATGAACTTTATACCGGCCGAGAGTATGCCCGCGTAATTGCGCTCCCGGACGAACCAATTTAATGGCTGCTTTCAAAGCATTCTGAGATGCTTTAATCAAATCTTTATACTGATTGGAAGAACCAACAGCTGCGGTCATAGCGTTATCGGCCAGCCAGCCGTCAAGATGGACGCCAATATCAATTTTGATAACATCGCCTTCTTTGGTAACATCCGCAGTCTCATCAGTAGGACAACTGTGGGCAGCTACATCATTCAAAGCATACTGCACCCAGGCAATTTGGCCGCCCAACTCTTTAATTCTTTTTTCGCAATAATCCAGGATCTCTAAAATTGAAGAACCGGGAACAGCCAGCCTTTTAGCCCCTTCGTGTTTTACCTGCGAAGCGATTCTGCCTGCCTGAAGAAGTTTTTGGATT
>JAGVYX010000044.1 GCA_018303045.1 Candidatus Woesearchaeota archaeon
AATACAAGAAAATATTTCAGAATGCCTATTCTTTATAAATGAAAATCTGTCGATCAAGAAATTCTTCGACGAGCTAAGGAAAAAATGTCAAACATGAGTCATTTATATAATTTTTGTATTTGTTGGCTCTGTAGAAAGTGCAGCGACCATCAATTTGTGAAGCGCTTTTGGATTATACAGCCAGCCGAAAAAGAGGTTGTCTCATACAGAAAACAAAGATTTTCCGGGGGCGCCAAAATCTCGTTGTTTTTAGGGCGCCTTACGGAGAACTTTGACCTTAGGTCTAAAACATCAAATACTGAACTATAGCAACTGACATTAATTTTTGAACAATAAATAGCAGTTACTATATACAAAAGACATAACTAATGGTATAAAAATTTATCTCTTTTGGTATAAATGGCCATCGAGTGAAGCGAGACTTTCTACTGAGCTGTAGTTATTAACTAAAGTTTCTAACTATCCAAACCGCCGTCTATTTACAAGCGATATAATCGTCATCAAAGCGGCCTGCGGCGCAAGCCTCGAATCTATTGTTAAAAATATATACTAAGAGACTATCTCAGTAGGAGCCAAAAGCCAAGCAGGCCGCGACGTGGTTCGGATAACACCGCCAGCCTACCGAGACAGGTTCTAAAAATGGACCTAGCTCTGCGCGTTAGCGCGAAGTAAGGCAATTCCTGCCCATTCATAACATAGCTAGCGATAATAATTGTACGAAAATATATCCCGCTAGCTATAAAACCTTATAAACAAACCTCTGTTTGGGCAGCTATATCTTTCCAAAAGTTAAAAGAGATTATCTTTGCAACGTAAAACAATAATAGTTATTGGTATATTTCTCTTAGCGCTAGCGTTGGTAAATTTAATAGCTTCTGTTGTGATTAATGTAGAATTTTTAGAGCAATATTCAAGCCGAAAGGAAATACGCGAACAATCAAAAATGGGCGTATCTATTCTTAGGCATCAGCTTTATTGGTTGGGTATTGCCTTTCTGGTAATTGCTGGCGCGCTTATTTTCTTTTCTCGGTGCATATTTTCTTTTTGTCAGAAAAGAATTAAATTAGTTCAAAATATCTGTTTCTTATTTATAATAATTGTGTTTCTTCTAATCTTTGGAGAGGTTTTTCTACGGCTAATCTTTGCAGAACAGCTTAATCAGGAATATGGTTACGGCCCTGGCTATCTTACTCTAGCTAAAAAGATTCCTTTAAATTCTCTGGGCTTTAGAGACGCAGAGCATACAGTTCTTAAAGATGCATCTACTAAACGAATTCTGATTCTGGGTGATTCCATGACCTATGGTGCTGGAATTAAAGATTTTAACCAGGTTTACGGCAGAGTACTCCAAACAAAGCTAGATCTATCCCGCGGCAGCGGTAAATATGAAATAATTATCCTTGCTAAGCCAGGGCATTCAACTTATGATGAATTAATTACTCTGAAAAATATCGGATTAAATTATGAACCCGACATTATCGTTCTAGGGTATCATCTAAACGATGCTGAAGGTTATGATTCTAGAATCGGTTTCGAGAAATTATATTTCCGCCATTATTTTATTCCTTATGCGGCTGGTGGCTGGTTATACCAGCATTCTTACTTATTTTATTTTATTGAAAGCAGATTAAAAAATATCTTTAGAACCTATGGTTTTGAAGAGAAAACCTATGAGGATTACGTGAGACAGTTGTACAGTCCAACGAATAGTTTTCTTGAGCAGCATCGCCGAATGCTTAAGCTGTTTATTCAATTTGGAACACGGCAGGGCATTCCAGTAATAGTGATGGATATTCCTGCATTGATAGATGGCGAGAATTATCCTTTTTCTTTTGTGACAGAGTATGTCAGTAATGTAACTAGTGATGCCGGTGGTTATTATTTGGACTTACTTCCTTCGCTTTATAATTATACTCAGCGAGAATTAAGGGTAAGTTTTCTTGATGGACATTTGAATGAAAAGGCGCATGCCCTCGTTGGAGAATTTCTGTACAATTTCCTTGAAGAAAACGGTTTCCTGTAGAATATCTTTGTCAATTCTCAGAGCAATTTTTATTTTCGTGTATACAAAAGGCACAAAATTCTGTTCGGAATTTTGAGTCTTTTGGTATACTTCTTTTAGTTGGCTTAAAAGACCCCCTTCAGAGAGACTCAATTATTAGAAAAACTCCATTTTTACCAGTGGGGGGCAGAAAAAGTTTATTTTCCAAATCAAAGAAAATCCTAAAAAGCAACTACAAGAAATACAGCAAGGATGTATTTCCGTACACGAAAACGAACAACGATTCGTTTTCGGCGCTGAAAGGAGATGTTTTTCCCATTTCCGGCAGCAAAATTGCCCGGAAAGTTAACTGTGCCTTTTTATCACAAAACTTATATATTAAAATTTCCCCCTAAGATAAAATGCCTCAAGACCAATCTTTACTTAAAGAAATGTTGTGCTTTTTAAAAGTTAGAAAAGCTTGGTGGATTGCTCCAATTATGCTGATGCTCTTCTTTATCGGAGTACTTATCGTATTTGGTCAAAGCAGCGCTATTTCTCCTTTCATCTATGCCTTATTTTAGTTCTAAATGTTATTTTTTGTTGTACTTTTCCATAACTTTTATAAGAATTTTATGTTAGAAAACTAATCAAAAGGTAATTTAGTCCCCTTTTAGGGGATTAATTATCTAATATGTTATCTAATATGTGAAAAAATCATGAGAATTTTAGGTATACACGATGGACATAATGCTTCGGCCTGTTTAATCGAAGATGGTGAGATTCGCCTGGCTATTCAGGAAGAACGGCTGGCTAATGAAAAAAATAAAGCCGGTTTCCCTTTTGAAAGTGTAAAACTGATTTTAAAGAATGCGCAACTCTCGCCTAGAGATATTAATAAAGCAGTCTTTGCCTCCAGGCACTCATCTGCGGTTTTTGCTACAGTTGATCATTTTAACAAGAAAAATTATCTTCTCCGTAACTTGGAAATATTAGGCATGAAAACGCCATTATATTCCTGGTACAAGTGGCAACGCAGGCAGGAGCGAATTAGGCAGGCTTGTTCTTTAGGATTCACCCCCAGACAAATTGTTTTTGCAGATCATCATAAATGCCATGCGGCTACAGCTTATTATGGCAGTCATTTTCCAAGAAATGAAAAAATTCTCGTACTTACTAATGATGGAGCTGGCGACAATCTTTGCGCTACAGTTTCCATTGGATATAATAATCAATTAACACAATTAGCTTCAGTTCATCGTGATCATTCACTTGGCGGGGTTTATTGCCTAGTCACAAAAATGCTCGGCTTCAAGCCACTGGAACATGAATACAAATTAATGGGAATGTCTCCTTATTGTTCAAAAAAGGGAGAACATAAAGGTTATCTTTTATTTAAGGATTTAATCTCCCTCTCAAAAAAGGACCCTTTAAAATTCAAAAAGAATGGTTCCCGGCCCATAGCCTTGCTAATGCCTCATTTGCAAAAAGTTACTCAATTTCAGCGGTTTGACTGGATTTGCGCGGGATTGCAAAAATTTACGGAAGAAATTCTTATATCCTGGGTTAGAAACTGTATCTCCGCTACAGGGATAAAAAAAATTGCCTTGGCTGGTGGCATATTTATGAATGTTAAAGCCAACAAAAAGATCATGGAATTGCCAGAAGTTGAAGATATGTTTGTGTTCCCTTCCTGTGGAGATGAGACCATCTCGATTGGTGCTGCTTACAAAACTTATGCCTATTTCAAACAAAGTAAAGATCCGGAAATATCGCCTTTACAGCATTTTTACTTGGGGGATACTTTTTCTGATAAAGCGGTCCGCGAGAATATCTTACTGTTTAGGAGTCAATTGCCCTTCAAAGTTAAGAAAATTAAGAACATTGAATTAGCGGTAGCTAGACTTCTGGCGCAAAAAAAAATAGTCGCCCGTTGCAAAGGCCGGATGGAATTTGGCGCTCGCGCCTTAGGGAATCGCTCGATCTTGGCTGATCCAGCAAATTTACACTGTCTTAGGGAAATTAATCTTTTGGTTAAAAAAAGAGACTTCTGGATGCCTTTCGCGCCAGTCATCTTAAGTGAACGTGTCAGTGATTATTTAATCAATCCTAAAAAAATAGCTTCTCCTTATATGATTTTATCTTTTGATACTACTTCGCGATACAAAGAACTAATTGCTGCAGTGCATCAAGCTGATCTTACTGCC
Organism: Candidatus Woesearchaeota archaeon; assembly: GCA_018303045.1. Taxonomy (GTDB): domain Archaea; phylum Nanobdellota; class Nanobdellia; order Woesearchaeales; family GW2011-AR9; genus JAGVYX01. Next base: position 4,189 of record JAGVYX010000044.1, read on the forward strand.
AGGCCGCAAGTAATCGATAAACAATCTAATCCTGATTATTATTCTATTCTAAAAGAATTTGAGAAAATAACCGGCCGAGGAGCTCTTTTGAATACTTCTTTTAATCTTCATGGGTTTCCAATAGTTTATGGGCCAAAAGAGGCTTTAGAGGTCTTCCGCGACTCTGACCTGAAATATCTCGCTTTAGGAAACTATCTCCTGGAAAAGGAGAATTAACTTGACCTCCGGAAACCTAGCATTAGGAACTATTTACATGATGATCAGCGGATTAGTTTTTATTATTTCCAACTCTTTAATTAATATCGGGGTAGCCCATCTCTTAAGCCCAGAGTTATATGGTATTTTTGGGATAGTTATGTCTTTTAACTATATTAATTGGGTTTTAATAAATTCAGCTTCATTAGCTTCGGCACGGTTTATTGCTGGCAGTAATAAATTATTTTATTCTATTTTCAAAGCTGCTTTAAAATTACAAGCCATCCAAGCTGTGTTTTTCTCTTTACTTTACATTTTAGGTTCAGGAATTATTGCTAATCTGTTAAATGATCCCTCATTAAGAAATTACATTATAGCTGTTGGAATCATGTTAATACCCAATGCTTTTCTAACGTTATACTTAGATGGGTTTTATGGTGGCTTATGTAAATTTAAACAAAGGGCTTATTTAAACATATTCTTTTCTGTTGGTAAAGTTATTTTTTCAGGAATTTTCATTTATTTTGGGTTTAAAATTTTTGGATTGCTCTTGGGTTATTTTCTAGCTATCATTTTAGCTCTGCTGATTGGCATCTATAAGCTTAAAGTTAAGTCTAATTATGCTCAATCCTGTTCGACAGAAACTTTTGAATCCAAAAAAATCTTTTATTTTGCGCTACCGATAGCCATCGCGACACTGGCTTTTACATTGATAAAAAATTCACCGATTATCTTTATTAAATTTTTTCTTCAAGACAACCTCCAGGCTAGTTTTTTTAACGCTGCTAACACTTTAGCCGGCATCCCCTATGCTATTTTTACAGCTTTAGCTTTTACTTTACTGCCAGTCATCTCCAAATCAGCGCTGGAGAATAACTTTCCAGCAATTAGAAATTATATCCTCAAGTCTTTCCGCTATCTGTTTATTTTTTTAATGCCAATCATCGCTTTAATGATTCCAACATCCAGAGAATTAATAACCCTATTTTATCCGCCATTGTATCTGGATGCCGCGCCGGTTTTAAATATTCTATTAATTAACGTTAGTGTTATTATTGTTTATACTTCTTTTCGATCTATTATTATTGGTTTAGGCAGACCGATGGCAGAGACGATTATTTCATTAACTTCATTTGCTATTCTTTGCATTCTTAGCGCGCTAATGATTCCAAAAGGAGGAATCATTGGGGCCGCTTGGGCTTCTTTGATCAGTTCGACGACAGCCTTTATTCTCGGCAGCATATATATTTTTAAACAGCACGCGGCATTTATTAATTTAAAATCCGTTCTTAAAATCTTTTTTTGTTCCGCGGTTATCTATCACATTATTGCCGCCTGGCATCATTCAGGCCTTTTTCTAATAATTAATTATCTTATCCTGTTATCACTATATGCATTATTATTATATCTGTTTGGCGAATTAACTGCTGAAGATTTGAATTTAGTTAAAGCTATATATCAAAAAATGTTTAAAAATGCTGTGTTGCATAAATAGTCAATGCACAATAATCACATAGGCTCTTTTTCCAATATACTTCTTTGGAGCATCTAATTTTCCAGATGTTCCAAATTTT
>JAGVYX010000045.1 GCA_018303045.1 Candidatus Woesearchaeota archaeon
GCAGATTTTCTTCGTTGAAGTACCATTCAGCTTTTGCTTAATAATCCAGACCAGTTTTTTGTAATTTAGTTTGTACATTAAGACCACCAAGCGGTCTTAATTAATGTAAACTAAAAACGTGATAGCACACGCAATTCGGAATAAAGCAAGTTTTTGATTTGTTTCTGATACCCAACTGCTTGCGAGGGTTGGGTTATTTTGTATCAACTCGCCATATCGGGCGGTTGGGATTTTTATTTCTTACCTCAAACCGCACAAACTTATTTAAACCAATAACGACTACTTATAAACGGTATAGATGGATTCAGATAAATATCAAAAATTAATTGAAGATTATAAAGCTAAAATTAGAACGGAATTTGGCGAACAGTCCCAGCAGGAGATTAAAGTTACTTCCCGCGAATATACTGAATTTAAGCAGGAATTATATCCAGCCAGATATAACTGGTATGAACAAGCCTGCAATTTCTCGGAAAAAATCTTAAAATTAAAAAGCGATCCTAAAAAAACGATCAAGCTGCAGAAAGATTTAGCCATAACTCATTTGCAGGTTACTCCTTCCGGCGTTGCTTCTTTTTCTATTCTGGCTTCGCTGGCAGCAATGTTCAGCGGAGTTGTTCTATCGCTGGGAATTCCTTTCGCTTTGGAAGTTCAGCCGCTATTATTTTTAGCGATATTTTCTGTTTTTGCCGGCTTGTTATTGATTCCCGCGCTGCAGAAAGTCCCTTCCTTCATGGCCAACACCTGGAGAATGAAAGCTTCCAACCAGATGGTGCAAAGCATTTTTTATATCGTAACTTATATGCGCCACACTTCCAACTTAGAGCGGGCCATCGGCTTTGCTGCGGACCATCTGGATGCGCCCTTATCATTAGATTTCAGAAAAATCTTGTGGGACGTGGAAACAGAACGGTTTTCCACCATTAAAGATTCCGCTGAAGCTTATCTGGAATTCTGGAAAGAATGGGACCGCGAATTTGTGGAAGCTTTCCATTTGGTGGAATCATCATTATATGAATCTTCTGAACAAAGAAGAATTTCTTTGCTCGATAAAGCTTTAGATGTAATCCTTACCGGAACTTATGAAAACATGCTGCATTATGCCCATAATTTGCAATCGCCCATTACTATGCTGCACATGCTGGGAATCATTCTTCCCATTCTGGGATTGGTTATTCTGCCCTTGGTAGTCAGTTTCCTAAGCTCTGAAGGAAGCCCCTTTGTTACAGCCATCTACATCGCCCTTCTGTATAACATCAGCTTACCGATAAGTGTTTATTACTTAGGGCAGACGATCCTTTCTAAACGCCCGGCGGGTTATGGAGCTGCTGACATCGGCGAACGCCCGGAATTAAATAAATACCGCAATGTCAACATTCCTTTAGGCGGCAAAGTTTCCCTCAGCGTTAATCCCCTGTATTTTAGCGTGATGATTTTTGCTGTTCTGGCGATTATTGGCTTAAGCCCCTTAATTCTGCATGCCTTAAATCCGGAATTTGAAATTAATTTTGCTGAAGGCAATTACAAACTTCAGGAATATCTTTGCCCGCCGTCGGAAGAAGGTGGTTGCGCGCCAGGAGACAAACTCGGCCCTTACGGGCTGGGAGCTTCCCTTATTTCTCTAGCGGTGGTTTTAAGCTTAGGATTATCATTGGGAACCTACTTTTCCTTGCGGTCCAAAAATGTAATTAAGATCCGGGAACGCGCTAAAGCTTTGGAAGACGAATTCTCCTCCGCCTTATTTCAATTAGGCAACCGTTTAGGCGACGGGCTGCCGGCGGAAATTGCTTTCGCCAAAGTGGCGCAGGTAATGCGGGGAACTACTTCCGGAGAATTTTTTAACATCACTGAAAAAAACATCACTACATTGGGTATGGGCTTAGAACAGGCCATTTTTGACCAGCGAGTGGGCTCCTTATACAGTTTTCCTTCCAAAGTTATCGAGTCATCAATGAAAGTGCTCATTGAAAGCATTAAAAAAGGGCCTAGGATTGCCGCGCAAGCCTTATTGTCCATGTCCCGTTATATTAAAGAAATTCATCGCGTTGAGGAACGATTAAAAGATTTGATGGCTGATGTTATTTCTTCCATGAAATCGCAGATCAAATTTTTAACGCCAGCGATTGCCGGCATAGTTATCGGCATCACTTCAATGATTTCCACTATTTTAACCCGATTGAGCGCCCAATTAACCCAATTAACCGCCCAGGACGGAGGAGAAGCCGGCGCTTTTGGCGGAATCTTAGATATCTTCGGCCTGGGCATTCCCACGTATTATTTTCAGATTATTGTAGGCATATATATTGTGCAAATTGCTTTTATTCTAACCAAATTAAGCAGCGGAGTGGAAAATGGCGCTGACCGGCTGGGGGAGAGATATGAGTTAGGAAAAAATCTGGTAAGAAGCACCTTACTGTATTGTATTTTGGCTGCGGTAATCATGATTTTGTTCAACATCTTTGCCGGAGTAATTTTCCAGAGCACGATTAGTATTTAGAATATTATGATTTAGAATCAAAAGCAATATTTAATATCCTGACTTCAGATTTTCAGAAATCCTTATAAATGAAAGTCCAATTTTATAGTTTAAGGGCTCGTAGTTCAGACTGGGAGAACACACGGCTGAAGACCGTGACGTCCTGGGACATTTAAAAAATGCAGGAATTCAAATATCTCCTTTGAGACTACAAATCTCTAGGATTTGGAAGTCCCAGCGAGCCCACTTTTATATTTGATATATTTATCAAGATGTTTCTTATTTCTAAAGCCAATTAAATCCATCCACTTTTCCAACTGTTTTCTTCCATTTACGTTCAAGCGATAGCCCGTAGGCCATCTAGTCTCATTCTTATAAATATACTTTCTATTATCTTTCATAGTACAAACATTCAATCCTTTATCGTCTAGCCAACCGGCAACTCCAGCGATAACATCCTTGTCATTCAGAGCTAAAGAAATACGAGGATAAAACAAATGTTTCTTTTGCTTTCGATTTAATAAGACTAATGATCCGTCCGTATCAATTAACCCTCTGATAAAACTACGCATAAATTGGTCATCAGCTAAAATCCAAGCTGGAATTTCTAAATTTCCTTTCTTCCTTGGAGGAATGCCCAGGCTTTCAAGATAATAATTAAGTGCTTTTGACCTAAATCTGATAGAAATAGCGTTATTTTTTTTGAGATAAGTGCTGGGCAAAATATTAAATAGCTTATAAAACAACAGGGAAACGTGACCAGTCAAATAATCATAATCTAAGTTTAAATGGCCAACAATCTCCGAGATGTAATCTTTCTGATGTCTAGCCATATGACCATCACCATATAATATTCCAACAATTTCAGCTAAATCTTCAGATAATTTCTGAGGGATTTTAAAACCAATACGCCTATCAAGATAACTGGTTGGAATTTTAAGCATCATTTTTTACAGTAAAAAGACAAAAATGATCCTTAATAAATTCTATCTGCAGTTGTCCAGTGGCTGGTGGTTCAAATCCCAGTGGACCCATATTTTAATTTATGATAAGTAAAAGCATCAAATATTCGAACATAAATGATGTGCTTTTACTATTACGAGAAGCACTACCTGTTCGATAATTTAATGCTTCGAGTATATATCAACAACATTAGCCCTATCGCCATAAACTGGCCTATCCCTCTTAAAATAAAAATAAACTCAAAGCCAAATATTGCAACCAACTTCCCAAAAAATAATAATACCAGCGCGGCTGCCAGCAGAGAAAAAAATTCAAAAAAAGACATCAGCATCCCTTTTTTCTTTAAGGAAACTAATCCCGCCAAGGCAAAGCGGGCTGGATCAGCAAAGGCAAAAAAGATATAGTCCAGAATCACCAAAGAAGAGAATAAAACGATATTTCTGGTAAAAGCCAGTAAAATAGAAGTAATTCCAATTAAAAGTAAAGACAATAATAATAATTTTAATCCATACCGGTCATAAAGTTTTCCCCCCAGATAGCTAAACAAAGCATATAGCAGCCAGGCTGTTCCCAATAACAGAAATATCTGCTCATTAGACATCTGAAGAACTTCTTTCTGAAATAACGGCAGGCCAAAATAATCTACGAGGTAAATGCCCAACAACAGAATGGTGTTTACCAGCAAAACTATTTTAAAGGTCCAGGAGGTGTTAATCAGGTTAGAGATGCGAAAAATTTTTTCCGGTTTAGACTTTTCCTGCAAGTCTCCAGTTTTCAGATAGAAAAACAAAGAAACAACTGTTAAGAGAGCCAATCCAAAAAACACCATTTGGAAGGTAATCGCTGAAACCAGTACTCCGCCCAATAAAATTCCCAGCCCGTGGCCCAGGCTGTCGGCAAAAATCAGAAAACCGTAATTAGAGCCCAGCTGTTCAGAGTTAGTTAAGTCTAGCACTCTGATTTTAACAATGTTCCTTAAAATGGAATCGGAAAGGTTGAACAGGATTTTGCTGATTACAAAGACAAATAGCGCAATGCTCACCGAAAACAGCGGCATTATCCCAAAAAAAAGGGAAGATAAGGCCATTCCAGCGATGGAGATAACTCCCACCACTAACCGGCCGGAAGATTCAGAATAAGAGCCTAGATAATAGCTTATCAGCGCGTAAACCAGCATGGCCAGGCCAAAAACCGAACCAATCTCCGATAATTCCAGGCCTAAATCCGAAAGATACAATGGCAGGCCGATCAGCAAAAAGCCCGTTAGAACTCCGACGAGTAATTTGCTCCATAATAAATATTTCAATTCCGGCCGCATTTGTTCTAAAATTGATTTTGCTGCTTAAAAGAATATCGAAAAGCCAGGCTTCATCCAATAAATCGCCACCGCCATTAAACGAACGACATAATGCTCACTTAAGCGCATGCGGAAGGGCATTCCTTATGGGAAGGCGCCGCATATCACGATAACCAATGCTGAGTGAGTCTGGCGTGGCGATTATTTTTTGGATGAAGCCGAAAAGCCAAAAAAACAAAGATTAACTTTATATATTTCTTTTAATTAGTAATATTCATGAAAAGAGGGGGTTCTTCAAATAAAATTAGCTATGTTATTATTCTAATTATGATCCTGGCTTTTTCAACCGGATTGTTGATGATGCAAAACCCTTCCATTACCGGAGGAACCGCCATACAGATTATCTCTTATCTGCCAGAAGGAGAAAAACTGCATTTTGAAGTCAGAAATATCCCCCACGTCAAAGAAGCAACGGTTGGGGTTGTAGAAGACACTAAAAATTCTAAAATTATTTTTGAAGAAGCGCTTCCCCCAGAATCATTTGAGGGCAGCTATTTATCGGCATTCAAAGTCTCTTCCAACGCTGAAGATAATTTTGGCCCTCTGGAGATTTTGCTGAAAATTAAAAAATCAGATTTAGTATCCATTCCAGAGAAAGAATTAACGGCCTATCTGGAAAATCAGCCTTTAGTTACAACCATCAGCAAGAAAGAGGGGGATTATCTATATTACCGTTTCAGCAGCCCAGACTTAGGAACAGTTGTGATTGGCCGGCAGCAGCCAAAAGAGGAAATTGCTCCCGCAAAAATCGAAACCGCATTGCCAGTGGAACAGCAGCCGGCGCCGGTAAAAAAGGGCTTTTTTAGAGTTATTCTCGATTTCTTTAAAAGATTAATAGGTAATTAACGGTGGTTCTGCTGGAAACCGCTGCAGTTTTAATCAGTTTATCAACGATCATTGGCTTCTACAACTTTTTTACAGCGACGAAATTAACAAAAAGCCGGTCGAGACACCAGCCTTTCATCTCCGTGCTGATACCCGCGCGAAACGAAGAAAATAATTTGCCCCAGCTGCTGCAATCGCTATTAAAACAAACTTATCCCCATTTTGAAGTAATTATCTGCGA
>JAGVYX010000046.1 GCA_018303045.1 Candidatus Woesearchaeota archaeon
AATACAAGAAAATATTTCAGAATGCCTATTCTTTATAAATGAAAATCTGTCGATCAAGAAATTCTTCGACGAGCTAAGGAAAAAATGTCAAACATGAGTTATATCAATACTTTCACTTATACTCAGGAGCAGATAATCAAGGCTGCCAAACAAGGGTTTAAAATAACAGAAATTCCTATCATTACCAGAAAAACCAGGGCCAGCCGCTTATTTAAAAATCCTTGGCAGTACGCAATGAAGGCTTGGATAAACATTCTTAGAATTTACCGGGATTATGAACCTCTGATGTTTTTTGGCAGAGTTGGGGCTGTTTTTTTTTCCATCGGCGTGTTGCTTGGCTGCTGGCTGGTATATCGTTTTTTTACTTTGGGTTATGTTGGAAGAACACCATCAGTTATTCTTAGTTTACTGCTTATTTTGATGGGGATACAGGTTATTTTGTTTGGCTTCTTAGCTGATATGATACGTAAATAAAGCTCAACTTTAATCTATTTGGAATTATAATTCCATAATTCTTTTAAATTGATGGCTGAACTAATTAAGCCTAAAAAGATGGCTGAAAAAACCCAACTAATTGTTACTTTAGGCCCATCTACAAACAAAGAAGAAGATTTAGTAATGCTTAAAGACAAAGGCGTAGATTTTGTTCGTGTTAATATGTCTCATTCTTCATTGGAAGATGTTGAATATTTTATGAAATTAGCTAAAAAAATCGGGATCCAATTTGTTGTCGATACCCAAGGCTCGCAGGTTCGCACCGGAGATTTGACCACATCAATTATTGAGCTCGATGAAAATGATGAAGTTAAAATTTCTGTTGAAGGGATCATTGGCACCAAAGAAATGTTTTCTCTGAAGCCTTCTTTTGTAGCTAAGCAGCTGCAGAAAGGAGATTTAATCAGCGTAGACTTTGACACGGTAACTTTGCTGGTTACAGAAACTTCTATGATTAACAAAGGATACATCTTAACCAAGGCTATAACTGGCGGAGTTTTAGGAAAAAATAAGGCAATTCTTATTGACACAGCTTCCCAGAGGCCAATCCGGCTGCCGACATTAACTGAAACAGACCGCCAAGCCATTAAGCTGGGGTTAAAATACGGGGTAAGCCATATTGCCGCTTCTTTTATCAGATCTGGAAAAGCTGTAGATGAAGTCAAGACAGCTACGCAAAATACTATGAAAATAATCTCTAAAATAGAATGCTTCGATGCCTTAGAAAATTTGGACGAGATTATAGAAAAATCAGACTACCTATTAATCGATCGCGGCGATTTAAGCAAGGAAATACCTATCGAAAAAATTCCCTTTACGCAAAAAATTATTTTGCACCGCGCCAAGCAGAAAAACACAGGCGTATTTGTAGCCACCAACTTGTTGGAAACGATGATCGAAAAGAGAAAACCAACGCGGGCTGAAGTTCACGATGTTCTCAATACTATTCTTGATGGGGCCACAGGGCTAGCTTTGGCTGGCGAGACGGCTATTGGAAAATATCCGCAGGCTTGCGTTAATATGATAAATAAATTAATAAGGCATGCCCAACTAGCCGTGAATATCGATGAAATTAAAGATAAAGAAACTATTTTTGTCAAAACGTTAGAGGACAGCAATTATTTATTGAATTTAGAACTCTCTTCTTCCTTAGTCCCCCCCCATGGGGGGAGGTTAATTGACCGTGTGGCCAAACAGGATTTTGATTGTTCTAGTTGGCCTAAAGTTAAAATCGATGAAGAACGCCAAAGAGATGTTGAACAAATAGCTATTGGCGCCTACAGCCCATTGGAAGGATTTATGGGAAAAACAGATCTCCAATCGGTGCTGGACAGAATGCGTCTAGCTAATGGCCTGCCTTGGCCGCTGCCCATTTATTTAGATGTTTCAGAAGAAGAAGCTAAAACGCTGAAAGCAGGTTCTGATGTTGCGCTAGTTGATGGCCTAGGCCAGGTTATTGCCATCTTGCGCCTTTCGGAAATTTATACTATTAGCAGAGAAGAAATCGCCGAGAAAATGTACGGCAGCTTGGATCAAAGCCATCCTGGAGTCAATCGAATCTTAAAAATGAACCCCATTCTGCTGGGCGGAAAGATAACCTTGCTTAAAAGGGGAGAAAATGAGAGTAAGGAATATGAATTAACGCCGCGCCAGACCCGTAAATTATTTGAAGACCGCGGCTGGTCCAAAGTAGTTGGTTTCCATACTAGAAATGTAATTCATCGAGGTCATGAATTCATTCAGCTTTCGGCTTTAAAGAAAACTAATTGCGATGGGCTATTTGTCCATCCAATTATTGGTAAAAAAAAGAAAGGCGACTACCACGCTAAGTATATTCTCAGGTCTTATGAATTGATGAGTAAAGAGTTTTACCCGAAGAATAAAGTTGTTTTTGGGGCCTTTTCGAGTTACTCGCGGTATGCCGGCCCAAGAGAGGCATTGTTTACAGCTCTCTGCCGCAAAAATTTTGGCTGCAGCCATTTTATTGTCGGGCGCGATCATACCGGCGTAGGAAATTACTATCATCCCAAAGCATCCCATAATATTTTTGACCGATTTCCGGATTTAGGAATAATTCCCGTAAAGTTCAATCATGTTTTTTATTCAAAAAAACTAGGCCAACATGTTCATGATGAAGAGGATGGCCAGCATAAAGAAGAAGAAAAGCTTACTATCTCGGGAACTGAAGCCAGGCAGTTATTTGAGAAAGGCCTGGCGCCTCCCGAATGGTTTATGCGATCTCAAATCTCACAACTGATTCTTAATGCTCTCAAGAACGGCGAAGAGGTTTTTGTAGCCTAATGATTTCTTTAAATAAAGATCATAAAGTATTGTGGTTTACTGGTCTTTCCGGCTCTGGCAAAACTACCATTGCTAACGAGTTAAAACGGCGGTTAGAGTTAACTGGCAAGAAAGTAGAAATACTTGATGGAGATGTCATTAGAAGCACTGTTAATAGACAACTGGGCTTCTCTCGTGAAGATATCAGAGAAAACAATAGGCTTATTGCCGAATTAGCCAAGCAGAAGCTTCAGGAACATGACCTAATACTGGTTCCAATTATTGCTCCTTATCACGAAGATCGGATAATGGCTAGGAACATTATTGGGCCGGCATTCTTTGAAGTATTCATCAATGCGCCACTAGAACAATGCATTAAGAAGGATGTAAAGGGGCTGTATAAACTGGCGTTGTCAGGAGAGATTAAAGATTTTATTGGCATTGCTGAATCTAATCCTTACGAACCGCCTAAAAATCCAGATCTAGAAGTAACGACCGTAAATCGAACTGTTAGGCAAAGCGTAGAAAGAATATTCAATTTCTTATCCCAGAATTATTAAAATAATTTTTAGATTTCCTGAAACGCGGGAATTAACAGAAGTTTTAAATGGGCGGCATCTGGGCTGAGGCACCTCACGGCCCGAACAGGTTAGGTTAAATTTTTGGCAGTGTTAATATCTGACTTATTCCTTAGTTAGTTATAATCCTAAATAAATAGTTTTTATCAGTCAAAGGATTACACTATCAAATTTTTAACGGAGTATAAAATTTTGGATTTGAAATTTTGGTCGACTGCCGCCATTATTGTTGTCGACAAATTTACGGGATTAATAGACATAATTACCTTCCAAAAATTGCGTATAAGTAACCTAACTTTGCCACTTCTTTGATTTGTCCATAAAAAATAAGACAGTTATATCCTTTTCATGTTTTTGATGAAAAATATGAAAAATAATACAGTTGTATTATTTTTTACTGCAATTAACGTTAGGGATATACGAAGTTTTTATTTTCGTGTGCCTAAAATCCAAAGAAGCTCCTAAAATATATTGGATGAAGCCAAAATTATCTAAAAGTTTTTAAATCTATTACCTCTAATATGCATAAATGCCCAAGAAGTGCGTAGATTGTGATATTGAAGCTAAATTCAGGATAAAAGATACTTCGGAATATTATTGCGCAGAGTGCGCTGAAGAGCATTTTGCTGACTTGAATTTGCTGGTGGCTGTGGAAGAAAATGCTCTGAAACTGAAAAAAGTTTTGGATGAAATTAACGATGACTTATCACCCCCTTAATATTGGCCCGATTAAGACCTCTAAAACGGAATTAATAGAAATTTCCAAAGCCTGGATAGTTTTATCTCTGGCGTTTGCATTCGTCTATGCCGGAGCTTCAATGATTGGCGGGGGAATTGGGAAGATTTTTTCAGCGCAATTTATTATTCTATTTTTTATTTCCCTGGTAACTGCCGGCTTCGGATTTTTATTGCATGAATTAGCCCACAAATTTGTCGCCCAGAGGTACGGCTGCGCGGCCGAGTTTAGAGCTTTCGACAACTTGCTGTATTTAGCGTTAGGCCTGGCAATTATTGTTGGATTTATTTTTGCCGCTCCCGGCGCGGTGATGATTTCCGGCCGGGTGACCAGAAAAGAAAACGGCTTAATCAGCTTGGCCGGCCCTTTAACCAATTATGTCCTGGGGATGATTTTTTTTACCTTATTGCAGGCGCTTCCGGCCTATCGCTCTGTATTCCAAATGGGCTTTTTTATCAATCTGTGGCTGGGATTATTTAACCTGATTCCTTTCGGCAATTTTGATGGCCGAAAAATTTTAGACTGGAGCCGAGTTATCTGGCTTTTAATGGTTGCTTTTGGAGTTTATTTTGTGTTTTTTCTGAGATAAGCTTTGTTTCTTCCTCTTCAGTGTAGTCGCTCTTTCAGGATTTTCTTCAATTTTCTCGTCGCGAATCACGACAAATTTAAATACTAGTATACTTTACTCAACAAAGATGAAGTGTTTTTCTTGCAAAAAAGAGGAAGACTGGTCTAAATTTTTTTTACTAAAGAGTTATTTTATTAATGAGAATTGGAACTGTTTTTCAAAAAAAAAGTAGGTGATATCATGAAACAGCACATCTTCCAAGAAGTGAAGCGTTTCAAAATACAGAGGTGTTGCAAAGGCTGCAGCAAGCGGATAGTTGTGGAAAATGCCAATCGGTATTACTGCAAGGACTGCCGGGGCTATTAAGCCTTTTTTTTTCTTTTTTTCTAGTGGTAATTTTTTAGTTCCAGTACATTTTTCTTTAGGAAGCAACTTCCGGCCATATTAACTTTTCCTGCAAATTGGCCATACTGTATCATCATCTGCCAATTCGTGATAATAACTTTCTTCCCTTCCAGACAATTTTGTTGTTTAAAGCCAAGTACACCGATCTGGAGCAGGTAACTACGGCCAATATTCCATGAATGGGAAGAAGAATTAAATTAAAAATAAAATTCTGGCAGGCTAGGATGGAAGTGCAGATTCTCTGCAGCAATAAGGGAATCAGCATGTACAGAAATTCTACGTTAATAATATACATGGCTACTGGGAAAAAAAACAGAAAAACAAATCCGATAACTGATAGAATGTAAGCTGCAGGGGAAAGATGCGATCCCAAGTAAAATGACCTAGACAAGCCGTCCAATGATTCTTTAAAACTGCCGTACATCCGGCATTTTACCAATCCTTTGCTTCGGGCAGCGAGAATTCGGTTTCCAGAAAGCTTGACTCGTTTGGATAAATAAACATCTTCGGTAATTTTGTCTTTTATCCCCTCGTGGCCGTTGATTTTGTAATAGGTGCTCTTGCGGATAAGGATAAACTGGCCGATAGCCACACTGAAGCTATTATTTTTGGTTCGATAGACCAAATCCAGGGGAATGAAAGAGAGCAGCAGCCAGTCCAGCAGGGGGACGATCAGCCATTCGCCAACAGTTTTCATTTTCTGGCAGGGAAAACAGCTCAGCAGGGCTGTTTTTTTTCTTTCCATTAAGGCTACGGCTGATTCCAGAGCTTCAGGCTCCAAAAGGACATCGGCATC
>JAGVYX010000065.1 GCA_018303045.1 Candidatus Woesearchaeota archaeon
GTTATACCTTCCAACTAATTCGGCCTTTTCAATAATATGGCCGTTCATAGCTTCCTCAATTTGAGTTTTGCTGGATCCGGCAGGCAGGTTTAGTTTTGAATCTAAAGCCAACAATTTAAAGAAATAGCGGTGTTCAGCATCTGGAGGGCAAGGCCCGCTGTAAGCATTGCTTCCTCTGGTGTTTTTTCCTAAGATCCCGGCAGGATTTTGGCCTTCAGAAATTTCTTTGATTGTTGAAGCGATATTAAATACGATCCAATGATCCCAAATTTGAATTCCGTATTTTTCTTTTACGAAATCAGGAATGTCCGGATCATCCATAATTAAGACCAAACTCCGGGCGTCCTCTGGAACTTCTGAGACCGTCAATGGCGGACTGATGTTCTGGCCATCGCAAGTATATCTGCTGGGCATAAAGCCGTTATTGTTAAATGCAGAGCTGGTTAATTTCATCTTTGAAACCTCGCTAATATTGTTAATAATTGGCTTAGAAGCGCAGCTCAATAAAAAGATTGTTAAAAATAAAACTGAAAATCTTCTAAACATTAACATTAGGAGAATTTAAGCGGACTTAAAAAGCAAGGGTTATCCCAGCGCCAGATCCATCTTAGCTACTTCAGCATTCTGCACTTCGGGAATTTCTTTCATCTTTGCGGCAATAGCTTCAAAGTCTGACCCCTCTACCTGGTACATGGCCATCACAATTACTGCTTTTAATCCGAAAGCGATGGGCTCTTCTTTAATTTGCATTTCGCCGATGGCTCCGGCATCTTTAGCAATGATTTCAGCCTTTTTTTTAATAGAACTAAGATTAGCGTGTGGAGATTCCGGCATTAATTTAAAAGTTATTACTGCTTTAGCCATAAATTTCAATCGAGTTTTTAATTAGGTCCAATAAAATTGCAATTAGGACAAGTATATCTCATGGCATTAACTCTAGCTTCCTTGCTTCTTACAATTTCATGTTGACCGCATTCCGGGCAGAGAAATCTAACGGACCCTGGATCATTATAAACTGTTTTCTTGGTAACTGAGCAGAGTTTGCTTTCCATGATCTGCTTAGGAAACATCTGGTTTATAAATCTTTTGAATGAAGTTTTGAAAAATGTTACGAAAAGGAAATTTAAAGTTAGGCCTGTTCAACCTTAATCTTATTTCCAGTGATAAGGAATTTTACCTTAAGAAACTTTTCCACGACATAGATGTTAGTCCTGGTATGTTCGCTTATTTTTGAACAGAGTATTTCTGATCCCGGCAGCAAGCCCATAAACGGGATTAACTGGTCGGCTAGGTAATGGTCAACAGCAGCGCCAGAGGAAATTTCTTGCATTAGCCTTTCGGCGGCTTCTCGGCCGATTTCTTCAGACCGTTTTCCCTTTTCAATTAAGGCATCGCTGCCGAGAATGACGGGGTTGTCCGGATCTAGAATTTTATTTGCGCTAAACAGGGCCCATAATACAATTTCTCCGCCGATACTGGGCGCAGTCGTGTATTCTATCCTTGAATTAATTGGAACGCGATATTTTTTCAGGGGGGATTCCGCAGACATCTTTATTCTTGGGGCTACTTCCTTTTCCTGCAACTCAGCCGACAGATTGATAATTCCCCTAACTTGCTCAAGAGAACCTTGCTGGGTTAAGATAATTTTAGGGGTGGTTAATTCCTGGAAATTCTTTTTTGGAGCAATGATCAACTGAACTTCTCCGCTTCCTTTAGGATAGTAACCATGCCGGATGATCTTTAATTCGATGTTCTCAGCAAACCGTTTTAATTGCGGCAGAAGAACATTTTGCAGATAGTGCGCCGAAGCTTGCCATTTGCCGCAGGTCCCGCCCTTGATGTTGAGGGTTATTTTTCCCGGAGCAAACAGGCAGGGCAGGATTAATGCCTGCAATAATAAAGAAATACTGCCAGCAGTGCCTATATCTATCCGATAATTTCCTTTCTTAATTTTTCCAGGGACAAAAGTTAGATGTTCTGAACCAATGGATACTTCATTTGTTCTCGCATCGCAGAGCTGCTTTAAAGCAGTAATCGCGCTCAGATGTTGCGCCTTTAATCCGGATTCAGGCCTTCCGGCTCTAATATTAGTAACTTCAAAGGATTTTCCCGTTAAAGTTGATAAGGCTAAAGCGGTCCTTATTAATGCGCCACCGCCTTCTCCATAGTTTCCGTCTAAGCTAATCACAAGGCATGCCCCAGTTTTTCTTTTTTAGTTAGTAAATACTGGCGGTTATGCTGCTGAGGCTTGGTAACCAAAGGGATTCGTTCTTGGACGATAATTCCGTGTCGCTCTAAGCCGACAATTTTGGACGGATTATTAGTGATAAGTTTTACTGATTTAACCTTTAAATCTTGAATGATCTCGGCCGCCTGCCGGTAATCCCGCTCATCCGATTTAAACCCTAAATGGTGGTTGGCTTCAACGGTATCTAAGCCATGCTCTTGCAGATTATAAGCCTTGATTTTATTCAATAAGCCAATGCCCCGGCCTTCCTGCCTTAAGTACAGGATAATTCCGCTGTTTTCTGTGGATAACAATTCAAAAGTTTTTTCCAGCTGTTCACCGCAGTCGCAGCGCAATGAGCCAAGAAGGTCGCCAGTCAGGCATTCCGAATGCATTCGGAGAGGGACATTTTCTTTAAACTCTATTTCGCCTTTAACTAAAGCAAGGTGTTCTCTGTTTTGGCTATCTTGATAGGCATAAATCCGAAAATTACCGTTCTTGGTGGGTAAAATAGCTGTAGCTTTTTTCATTGTTTATAAAGTACCTAATACATTTAAACTAGAGAAGGTTCTTTTTTTAATTTTCTCATCAATTCAAGGAATAGTTTAAGGTTTAAAATGGTTGCGGATAATTGATGAAAGAAATACTTATTTTGGTTTCAAACCGCACATCTTTAAAAAATCCTTCATAATCTCCAATCCCTCTTCTGAAACTTCCGGATGCCCCTGAATTCCATAAATCGGTCTTGTTGAATGTTTAATTATTTCAATCGGACAGGCGGCAGAATAGCCTAACACAACAAAATCTTTGGGAACGGTAGTTACATGATAACTATGTTTCTTCTCCAGAAGGTATCTTCTTTTTGGAAACAGGGGGTCTGGTTTTTCGATAATAACTTCCTGTAATCCCAACTGTAGTTTAAGCAGTGTTTCTAACGATCCGCCATAATAATGAGCAATCATTTCATGTCCCAGGCAAAGGCCTAATACTGGCACCTGTGTTTTAAGTAGAGCTGCATAATTGCCATATATATCGGTTCTCTGCGCTGGGTGTCCCGAACCGCCAGATAAAATTATCCCCTCAACGCCCCTCAAGTCAGCATTATTGCTTCCACGGATCATTTTGTAGGGAACATCCCATTCCTGCAGAGTTCCTGCAAATTGTTTTATTTTCTGGCTGCCGTTATCAATTATCAATAGCATAATATACCAAAAGACATAAATTTTTATACAATTAGTTATGTCTTTTGTATATAGTAACTGCTATTTATTGTTCAAAAATTAATGTCAGTTACTATAGTTTAGTAATAGCTTTTATTTTTTAGCCTTTCGCTTAGGAAATATTAATAAATAACTCAGAGTCTTATCTAAGGTAAGGGGACGTAGTTTAACCAGGCAGAATTGGGGCCTCCAGAACTTGGAAAGTTGAGCTTCGGCAATGATATAACTTTTTCCCTGAAGTTAGCCTTAGATCTGGGTTCAAATCGATGGCGTTAAATGCCAAAGTGAATTTCCCAGCGTCCCCACTCTTTAATTAACATGGAACTTATTTTAATGTCTTGGAATATTGAAAGGGGATTTCATAGCCGAAATCATGTTTTGGAAGAGCATCGCCTTCATGCGGCGCAGCGAGTTGTCGGAAACGTCAAACCGGATATTTTAGCCTTGACCGAAGCTTGTTACGGCGGCCCCAATTCTCAGGAAATTACGATGAATTATCGCTCTTTGTTCGATTTCCCTTACGGAAAATTTGGCGGCTATCCTTTTTTTGGGCCAGGAAGAAGTAACGAGGGGGGAAATTATTTGCTGTCGAGGTTTCCGATGCAGGCGCAATCGTTTCCATTGGCTCATAAGGGCGCGGTTAGAGCGCAAATTCCGTTGGAAGACCAAGCGCTAACTATTGATGTCATCCATCCCTCTCCGGGAAGATCAGATGAAGAAAAGATAGCCGTATTGCAGCCATTAATCTCCAGCCGGCAGGAACCATATATCCTGACTGGCGATTTTAATACTGTTCATCCCGATGATCGATATAGATATGATTGGGAAAAAATTAAATCAGATTTAATTTCTTATGATCCAGAAAAAGCTGGCCTTATTTTAAACAATTGGAAGAAAGCAAAATTAGTTTCCTGGCTCTTAGAATTAGGTCTTAAAGACGCTTTTCCTTTAGAAGCGAGAACTTCCACCGCGCCAACTAATTACGCTTATGGAAGCCCGCGGGAAGGCGTGCGAATGGATTTCATGTTTATTTCTCCGGGAATAAGTGTACGAGACGCTTATGTGGTTAAGAATAAAGATACAGAAATGGCTTCAGACCATTATCCAATTGTTGGAATATTGGAAGTTGATTAAGTCTGGGGTGTTGCATAAATGAGCTCGTGCGGTTACGCCTCTGCTGATTAAGTCCAAACTATTATAAATTCTGATTACTTACGAAAGAATAGATGTTTAAAAAAGAAGGTGAAGTTAAGAAGTATATCGGTTTCTATAACCAATACATCATCTGGGTAGCTATTTTTACATTAGTTGGAACGATCATTGGCGCGGGAATTTTAGGAATTCCTTATGTTGTGGCTAAGGCTGGTGTTTTGTACGGCTTAATCTTAATGGTCGCGATTGGAATTGCTTTTGTTTATCTTAATCTCTTTGCCGGAGAAGTAATTCTTAGGACTAACGGCCATCATCAGTTAACTGGTTATGCTGGGAAGTATCTAGGGAAAATTGGCAAATGTTTTATGGCTCTGTCATTGTTCGTAAATATTTATGGAGCTTTAACACTAAAGGATCGCCATTGTTCTGGACGATTCTGTTCTTTATCTTTGGCGTGTTTATTGTCTATAAGGGAATTAAGGCTACGGGAAGAACTGAATTGTACCTGATTTCCTTATTACTGGCAGTAGTAGTCTTAATTGGCATTTTTTCCATTAATAAGATTAATAGCGCTTTTTATACTGGCTTCAACTGGCAGCAGTTATTTTTGCCCTATGGGGTGATTCTTTTCGCTTTTATGGGCTCTCCAGGAATTCCAGAAGTCCATCAGGTTTTAGGAAAGCATAAAAATTTAATGAGAGAAGCTATTCTGGCTGGTTCCGTCTTGCCAATTATTCTTTATGTAATTTTTACGATTATTATTGTGGGGGTGGTTGGCGCGGATAATTTTTCATTATTAGAGCCCAATCAGCGCATTGCTACCGTAGCTTTAAGCTTTTATTCCCATCCGATTCTGGGGATTTTGGCTAACATTCTAGCTGTTCTTTCCATGTTTACTTCTTTTTTAACCCTTGGGCTGGCTTTAGTGCAAGTTTACCATTACGATTTTAAATTACCGCGGAATATAGCCTTAATCCTTACTTTTTCCATTCCTTTATTTATCGCGCTATTTAAACTGACAACTTTTATTACTATTTTGGGCATTACTGGGGCTGTAGCTGGCGGGCTGGACGGAATACTAATAATACTAATGTATTGGAAAGCTAAATTGCTTGGAGACAGAAAGCCGGAATACAGCCTGAAGCCGCATAAACTCCTGGGATCAGCGCTGATTTTTATGTTTGTTTTGGGAGTAATTTACCAATTATGGAAGATCTTTTTGTAGGCAGATTTTGAAGTTATTGGGCAATAAAATACAGGTATAGAGAATTCTGTCAATGAAAGAGGGACTATTCAAAATTCTCTATAGCTTGTAGAAACACTGGCCAAAACAATTTAATAGAATTCGATTAACTAAGCATCATAAATCTTAATAATTTGGCTATTGTTTTAATTATTGATGGCTCATCAGAAAGATCTCGAGGAAAGAGTCAACAGTTCTCTTATTGAATATAAACAGCAAAATTCTAAACTCAGAAATTATCTGGTGAATACTACCGCATCATGGTTGTATTGGACTCCAATCATGACGGCCACAGAATGCATCTCCGGGTTAGAACTAGACGAAGTGATAAATTCGCGTTTAACCAGTTTAGTTATTGGAGCAGTAGTAGCTCATCCACATGGACTCTTTAGAAAATACTGGTCTGATGCCTTAAATATAACTCCGCAAAGCCGCCAGTTTTCAAAATATATTGCTGATACAACTGCTACTTGGTGTTTTCAAATTCCGTTATATTCTTTGCAACTATACTGCTCTGGAACTTCCTTTAAAGAGGGATTAACTGCTTTCGGCATCGGACTAGCCGCCAGTGCGATATTGGGAAGGCCTTATGGTATTTTCCAAGATTCCTGGCGAAAATTATGGGGAACAAAACCAGTCTTTTAGGTCTATCTCTGTGCATCAATAAGCACCCCAGTATACGTTTTGTTGAATAAGCATCTACCAATAGGCGGACTTTCCTCTCATGACCTATTAATAAACCACTGCGGTTTAAGCGAATTTTCTTTCCACACCTATTTAAGGCATTAGCCATTAATTAATAGTTAACTGATGTTTCCACTAAACAATACTAAAATTCACGAAAGATTTAAAAATAAGCCTAGAGTTAAGCCTTTGTAATAGGGCTTGGCTCTATTCATAGTCCAAAAAGTTTTAAAATTTGGAGGAGATTAAAATGAGAAAACTTTTGAGTTTAATAACAGTTTTCGTTATTAGCTTACTAACTGTATCTTTGGTTGCTGCTGTACCATCAGAAAGCAATCTAGGCAGCCTAACTGGGGCTTTTTACCCTTGGGATATTACAGTTGAAGTTAATGGCGAAGATTACCGATGGGATTCACAGCGAACCCAGTGGTGGGATGGTTTCACCTGGGGCACCAATGTTGCCGTAGAAGAAGGTGAAGACCTGGACATCAAAGTTACCTTGAGAAATCAGGGGCCTGTAGATGCTAAAGGTATAGAAGTTCTAGCAAGAATCAGCGGTTACGAGTACTCTGACAGCGAAGAGCTACAAGACACAACCGGATTATTTGACGTTAAAGCCGGAACGAGAAAGTCAGTTAAACTGAATGTTCCAGTTCCAACAGATTTAACCAACGGTGAAAATGCTTTGAGAATCTTCGTTCTCGATAGAAACTCGCAACCGATTCAGATAAGCTTCCCATTAGAAGTAGAATCACCTCGACATTCAGTTAATATTGAAGACGTAACCTTTTCACCAAGCAATACTGTGAAAGCAGGACGCTCACTATTAGCCAATGTTTTGGTGGAAAACTTTGGAGATAGAACTGAAGAAGATGTTAAAGTTACCGTAGCTATCCCTGAATTAGGCCTTAGCGCGTCAGAATTTATTGATGAAATAAAAGCTGATGACAGCGAAAGCGTATCCGGAGATTTTAACGGCGGCTTAATGTTAAACATCCCAGCTGATGCAGCTGCGGGAGAATACGATGTAGTAGTTACTGCTCAATACAAGGATTTGAAGGAAACTGTTAAAAAAGCATTCAAATTAACCGTTGTTGGCAATGAACAATTTGCTAACGTTGACAAATTAGTATTGGCAGTTGGCCCTGAAACACAAACTGTGGCCGTTGGCGCAGCAGCTTCATATGGCATTGCATTGACTAACGCAGGCAGCGCTTCTAAAGCTTATACTTTAAAAGCAGTTACCGGCGACTGGGCTTCAGCTTCCTTAAGCGAAAGCTTGGTAGTTCTAGAACCTGGTAAAAATGCAGTAGTATATGTTGACGTAAAAGTAGCTAATGATGCTCCTACTGGCGCTCATGCAGCTTCCGTTAGCGTAATGTCCGGCAATGAAGTTTTAGAAACTGTAACTTTAAATGCCAACGTTGTTGATGCTAAAGCTAATAGCGCTGGAAGAGATTCCGGTAGCCTAAGAAACGGACTAGAAATCGCATTGATTGTTCTGGTAGTATTACTGGTAATCATCGGTTTAATAGTTGGTTTCAGCAGACTGCGTAAAGACGACGAAGACGACCAAACTTACTACTAAGTTTTAACTAAAACTTTTTTTCTTTTTTTTCTCTTTTTCTGTGTATTTCTTCAAAGTTGGGAAGAAGGTTATGGTCGGTTTATGGTGCCGCAGGAATGGGTACAGGGAAGAATTTATTCTATTGCTTAGGTATTTTAAATATGCCTATTCCACGGGTGGTTTCTGCAAGAAACCCCATAAAACACCGTTTTCTCGTGTGTTCACCGGTAGTGGTCGCGAGTGATTGACAATTGTCCTTTATTATAATTCAGCAGAAAAATAAGGTTTAACAACTTTTTTAAAGCTAATTTTAACTTAATTAAAGTAATGTATATAACGATAATCGGAGCTGGTCCAGTCGGCTGTTACGCGGGATATCTGTTGGCGAAAGCCGGAAATAAAGTAGAGATTTTTGAGAACCATCCGCAGGTCGGCCTGCCTATTCAATGCACCGGCATTTTAACTTCAGATTTTGATGAATTTAAATTTCCACTGGATTCTTTTTTGGTAAATACTATTAACAATATAGAAGTTTACTCGCCGAATAAATCAGTAACCATAAAGCAAAAAGATTATATTGTCTGCCGGAAAAAATTTGACAACTTTTTTGCTGATAAGGCCAAAGCAGCTGGAGCAAAAATATTTGTTGATCATTCATTTGTTAGAAGAGAAAATAAAGACATCATCATTAACGATTCTAAGCATAATTCTAAAAATAAGCATAATTCTGAAAATAAGCATAATTCTGAAAAAAGGTTGCAGCCGGATATCATTATTGCTGCCGACGGCCCTTTGTCGCCTGCGGCTAAAGCCTTCGGATTGTATCATCCCGGACGGAAGAATTATTATGGGATTCAAGCGGTCGTAGAAGGCAATTTTGATCCGCAAACGATTAAAACTTATTTTGGCAATGAAATTTGTCCGGGCCTGTTTGCCTGGATAACTCCAGAATCATCTAAGACCGCCCGAGTGGGCTTAGCTGCTCTAAAAAATTCCAGAGCTTATTTTGATGCCTTTATGAAGCAACAGGGCTTTATTGTTAAAGAAATGCAGGCCGGCGCAATTCCTTTATTTAATCCCCAACAACAGCTTCAAAAAGATAATTGCTATGTTTTAGGCGATGCGGCCGGCTATGTCAAAGCCACAACCCTGGGCGGGTTAATTCCTGGATTAAAGCAGGCGGAAATTTTGGCCGATTGCCTGATTAATCAGAAAAATTATGAACAGGAAATTCAACCCTTAAAGAGAAAGATGCGGCTGCATTTACGGGCGCAAAAATTGCTAATGAAGTTTAGCGACCAAGATTGGGATAAACTGGTTTCTTATGTCGCGCAACCAAGAATTCAAAAACTCTTTGAGAAATATACTCGAGACAATCCCATTCCTTTAGTTGCCGGTATTTTATGGAGAGAACCGCGATTTTTTAGATTTCTGACGAACTGGTTTTGATTTCTTGCTTGGGTATCATACCCCGCAGCTGTTTCCGCAAGGAAACTCACGAACGCGAGTGACTCGACTGCTGCGAAGGGGATTTTTTATTTTTGGCTGGTTTAGCCAGGGATATCCTGTATTTTTGCCTTAATTATTTTAGCTGCGGTTTTCTCTTTAACAAAATTCTTTTTAGTTTTCTTCTCTTTGTTTGCCGTAAGCTCTCTGATAATTTCCAGCTGAGGCGGCTGCGCCTTCCTAACAAATTGCTTAATATCCCTAAAATTATTCTCCATTTCCAGAGCTTCAGAGATATTTTTTTGGTGGACTTCATTTAACCCCCCTAATCTGAAAATAATGCCTTCTGAAACGCCCAGTTTTTTTGCTGTTTTTAAATCATTTCTCAACTGCAGTCCGGAAAGCAGCGGCTCATGCCCGTTAACGCCAGTGGCAATAGTTCCCAAGGCGATGCAAAATTTTTTTCCATGCTGCTGCAATCCCAGTCTGCACTCTTTCTTAAGGGTGTTTTCTGAGAAATGGTGCATTGATCTATACATCATTTTAATTACTCGCACATGGCCATTGTTATAATGCAATCCCCACCATTCAAGCATTCTTTCTTTCCATCCGCCCTCCGGATAATATTCGGCTAGATAGATGGGGGCCTTATAATTATTGATAAAATTTCTAATTAACTGCTTGTTGTCTTTGAAATTGGCCAGAGCTTTAAAGTATAATTTAATTTTCTTGCGCGAGGGAATTTCCAAATCCAGCATCACGGGAATGTTTTTGCCCCATAATTCTTCAAAAATTCTTAACAGGGCTTTTCGATCAGAGATGGGAGAAATCCAGTATCCTTCCTTTTTATCTAGGACAGGCCAGTAAATAACCTGAGTTATATTTTTGCTTTTAATCTTCTGTTTTAGGGCTTTAAAAGCAGTTAAGCTGGGGGCAGCCAGATATAATTTGGCGGGCCACTGCAAGAATTTGATTCTGGCTAAATTTTCTTTGGTTGGAAACTCTTCAAAAAAGCTAATTTGCATTATCTCAAAGGAAGATTTAATGTTTTATAAAGGTT
>JAGVYX010000066.1 GCA_018303045.1 Candidatus Woesearchaeota archaeon
CCAAATCATTATAGAATCCGATGGTCCTATGAGCATTTTTCATCTTCTCCTCCTTATTAATTTCTAACGCTTCATTATAAATTCATCTCAATAATTTGTCAATGTCCGTGCCTAATTCACGGAAAATAAAACCCGAGAATAACTCTCGGGCGGAAAACACACTGCGGGGCTGATTAGACATAGTTAGAACCTGCCGAAAATGCCCCAAATAAAGGGGAGATGAAAGAGATTTACTCTAAAAGTATCTTGATGAGCGGGTGACGGGGATCGAACCCGTGTAGCGAGTTTGGAAAACTCGAGCACTACCACTGTGCTACACCCGCGTCGGGGCGCTGGGAATTGAACCCAGTCCGCATGCTCCCAAAGCATACATACTACCGGTATACGACGCCCCGTATTCCATAGTTTAGCATATTTTCGCTTGGTTTTCAAATGGAAAATATGGTACAATATGTGTATGGGCTTTAAATCTGTTTTTGAAGAATTGAACGTTTTTTCCAAATGCCGGCAATATAAGTTGTCTCTCTGGCAATGCCCCCAGTTTTTATTTTTGATTATGGGGGCGGTGATTATCGCAACCGCCATAACTACCTATGGTTTGGGCACTCGCTATTTTATCGTTGACCCCGATACCGTCTCCCTCATTGTTTTTACAATAACCGTAGTTCTATTTATCATTACTTTCAGCATAGTCAGGAGCATGGAAGGATTGGCCGAGGCCAGCAAGTTAAAATCCGAGTTTATAAATATAGTTTCCCATCAATTAAGGTCGCCGCTTTCAAATTTAAAGTGGACGACAGAAGTTCTGTCGTCGGGAGACTTTGGCGAGCTCAACCAAAAACAAAAAGAATATTTTAAAATTCTCCAGGAAAATTCCGACAGAATGGGAGAGCTGATCAATGACTTATTGATGGCTTCCAGGATAGAGGGAGGGGGATTGCCCTTGAATAAAGTCGGGTTTTCTTTGACAAATCTGACGGAGGAAATTATCAATGAATTAAAGGTTTTAGCCGAAGCTTCAAATGTCACGGTAAGTTTTAAGCCGCCGGAGTCATTACCCCAAGCTTTCGGCGACGCGCGAATGGTCAAAGTGGTTGTAGAAAATCTTTTGGATAACGCCGTCCGTTATATCAAAGAGAAAGGCGATGTTTATATAAATTTAAAAAACAGCGGCAGTAAATTGCTTTTTGAGATAAGAGATACGGGCGTGGGCATTCCCAAAGAAGATCAGAAAAGCATTTTTCAAAAATTTTTCAGATCCCAAAATGTTTTAAAGTACCAAACCCAGGGTTCCGGGCTCGGCCTGCACATAACGAAATCAATTATTGAAAAGTCGGGAGGCAAGATTTGGTTTAAGTCAAAAGAAAATAAAGGGTCGACATTTTGGTTTACTTTGCCAATTAAAAAATAATTTTATTATGAAGAAAATATTATTCATTGAAGACGAATCAGCCCTTCAAAAAACATTTGGCGATATTTTAGGCCAAGAAGGCTACGAAATGATTTCAGCCATGGACGGGGAAGAGGGCCTGAAACTGGCCGGAGCGGAAAAGCCGGATTTAATTTTATTAGATTTAATTTTACCGAAAATTAACGGTTTTGACGCACTGGAACAGCTTAAAGACAACCTTAGCACAAAAGACATCCCTGTTATCGTGTTAACTAATTTAGAGGGCACGGGGGATGTTGAGAAAGCCTTAGAGTTGGGGGCGACAACCTATCTGGTCAAAGCCAATTACACCCTGGAAGAAGTGCTTCAAAAAATTAAACAAGCGCTGGAAAAATAAAAAATGCGGATTGAACCCGGACGCCTAAAAGCATTTTTACTTGATGCGGGATTAGTTGCGAAAGATCGGTTTGAATCAGCTTTAAAACGAGCTGAAAAGACCAACCAGGACGTTGGCGACGTTTTGGTTTCCGAGGGCTTGCTCAATAAAGAAGAATTAATAAAACTTCAGGCCTATATCTTAGGCATTCCTTTTGTTGATCTTAAAAAAGAGATAGTTCCTCGCGAGATTTTAAGCATCATACCCGAGCCTATCGCCAAAAAACACAATATCGTGCCGTTCAAGAAAAACGGCAAAGATTTAGAGGTAGCCATGCTTGATCCCGAAGATTTAAGGACCATAGAATTTATTAAGAAAAAAGCTGATTTAAGAATTTTGCCGCGATTGACTACGCCGGACAGCATTAAAAATATCCTGATGCAATATCAGAAGACGCTGGAAGCGGAATTTGGAGAGATTATCAAAAAAGAGGCCGAAGGAATAAGTCATATTCCCGAAGAACTAACCGAAGAGAAAAAGGAACTGGAAAAAATAGCCCAAGAATTGCCGACCATTAAAATCGTTGATACTTTAATTAAGCACGCTGTCTTAGGCAGAGCTTCTGATATCCACATTGAGCCGACGGAAAAGGAGGTCGTTGTAAGATACCGCATTGACGGTGTTTTGCATGACGCTATGACTCTCCCGAGACAGGTGAGCTCCGGAATTGTGGCGAGGATAAAGGTTCTGTCCAATTTAAAACTGGATGAGCACAGGCTTCCGCAAGACGGCAGATTTAAAATAGAAACTGAAGAATTTAAGTATTCAATCAGGGTTTCCATTTTGCCTGTTTTTGACGGGGAGAAAATCGTCATGCGCTTGCTCTCTGAAACAGCTAAGGCGTTTTCTTTAGAGGAGCTGGGAATAAGCGGCAGGGCCCTGGAATTAATCCACGATAATTTAAAAAAATCAGTCGGTATGATTTTAGTGACCGGCCCCACGGGATCCGGGAAAACCACGACCTTATATTCAATGATGGAAATTCTTAATCAGCCGGGAGTTAATATCTCCACCGTTGAAGATCCCATTGAATACAGAATGCCCAGAATCAATCAGACCCAAGTTAATTCAAAAATCGGCCTGACTTTTGCCTCCGGATTGCGGTCCCTGCTCCGCCAAGACCCGAATATCGTTATGGTGGGAGAGATTAGAGACGATGAGACGGCCGGCTTGGCAATCAACGCCGCCCTAACTGGGCACCTGGTTTTATCCACATTGCACACCAATAACGCCGCCGGCTCCCTGCCGAGGCTTATTGACATGAAGGCGGAGCCATTTTTGATTTCTTCAACTTTGAGCATTATTCTGGCTCAAAGACTGGTCAAACGGCTTTGCCAAGAAAAAGAAAAGTATTTTTTGAAAGATCACGATTTAAAGGATATAGCCAAATATTGCGACCTGCAGAAAATTTTAAAAATTCTTAAAGAAGAAAAAATAGTAAAGCCCAAGCAAACCTTAAAAGATGTGCCATTTTTCCGGCCCAAAGCCGGCAGGACCTGTCCGGACGGTTATAAGGGCAGAGTCGGCATTTATGAGCTGCTGCCGGTTACCGAGACTATTAAACAATTAATTGTTCAGAGAGCAACTTCCGATCAAATCCAAGAGCGAGCTATAAGCGAGGGCATGGTTACGATGATTGAAGACGGGTTTATTAAAGCCGCCCAAGGAGTAACTTCAATCGAGGAAGTGCTGCGCGTCATCATCGAGTAATGCCTAGGTATTTTTTTACCGCCAAATCAAAAAAGGGAGAATCGTATTCCGGAGCCAGAGAGGCTAAAGATGAGCATGATTTAGCCAGAAGTCTTCGCCAAGAAGGCTACATTTTAATTTCAGCTTCACTCGGCAAAGAAAAAGGAAGATCGTTCTCGTTTTCTCTGCCCAAGTTTTTAAATTTTTTCGGGGGAGTTTCTTTTAAGGAGAAGATGATGTTTTCAAGGAATCTTCAGGTAATGATAGGGGCCGGCGTTTCCCTGCCAAGAGCCTTAGATACCTTATCCCAGCAAACGGAAAGCCCATTATTTAAAAAAGCCCTCTTGGCGATGGGAAGAGAAGTGATTAAGGGAAAAAGTTTTTCGGACGCCCTTTCGGAGCATCGCTATATTTTTTCCGAGCTTTTTTGCAATATGGTGAAAATCGGCGAGGAGTCGGGAACTCTGGGAAATAATTTAAAAATTCTATCCAATCAGATGGAGCGGGAGCAGGAGCTAAGGTCAAAGATACAATCAGCCATGGTGTATCCGGCTGTAATAATCTCGGCGATGCTTGGCATCGGGGCCATGATGCTTATAGTGGTGGTGCCGAAATTAGGAAAGACCTTTGATGAGTTAGGGGTAGAGTTGCCCTTGACGACAAAGTTTGTGATTTTTCTCGGAAATTTTTTATCTCAAAGATGGTATTTCGTCATCCTTATTTTAGCCGTTTTTTTTATTGCGGCAAGGCAACTTTTAAAACTGGAAGCCGGCCAAAAGTTTTTTGGCCTCATTTCCTTAAAGATTCCGATAATTTCCCCGATTATAAAAAAGACTAATTCAGCCCAGGTGGTAAGAAATCTTTCGGCTTTAGTGTCCGCCGGCGTTCCCCTAGTGAGGTCCCTGGAGATTATTGCCAATACGCTAGGAAATCATTACTACAAAAAAGCCATTTCCGGGGCCATTGAGGCTGTTAAGAAAGGCGAGAAATTATCGGAAGCCTTAAAGCCTCATCGCGATCTTTTTTCCTTAACTGTAATTCAAATGATTGAGGTGGGGGAAGAAACGGGAGAGACGGCCGAGGTTCTGGAAAAACTTGGTAATTTTTTTGAAGAAGAAGTGGCTACGGCCACCAAAAACTTAGTTACCATTATTGAGCCGGTATTAATGTTGGCGATCGGCGGAGTTGTAGGTTTTTTTGCTATCTCCATGATTCAGCCGATGTACTCAATGTTGCAGGGGCTTGAATAACATGAAAAGAGCTTTTACCCTTATAGAGTTATTAACCGTTATCGGGATAATTACTGTTCTAGCCGCTTTGGCAATTCCCGCCTTGCGCAGTTTTCAATTAGAAACTGATTTAGATAACTCCGCTGAAGAAATTATCAATACTTTGAGATCGGCCCAGCAAAAGACTGTTGCGTCGGAAGGGGGTTCATCGTGGGGAGTTTATTTCACTACCAGCACCTCGCCGCACCAGTATGTTTTATTCAAGGGAAGCGATTATTTAGCGAGAGACGCCTCAAAAGACGAAGTTCATAAAATATCCGGGGTTGTTCTGATTTCCGGAGTCAATTTGGGCGGGTCATCCGAGGCAGTTTTTAGCCGAATTTCAGGAGTAAGCCTGTCTCAAGGCGGCATCGTCTTAACTCTCAAAGCCGATCTATCTAAAACAAAAACAATTTATATTGAACCATCGGGCCAGATTGGCGGCGATATGCCGATAGCCCCTTCGGATGCCAATCGCCTTAAAGATTCCCGCCACGTCCACATAGATTACAGCAGATATATTTCTACCAGTACGGAAAGTTTGATTTTAACGTTCTCTTATGACAGTTCGACTCAAGTGGAAACCATAGCGGTTGCCGACTGGGAAGGGGAGTTTAATGTCGGAGGCCAAATTCAAAAATTGAAAATCAATACCCACAGATTAAATCAGCCGGATAGCCAATTTTCCATCCATAGAGACGGGAGATACAATAGCCGAGCATTAAAAATAAAACTTTCCGGAGACGGTTCAGGTAATTTTATTGAATATTCAGCCGATGGTTTAAATACTATTAGCGCTTCTATCTATGCCTCAAACATTGAATGGCAATAAAGCGGGTTTTTCAATAATTGAGATGCTGATAGCCATCGCCATTTTGGCAAT
>JAGVYX010000053.1 GCA_018303045.1 Candidatus Woesearchaeota archaeon
GAATGTGTTTCTCATCATAGTGTTGCTTTCCTTTCAGCTTTGGTTTTACTGAAAGATGCAGTGGATTTTAAAAAAAGAGAATATTTTTTAGTCCACTGACTAATAGTTCTTCGAGTCACCTTAATTCCATCATGCTGCCATAGATGGTATTGTGTTTTGAATAATGAAAATCCATCGATATGTTGATGCACTGCCCTCGAGATGACTTTTGGATCATGCCTCATTCTCTCAAAACCATCAGGTTCAACAAACTGACGGTCGCAGGACCTACAAAGAAAACTCTTTTTTGTTCGCACCTTTCTCTTACGAGTACCATTCTTAACAACATTTTTTGATTTGCAATAAATACATTTTTGGGACATCTATTTCACCTTTAAAGAGATGAAAAACATCAGAGTATTTATATCATTCGTTTAGTATACGGTATCTGATGTTATAACCTAGATAAAATTTGGTTATTAAGAGATTAATAAAGATTATGATGTTATAACTTAAAGTTTTTGATATTATAACTTAAAGTTTTTGATATTATAACTTAAAGTTTTTGATATTATAACTTAAAGTTTTTGATATTATAACTTAAAGTTTTTGATGTTATAACTTAAAGTTTTTCTATCTTTCTTGATCCAAGAAATTTCTGTAACCAACAAAGAAACTTCCTTAGTAGTATACTAAAAATGCTAAATAATTGTGTACTCTTTTTAGCCATTTTTATATATAACTAGTGATAATAATTGTACAAAAATATATCACACTTAGTTATAAAAGCAAATTATTACTTGCCGAGCCTAATTGTTTTAGACAATAAGGTTCATTAGAATACCCCTTGCTTTTGACTACTTTGGGGGGGGGAGGGTCAGAAACTTTTATTAAAGATAAAAAAAAACCTAACCTAAATTAGAGGTGCATTATCATGTCTTCAAAACAAAATTCAAATTATATTATTTTAGCAATTGTCTTAGCGGTGGTTATTGTGGCGGTGATTCTTTTTTTTAATAAAAATAGTAACCTTGCTGACGAGAATGTTGCTGGAGAAGCAGGTCGTCATCATGGTAGGCGTTTCTCTACCCCTCCCCCCAGTACACCAACACCCTCATTTGTTCCTCGTGGCGGTAGTTGTCATGGTAATATTGAATGTGCTGGTTGGGCAAAAGGGGGTGCTAGTAGAATACTATTCTGTCGGTTAGGTCAATGCCAACTAATTGGAAGCGTTCGCGAGGGCGAAATGTGCTGGTCTGATTTAGAATGTGTCACTGGAACCGTCTGCAATAGTAATAAAATTTGTATAACACCTTCCAGTGGGCCTGTACGCCCTAGCACTGGTGGCCGCAGTCCTAGCGGCAGGACATATCAAAATTAATTATAGAATTTTTTTACTATTATTTATTTCTCAATTCAACTGATCGGCAATATCCTTAGCTGCCTTATTTCCTAATTTGGATCTGGCTTTGCTTACCAATGGCTGCATTAATGGAGCAAAAATTTCCGGCGCGCCGGTAATTTCAGCTACCAGGCGGCCATCCCGCTCCACTTTAAAATAATCGGTAGACTGAACATCGATTGAGGCTCGAGCAGTGATCTTGGTTCTTCCCAAATCAGCCAGCACGGACCGATCGTTATATTTCTTGGGCTCTTCGTACATTACATCTCCATGATCAATGGCCGCAGCAAATAGTTTCAAATATCCTATTACTTCAGCCGTAATCTGCTTGAGGCTCTTGGCAGCATCAGACAATGCAGTTACATCGGTATTTCGATCGTAAGTAGAAACAACACCATTGCTGTTAACGATAACTTTATCCGGGGTTTTTCCATCGTATTGGATAGCGTCATCGCTGCCAAAAAGAGATTTAAACCCTTCCCGCGCCTTTTCTATAAGACTTAACCCTTTAGGAGCGCCATCAATAATTTTCATCTGCGACCCGTCGGGAGCATCATAGGTAACGGTAGCTCCTGTGTCAGTGGCTACATAACGAGCGCTAGTGCTGTCCATGAAACGGCCAATAAACTCTTCATAAGTCTTTCCAGCAAAATCGGCTGATTTTTGCAGCGCTGGAGTTATAGTTTTACAGCCGTTTAAACCATAAAGGATACCTGCAAGACCAGCTCCCTTACTTAAGATTTCTCTTCGCGAATAAGACATTTTAATTCAAAATAGTGGCCTTCTTTAAAAAGATTATGCTGGAAAAGGCTTTACTCGAAATATCTTCAGGTTGGAACTATCCCAGGTGTTGTTCATTATCGTTCTCTTGCTTCTTCCAGTTCAGGATTTACAATTTTAGATGGCCGGCCTTCCTTCGGTCCTTCATAAATAATAAATTCTACTCCCTTTTCAATATCCGGATCTAAATTTTCCAGAGAAGTCATAAACGGCTCGCCAGTCTTGTTGGCTGAAGTAGTAACTAAAGGAAGTTCTAATTTTTTGATTACTTTAGTAAACCAGTGATCGAGGTAGCGTATTCCAATAGTGCCTATCTCTGGAGCTACATTATCAGCCAGAGCTTTTTCATTTTTTAATGGAAGAATTAAAGTATAAGCTCCTGGCAATTTTTTTAACCATGTTTTAGCTTTAGGGCTAATCTGGCAATTTTTATTAACCCATGACAAGGAAGGCGCGATAATGGAAAATGGCGCTGTTGGCCTTCCGGTTTTAAGCACCCGAATTTTTTTAACAGAATTTTTGTTTAGAGCATTGCAGCCGATTCCATACACCGTATCGGTAGGATAAATAAAAACAGCCCCTTGGATTATCTTCTCAACAATCTCCTCAAAGCGAATCTTTAATTCTGTCTGCGTCAGCACTTCCATAAAATAGAAAAAAGAGGGGGCGGTTTATATTCTTTTCTCCGCCCCCTGACAGAGGTGTGTAAGTGGCAATTTAAATAAAGGCATAACAATCATAATAGTCGTCAACCAGTTCTGTCCGGACATATTTTTGACCGGGTTCCTGATATTTTTCCAATAAATAATTTATTCTATCTCTGATATTCATCTTAACCATCCTCCGCTAAATTGCAAATTAAATGATTCTTCTTTAGGTATTGTTCTTTCGGTTAATTCCCGCACCTGCTGTTCAAACAAATTTCTGATGGTCTCGGTTGTTAAATCAATCATGGCTTCACCTCAGAAACTTTCAGGACTAAGGTAGTTTAAATAGTCTAGCCGGGGTTGTCCAGTGGGTAGTGGCTTTTTGTTATTTTCAAGTAGATTTATGTTATGTGAACTGCCACGAGTTAGTTGCAATTTGCTCCTTCGCTAAAAGAAAAGAAGCGCAAGATTGATTACGGCTAATCAGTTCTTATTTAGCATCATTAAACTGGAATATAAAACAACATCAAAAGGGGACACTTCGGCACTTCTTAAAACTGCGACCAGCAAAAATTAGAGAAACTGTTCGGAGATACTGTTTTCACCATAATCTTTATATATAAACTAAGAAAACAAGTTTCTATTCAAGAGATGCGCCGGTTTAGCGCTTGCGCATACTGGAGAGAGCAATAAAGCTAATTCTCCGCAGGTTAATTAAATGGCTAGAATGCATTCACGAAGCAAAGGAAAGAGCGGCAGTAAAATTCCTCCCAAAAGAGTTCCTTCCTGGGCTCCATTTAAGGGAAAGGA
Organism: Candidatus Woesearchaeota archaeon; assembly: GCA_018303045.1. Lineage (GTDB taxonomy): Archaea > Nanobdellota > Nanobdellia > Woesearchaeales > GW2011-AR9 > JAGVYX01. Next base: position 3,619 of record JAGVYX010000053.1, read on the forward strand.
AGTAGAAAAACTAATTTTGAAATTGGGGAAGGCTGGAAAGGCTTCCAGTGAAATCGGATTAATTTTGAGAGATAGTTATGGTATTCATAGCGTGAAAGCCCTGACTGGAAAAAAAGTAAATTCTATCTTGAAAGAGCAAGGCCTGGTTAGAACTCTGCCTGAAGACTTGTTAGCATTAATCAAAAAAATGATTGTTATTAAAACGCATCTGGAGCAAAATAAACAGGACCAGACAGCTAAGCGCGGTTTTACTCTGACTAATTCTAAAATCAGGCGTTTAGTAAAATTTTATAAAAGAACTCAGGTTTTAGATCCAAGTTGGGCTTTAGATACTGAAAGATTGAAAATTTATCTGGAATAAAATTTATTTTCTTGTTTTAATTTAAGATGGCTGAAAAATATATTGTCCTTAAAAATATTGGCGAGGCTGTAAATCCTATAGGCTCAGCATTAATTCATGAAGTTGCTCACGCCCTTCACCATGAAATTGATATTTATGATAACGGGATGTTTTCAAAAAAATGGTTTGAAAAACACTCTCCCCCGCCGCGGAGGACGGATGAACGGGGTCAACCTATACTCTGGCAGTCTCAGAATCTCAACGATCTTAAGCAAAGCGGCTCTCTGTCTTCTTATGCCAATTATGACGTGGAGATCGATCCAGAGATTAAAGTTACTTACTCTGGCAAAAAAACGGCTTGTTTATCTAAAAATAATCTAACTTTGTTCTATGAACCAGCTGATCTTAATAATGCCGTTTCTGCCGATCAAATCATTGGCACTCTTCTGAGAGATAAATCTTATCTTCCGGAAAGAATGGCTCCCTTTCTGAGAGTAGTTATTCTTGATCCTTATGCCAGCCACCCTACTTTTAATAGCTCTTCTTTGTCCATAGTTAACCCATGGCATAGCCGCATTAGTGAAAACATTGCTATGCATACTGAGCAGTTTACTATTGCCGCGCTGTATCCTTTCTCGAATAAGAAGAATATTAATCGGATAAGGGAAGAACCCAAGCTGCAGGCTAAAGTAGAAGATTTAGCCCGGCAGGGATTTATTGCCGATGACACAGCTAATTTTCTGCTTGATTCGCAAGCCTCTACAAAAGCCTATTGCCGCGCTGAACGAAAAAAACTTCCCTATCCGCCATTTGTAGGGATAATTCCCGAAGAATTAACCGCTGCAGAAATAGCTTTGATGGATTGCCGATTTATAGCTGATGAAGTTACTGCTGGCAATCTTCTGGTTAGTTCCTGGCAATTTCAGGGAAGAACCTATTATAGCACCTCGAGGCTGGGATTTACAGCAGAAAGTCAATTAGCTCCTCAACTAAGAGATTTTATCTTGAACAGAAGCGATCTGGGAATTTTATGCTGTTTTGTAGGAAAACATCACTTGTTTCGTGATGAAAATATCGAAACGGTCTGGCTCTCCGGTTCAGGAATTAAATCAGCAGATGAATTTATTTCCCTAGAACGGTTATTGAAACAAAAATTTAAGGCATTTAAAACTCAAGGATAAAAATAGAAAAAAAATCTAGAAGTTTAGTTATAACATTGTTTTAATATTTTCAATGTTAGAAGCAATTTGCTGGCCTTTTTTGGTTAATTCCAACAATTTTAAGCGGCCTTCTTTTTTGAAATTAATTAACTCAGCTTTCTGCATCTCCTGCAAGATCTTGACTACATGAGAATAAGTGCAATCAATTTGCTTGGCCAGAACTGAGGCATAGACACTCGAATTGGCATTCTTTAATTCCACCAGCATCATGGCTGGTTTTTCCCTGAAAAATACGTCAAAAATTTCTTTATTTTTAATCAAATTGAACCCCTCCGTCTTCATCCCACACCCTTTGATTGTGGAGTAGAATATTCATATTTAAACATTTATTGAATACAACAGTTATTTTGCAGAATACATTTAAGAATCTTCTGCAACACAGAGAAAGAATTTTAAACTATTAATGTTTAATTGAGAGAGATAAGATGTTTAAACGATTGGTTATAATAATTGCAATAATAACCCTCTTTACTGTTAGCATATCTGCTGATCATGGAGGAGACCACGTTACAGTTGATGAAATTTTGTCCATGGTTGACTATATTATTGATCCTGGGTCTTCTCAACTTAATCCGGCTGAAGCTAAATTTTGCGATGGGAGGATTGATATAACTGATATTTCTTCACACATTAGTGCTTTAATCAATCGGCAGACACCAGAGAGCCAGTGCAGTTTATGCGGAAATAATGTTCTTGAAACTGGCGAGGTATGCGATGGAACTAATTTAGCTGGCCAAAGCTGCAATACTCAGGGATTTACTGGCGGGACTTTATCGTGCGCAACCAATTGTCTATCTTTTAATACTAATCTTTGTACCACCAATCTCTGCGGCAATAATGTTGTCGAGACAGGAGAGGTATGCGATGATGGCAATACTGCATCTAGCGATGGCTGTTCTAACAGTTGCGTTATTGAAAGCGGATTTACCTGTACTGGAACGCCATCTAGTTGCGTAAGGACTGCGGATTTACCTGTACTGGAACGCCATCTAGTTGCGTAAGGACTCCTTCTCCCTCAGTGTGCGGCAATAATGTTGTTGAAACTGGCGAGGTATGCGATGGAACATCTTTAGCCGGCCGAAGCTGCAATAATCAGGGATTTACTGCCGGGACTTTATCTTGCTCTGCCGATTGTCAATCTTTAAATACTAATCTCTGCGCAACCGCTCTTTGCGGAAATAATGTTGTCGAGACAGGAGAGGTATGCGATGGAACTAATTTAGCCGGCCAAAGCTGCAGTACTCAGGGATTTACTCAAGGAACACTGTCTTGCATTGGCGATTGCCGCTCATTTAATATTAACCTTTGCGTTACTAATCATTTTTGTGGCGATGGCATTCTAAATGCTCAAGATGCAGGAGAACAGTGCGATGATGCTAATACTAGAAACGGCGATGGCTGCTCTTCTGGATGCAGACGAGAAACATATAATCCAAGCATGTGCGGCGACGGGGTAGCTTTTAATTTTGAAGACAATCGTCAAGAGGAATGCGATGGTAGTGATTTGAGAAACTTAGATTGCACTAATTTAGGGTTTAGAGGGGGGAATTTAGGCTGTTCCTCGGCTTGCAACTATGGTCTATTGTGAGGAATCAGACGGAGGGATAAATCCTAATTCCCCAAGCGACGTCATTATTTTCAACCGCCAGGGTGTCCCTGTAAAATTCTCGGACTATTGTGCTCAATCAGATTCACTCACGGAATATTCTTGCGTTAGAAATGGCGAGGATGTAATATTTAATGGTGACTTTGTAGAATGCAGTGGCGGTGTATGTGAAAATGGGGCTTGTGTTTCCAGTCCTCGTGGAATTTGCGGCAATGGTTTAATTGAACGCGGTGAGCAGTGCGATGATGGCAATACTGCTTTTTTCGATGGTTGTGCCCGTAGCTGTATTATTGACTCAGGATGGAGTTGTTCTGGACAGCCTTCACAATGTGTACAAGAGATTTGCGGCAATGGAAGGATTGGTGGAGGAGAGAACTGCGATGATGCTAATGCTGTTAATGGCGATGGCTGTTCTAATGCCTGCGCTATAGAGCAGAACTATCTTTGCAGTGGAACTCCTTCTGTTTGCAGCAAAACATCTGTTGGAGAACAGCGAACATTGGTTATCCTTCTGGATTATGATAATGCCGTCGAGTCATATGAGGGGATGAGATCACAAATTCGGTCCATAATGGATGGTTTTAATGGATATATTAGAGATGTATCTTTTGGAAGAGCCTGGTTATCTACGGATATTGTTGGTCCTTACCGTGTTTCAACTGCTGATTGTGTTCAAAATTCAAGGAATGGAGTGGTAATTTTACAGAAAGCTATTCAAGCAGCTGATCCTGATGTTGATTTCAATAGAGATTATCGCAGGATTGTAGTTCTAAGTAATGATAACATTCCAATAACGATATGTAATTCCAGGGGCGATAATTCTGGTTCAGGTATAATTAGGGAAAATGAATATCTCAGTTTATTTGCCATGCAGACCAATGAACGCAGAGTTGTAGCTTCTGTTTTTAGGTCAACATTGGGTTTTCAGCAATCATTATTTAATCTGGCCCATGAAATGGGGCATAACTTTGGCGATATTCTACAGCACGTAGAACATATGAGCTGCAGTGTTGGCGGCCAAAGAACGGTGATGAGTTTAAATTTACGCGATTGCGCAACCGACCAGTGGTCTCAGACCGATCCAATGGGTGTCCGTATGGTTCATTATAATGCAGCAAACACAGAATTTCTGGGCTGGCTTCTACCAAATCAAGCCGTTACCACAACGGCTGGAAGTTATACCCTAGAACCATTAAGCAGCAGTTCCAATGGCGTTAAATTAATTAAAATTCCTTCCCAAATTACCGATTATCGAGGCAGTTACAATTATTTTTTAGAATTTAGGCAGCCAACTGGCAGAGATTCTGAACAATTTCCTCGAGGATTCCCCTTAAATGGAGTTTTTTTATACTTGCAACTAACTGGAACTCCCATTATGTATCTTCTGGAACCGCCGCCATATACTAATCCAACAGCGTTTACCCACAAGCCGCTTCCAGTCAACCAACCTATAATCTTACCAGAAGGTATAAGAATTACTGTTACTAGTCAATCTAGTTCAGGAGCTAGGATTGAACTAAGCTGATAAATGGATCCCGACCAACAACCGCCAATTCAGAACAAATCTGCCAGTCATTGGATCATTTTAATCTCCATAATCCTAATTTTAGCTACAGTCATAGTTTTTTATTTTCTGACTTCGCCAGTTGGCAAAGCTATCGAAGTAAGAAACCAGTTGACTCATTGCATTGATCTCGATGCTGAAAATGCTCTCCTGCGCGGCAGCACTAATGTGTATGACGCTAACGCTAATAATCGATTAATCAATCAAAGGGATGATTATTGCGATGTTGATGATCCGTTATTCAGAACTTTAATTGAAGTCTCCTGTGATCCGCAGGGCAGTTTTTTAGAAACTAAAGTTGATTGCGATTTTGGCTGCGAAAATGGCGCCTGCAAATTTCATGAGGAAATCCAGCATTAATTAGTCCCCTCCTGAAAAACATGAAATCAACCTCAAAATTAGAACTAATATTTCCTATTGTACGAACGGCGGCAACAGAAATCAGAAAAATCTATAGTGGTAGCTAGCGTCATTCAAGCTCTTCTTTTAGCCGTTTAATGATGTTTTTGAATAATTCTAATTTCATGGGTAACACTCTTATTTTATTGGTAACATTCTTTAAAGAAACAATTACAGATTAAATAATTTTTGAGCAAGAAATCCCCTGCTTTAGCACGGGGGAGGGGGTCAAATCTGCTTTCTTAAGAGCAGGGCAGCGCTTCGCAGCAAGGTTGTCAGGCGATTGTTGCACCAGATTCAATCACAGGCAAATTTACAAACACCAGTGCTACGCTGGCGGCCCTGCTCTTAAGGTTATAAGACTTTTCACAGAAAAACTAATAAACAGCCTTCTTAATGAATGGGTTTATGTTAGTTGGAATTGTCGGAAAGCCCAATGTAGGTAAAAGCACTTTCTTTAAGGCCGCTACGCTGGCGGAAGCGGAGATTGCCAATTATCCTTTCGTTACCATTAAGCCTAACGAAGGAGTAGCTTATCTGAAAGTCCCGGATGTAGCTAAAGAATTTGGAAAAACATCTAATCCCCGCAGCGGTTATGTGTTAAAACAGTTTCGCTTTATACCGTTTAAATTAATTGACGTAGCCGGTCTGGTTCCCGGAGCTCATGAGGGAAAAGGCATGGGCAATCAATTTTTAGATGATTTGCGGCAGGCTGATGTGTTAATCCATGTGATTGACTTATCGGGATCGACCAATGAAAAGGGCGAGTCGGCAGCTCTCGGAAGTTATGATCCAGCCGAAGATGTTAAATTTTTAGAAACCGAATTAGATCTGTGGTACCTGGGAATTTTAAATAAAGGATGGCAGAAATTTGCCCGGACGGTTATTCAGGAAAAGCAAGACATCTGTATCGCCTTAGCCTTGCAGTTGTCCGGGCTGCATGTTACTGAAAATATGGTTATAGAAGCCATTGAGGAATTGCAGTTGAATAAAGAGAAACCGCATTACTGGCAGGAAGAAAACTTGAAGAGCCTGGCTGCGCTCTTAAGAAAGAAGACTAAGCCGATGATTATCGCTGGCAATAAAATGGACCTGCCTCCAGCTTCGGAGAAACTTCAATCATTAAAACAACAATTTCCCAACTATGTTTTTATCGGCTGTTCTGCTGAAGGGGAATTGGCGTTAAGAGAAGCCAGTAAAGCCGCTTTAATTGAATATATTCCTGGAGAAAATAATTTTACGATTTTAAAAGAAGTTAATTTAAATGAAAAACAAAAACAGGCCCTTTCCTTTATTAAAACCGCTATTTTAGGCCGATTTGGCCAAACGGGAGTGCAGCAGATCCTGAATGCGGCAGTCTTCGAGTTGCTTAGATATATGGCCGTCTTTCCCGGCGGGGCCAACAAGCTGGAAGATAAAGATGGCCATACCTTACCGGACTGTTTTTTAATGCCGCCGGAATCAACAGCTCTGGATTTTGCGTATAAAATTCATACCGATTTAGGCCAGAATTTTATTCGCGCGATTGATGTCAGAACTAAACGGGCAGTAGGCAAAGATCACCCCTTGAAACAGCTGGACATTTTTGAAATTGTGGCAGGAAGATAAAATTGTTCCACCAAGATACAGTTTTTCTAATATTCTTTTTTAGAGCCGCGTTAGACTCGCTCTGCGCGTAATTAGGACTAATGCAGCTCCTAACGAAAATCAAGGATTTTCGGGAGGTCTCGGAAATTTATAATTTTTAAGATAGTCCGAAAAACATCGCTTAATCGCATACGTTATGTTTAATTCAGAATTCGGACTTAAAAGATAGAAACTGAAAGATTTATTTTTTTACTGTTGTAAATTTCTGGTTAGTGTGTGATCCAATGGATTACTTCCAATAATTTCGAGAAGAGCTTCAATAGTACTCTCTCGTTCTAAAGTTGATAATGGAGCTTCTGAACCACCAATATTATCATATAATTGTTTAGTTACAGATTTATAGAAGTTAATTCCATCTTCAGTTCTGAAATCTTTTTCTCTAGACTGCCAAAACATTCCATGATATTCTTCAAATTCCATAATGGAAAGAATAACTCTATTATTTATAAATCTTTCTGTCTTTTACTACTCTGAAGTCAATATTAGATGCGCCAGGGAAAATTGATATATAGAGTTAAAGCTGTTACATCTAATCTCTAAAAATGCAAGAAGGTCTATTATTGAACCTGCTAGTCAATTAAAAATAACGCCGAAAACGGCAGCAGCAAAAATAAAAAACTTAGAGAAGCGTGGAATAATATCTGGCTATAGAGGAGTTTGATTATCTCGTGCTAAAAATTTAAGATTACATTTATTGCATTGACAAATGTCACGAGTGATATTTACTGCTTCTGGTTGTATTTCGGGAGGTATTTCTTCCTGCTGTTGAACTTTTTGACCAATCACTTCAAGGCTTTTGCTCTGGCAGTTAGGACATTCTTTTCCAAAGATATGGCGTTCATTAGACGTTTCTATCTTTGGCTTGTTTGTTCCTGCATGGCCTGCAGGTGCACCTCTGCGATGCGGCTTTACTTCTACTGCTTTTGAAAAAGCAGGCTTTAAATGCTGATTAGCAGAAGGGGGAGTATTAGGATTTTTATATTTGCGAAGCTCTTTTTCAAGAGCTTCTTTTTCTTTCTTTATTTTCTCATTTTCTTTATAGAGTTCAAGAAACTCTTCTATTATCTTTTCT
>JAGVYX010000056.1 GCA_018303045.1 Candidatus Woesearchaeota archaeon
GTATTGCAAGTCTTAATTTAGGCATATTGCTGAAATCACATAACCTGTATTTTTTAGCAACACTTTGAATTCTATTTTGTGAAATTTGAGCCACATTTAGCATTTGTCGGCTTATGTCCAAAGCCAGATAGTTTGAAATTCTGCCACTCAGATTAGTTAAAATTCTGATTGCTTTTTGGCCATCCCCTGGGCCTAAATCAATTATTTGTGAGTTGTTCCTGATCCTACGCGATATTTGTGGCGTTATTCTATTAATCAATGAGAATTCCCTAGTATAACCAAAGTAATCGGGAGTATGAATAAATCCTAGAAAATCTTCTGCTCCGTTGATATAGCTAAACCGTGTTAAGCTGTCTGAATAATCTCCAGCTAAGTGTCTTGCCACAATGGCGGCTATTTGTTCTCTACATTCAGTTTGCGCCATTTGTAGAACTTGCATTTTAACCATTCCTTTGTCTGAGATACTGCACGAAGTTATCAAAGTTTGAATTTCTTAGAGGACAAAATCCATCCCCGGAGAATCTTTCAAAATATGTTCTTTGAGCATTTCGAAGCCCTCTTACTAGATCGGGGAATGCCTGATTTCTAATATTTCCAAATAAACCAGCAGTATCATAGGCGTGAGCATCAAAAAGTATTTCGCCATCATACCTAATACCAACACCATAATAGAAAGTTCCGCACGTTGGTCTTCCAACATCCCGGACAGAACTATCTGAAACTATTAACGAGCCATCAGAGTACTGGTTTATAATAGAATCTGTTCGTCTACTATCAATTAATAAATCTGAATGTTCTCGCGTATTTCCTCTATTCATTATCGGCGCAACGCTGAAAAAAATTTCATCTCCAACAAATTCTTTAATTCTCGGTATTTCGCCTGCATTGTCTGCTGTTACAATGCTATGAATAGCTAATGGCAAAACTCTGTATCCATTTTCTGCAGATATTCTTCTTCTGAAAACATTTCTTGCTAATTCGATATTTCTAATTACAGCATCGTAAGAATTAGTTCTGCCTGCAAAGTGTTCATACTCCCCTCTATCCAGATAGTCCAAACTTATGGCCAGAGACGCATTATTCTGAGCTAAATGCTGCAAGAAATCTTCTGTAAGTAATGAACCGTTGGTGAATATTGTAGTATGCAATCCTCTGGGACTGGCAAAATTTATGATATTTTCCAACATTTGTCTATAAACTAAAGGCTCTCCTTCACCAGAAATTTCTATGTGCAAAGCCCCGAGATCTCTAGCTTCAATTATTAAATCTTGCAGCTCTCTCTCAGTAAGGCCGTTTTGAGGCCTCTGTCTGCCATTCATCCCAGATAAGCAAAAATGGCATCTGTAATTACATACCGGAGGCATATTTAGAGATATGAAGTCTAATTCGCTTTCTCCAAGAGAGATTCCTCTAACTCTTTCGTAGTATTGAGGCGAACCCCTAAATATTCTTGTTTCGTTTATCATTGTGATTATCCCATAACCTCAATAAAAATTATCGAACCGGTTAGTATCAAAAGCCCGATTATTCGGAGCAAGTTAATACTTTCACCAAAGAGGAAAATGCCACCAAGTGTAACGGCCAATATATTCAACCCCAAGAATATGCCGGTAGCTATTCCAACAGACTCGGAGTTCAATGTTTGCGCATAAAGCAGTATTCCAAATAAGTTTAACACTACCCCAAGCAACACAAACAGGATTTGCCCTGCTCTTGACCAATGAGCCAGCGCCAGATCTCCAAGTGTTACAAGGACACCGGCCATTACCAATAATAGTATCGTATTCATTTTGATTGTCATTAACTACTATGCAGTAATCAGGAAGATATATTAACCTAATGTTAATATATTAACAAATAATGGTGAAATTGTTATGGTAACTGTATCGCATCTGGCAGAAAAAATTGTAGAAAGAAAACCGTTTCTAGAGGAAGCTTTAGCAAAGGGCATCATTAATTATGTGGCATTAGCTGAGATATTGAGGCCTGAAATAGAAAAAGAGCTCAAAAAAGAAGTTAAAACTTCTGCCATAATGATGTCCTTAAGAAGGCTGTCTGAAAAATTAGAAAAAAATTTTATTAAACAAGCCCAAATCAGATTTAAGGAAACGGATATTACCATCAAATCAAATTTGTTTGAAATTACAGTCCTAAAATCCTCTGTAATCATTAGCAATATAAAAAGACTATACGATTTAATAGATTTTTCCAGAGGAGATTTTCTGACAATAACTCATGGAATTTATGAGATTACAATTATATCAAATAAAAAACATAAAAATAAGATCGAGAGGATTCTTGAAGAAGAAAAAATTGTGAAAATTATAGATAACTTGTCTTCTTTGACAATAAAAATTCCAATAGAAGCAGTTGAACAAATTGGCTTATTTTATATTGTAACAAAAGCCCTCAATTGGGAAAACATTAATATTATTGAAATTGTTTCTACTTTAACAGAAATGACTTTTATACTAAAAGAAGACGATATTTCTCAAGCATTTAATATCCTGAAAAAATTAATTGAAGAACAAGAATCTGTTAAAAAATAATTGTTTTATTGATGGTAACAATCTCTGAATAAAAAATCATGGTAACTACAAATTTTCGACAGACTTGCAACTAAAAAGGAGGCCATCACTCGCTCAATTTTTCTCCCCGGCTCAAGCTTTCTTGCCAGCCGGCATTAGTAATTCTCACAAATTCCGCCTTTTCCTGCAATTCCCTAATATCTCTGGCGCCGCCATAGCTGAGGCCGCTTTTCAATCCCTTGATCAGGCTTTTGGCTACTTCTTCTACCGATCCCTTGTAATCAACTAGAATAGAAACGCCTTCCACAAATACGTCAATTTTCTCTTTTACTTTTCGGTGAAATTGATGTTCTTTACGTTCATGGCTGCTGTCATAAGAAGCGCTGCCCATATACTTCTTATATCTCCGGCCGTCTTTCATTAGAATCATTCCTGGCGACTCATCTGTTCCGGCAAATAAATTTCCTGAGAAAATAGAGCTGGCTCCGGCAGCCAGGGCTTTAGTTACATCTCCCGGGTATTTAATGCCGCCATCGGCGCAAACGGGGATGTTATATTTCTTAGCGACTTCTGAAACATTCAGCACGGCAGTAAATTGCGGCACACCGCTTCCGGAAATGATTCTGGTAGTGCAAACTGGAGACGGCCCAATGCCTACCTTTAGCCCATCAGCGCCAGCTTCAATTAAATCCCTGGCGGCTTCTCCGGTGGCAATATTTCCAACCATCACCTCCAAGAACGGAAATTTTTGTTTAAGTTCTTTTAATCTTTGGATGACCAAATCGGAATGGGCATGGGCGGTATCAAGTACTAGAACGTCAACGCCGGCTTCTGCCAGCGCGGCAGCCCGCTCTAGCGTATCTTTAACTCCGATTGCTGCTCCAACTTTTAGCCTTCCTTTAGCATCGCGGCAGGATTGCGGCCAGTATTCTAATTTTTTAATATCTTTGGTAGTAATTAAACCTCTGATCCGGCCGTTTTCAACCAGAGGCAGTTTTTCAATTTTATGCTCCTGCAAGATTTTTTTAGCTTCTTCCAATTGTATCCCCGAGGAAGCAATTATTAATTGGCCTTTGGGAGTCATAACGGAAGCAATGCTTTTAGTTAAGTCCGTTTCAAACAGGTAATCTTTAGCGGTAAAAATGCCTACTAATTCTTCTCCAATAGAAACCAATAAGCTGGTTACATTTTCTTTTTCCATAACTTTTACAGCTTCGCCAATGGTAACGGCAGGAGAAACGGCAACCGGATGCTCAATAATATAACTGGTAGACCGTTTCACTTTCTTAACTTCTTCTGCCTGTTCTTCAATGGAACTAAACTGATGAATTACTCCTAATCCTCCTTCCCGGGCCAGGGCAATAGCCATCTTATGCTCGGTAACGGTAGCCATATTGGCGCTGACTAAGGGAATGTTTAAAGAAATATTTTTGGTAAATTTGGTTTTAACATTGGCTTCGCTGCGCGAGTTTAAAGGCGTCCGTTTGGGCACCAATAATACATCAGAATAAGTTAAGGCTAACGGAATGTCTTTCATACCGTTATTTTAGGTTTGTTTTCTTAATATAAATAGATTTAGGGTATGCAAACTATCTTTTTCTTAAATTTCTAGGGAACAGCACCGGAACCTTATCAACGGTTACTCTTCGGAGATAACTGACCTGCTCAATTCTCTTATTAGAGTAAATAATATCCTTGTGGGCTAACGCCTGTTCAATGAATTCTGATTTTAATTTTAGTTTGTAATTGCCTTCTTCTTTATTCTTGTGGCCATCTTCTTCTTCATTCTTAGAGCCATCTTTTAGCGCTTCAATTTTGATTTTAAGTTCCTCTTCGGGAAGCCCCACAAAACAAGTATAGATTTTAGCCCATTCCACGAAATAGCGCATTAACAATTCAACGTTGGTATTTCCCAAAGAGGAAAGCCCGACTGCCTGATTTAAAGCCATCTCAATACCCGCTCCATTAGGAAGCGCCCGGCCATCTTTTTCTCCTTTCAGCCTATACCCGACAACTAGGCCAAATCGGGAATCCATAGCCTTAGTGTCCTGATTGGTATATAAGGCTGAATAGGAGCCAACGTGGTTTGCTGGGGTCAAGATCATAACTTCATCTATCCCTTTGCCCCAGCGCACAGAATAATAATTAGGTTTCTTTTCCATGATGCCGATTTACAGTAGAGACTTAATTATAAAGTTTATTAAAGATAATTTTAAATAATTAATTTTTGGCAGTGCACGTATTTGACTGATGGATTATTACTTTTTATACAAGAATTAGTTTAGTGTATCAGTCATTTCTACACACTACTTAATTTTTTATTGGCAAAGTTCTCTAAAGATAATTTTGAAAAACCTTTTCTGGGCCTCTAAGGTTAAATGAAATGAGCAGAAATCCTAACTGTTTAAGGTATTGGATCAATGCTGTAATTGATTTTGCTACTATATCATAGAAACAGTAGTTCAGGCCATAGCCAAATTTATAAAGCAGCAGTTTTCTAAATGATATTATGGCGCGTTATTCTCAACTGCGATTGTTTACGATTTTAAGCGGGCTGCTGATTTTTTCGTTAATTAATTTCATTTTTGCCCTGACTACCGGGATTAATTTTATTGATATCGGTTTGCCCAACTATTTGGAAAGTATTATTGTGGCGGTCTTTTCTTTTGCCTTAATTGGGTTGTTAGTTTGGGAAATGAGCAATTTGTAAATGAAAAAAGAATGAAATGGTATAGATCTTTAAAAAAGAATAAAATGGTATAACTCTTTAAAAAAGAATAAAATGGTATAACTCTTTAAAAAAGAATGAAATGGTATAGATCTTTAAAAAAGAATGAAATGGTATAGATCTTTAAAAAAGAATGAAATGGTATAGATCTTTAAAAAAGAATTCTTTAAAAAAGAATGAAATTGTATAAATCTTTAAAAATAATAGCTGTTCTTAATAATTATGCTTTTTATAACCCGATATGCTCCGTCTAAAATTTCCGAAGTAGTGGGGCAACAGTTGGCGGTTTCTCAATTGAAAAGTTATGTTTTAAATTATAAAGCGCAGCCGCAAAAAGCAATGCTCCTGTGGGGGCCGATTGGCTGCGGCAAAACTTGTTCAGTTTATGCCTTAGCCAAGGAATTAAATTACGATCTGCTGGAAATTAATTCTTCCGACCTGAGAAACCAGGAAAGCATCAAACAGTTTCTGGGATCAGCATTAGGCCAGCAGTCGTTATTCTTTAGGCCAAAGATTATTTTAATTGATGAAATAGACAATATTTCCGGAGTTCATGACCGCGGCTGCCTTCCGGCTGTTTTAAAAGCTATTGAATATTCGTCTTTTCCAGTGATTATGACAGCTAATGATCCATTTGACCACAAATTTAAAGAGCTGAAAAAAGCCTGCGCTCTCGTTCAATTTCAGAAACTGAACTACGCTTTGATAGCGGAATTTTTAACCAGGATTTGCCGGCTGGAAAATACTTCTTTTGAAGAAAAGGGAATCAATACGCTAGCCAGGCAGGCTGACGGAGATGTCCGCGCGGCATTGTTGGATCTGCAGGTTTGCGGGAAAAAAATAACTTTCTCAGACGCAACCAGCCTATCAGATCGAAAAAGAACCGCTTCCATCCTGCAGGCATTAGCCATTATTTTTAAATCATCAACAGCGCAAAATGCCTTAACGGCTTTAGAAAATGTTGATGCCGATCTGGAGGAAACTTTATTCTGGATTGACCATAATCTGCCGCAGGAATATACCGATCCGCTTTCCCTGGCTAAGGCTTACGAATGGCTGTCTCGGGCGGATGTATTTAATGGGCGGATTAGAAACCGGCAGCACTGGCGCTTTTTGGCTTACATTAACGATTTGCTTACTGCCGGAATTTCTTCGGCGAAAATTAGCCGGAACAAAGAATTTGTCAAATACCTGCCTACGATGAGGATTCTGAGAATGTGGCAGGCTAAAATGAAGAATGCCAAGAAGAAGGAAATTGCTGAAAAGTTAGCTAAGGCTACGCATACTTCTAAAAAGGCGGCTTTAGAGCAGATGCCTTATCTGCAGCAGATGTTTAGGTCTGGCGGCGGCTCTGAAATGGCTTTAGAGCTGGATTTAAGCGAGGAAGAAGCAGAGTGGTTAAGAAAGTATAGCTAGTGTGATATATTTTCGTACAATTATTGTCACTGGCTATATATAAAAATGGCTAGAAAGAGCACCGATTATTTAGCCTTTTTAGTATAATTAAGCCTTGCATAATTTGAATAATAATTCGTAGCTTTTAACGATATCTTTCTGATGCACAAAAAAGAGCATCTCTGGAACACAGCTCATAGTTTCTACAATATTGATGTTATGCATCATTAGTTCCGTGGTCAAAACTACCAAAATGCCGGGTGTTTTTACCGCTTCTTCAGAGAGATGGATATTAATCTCGGCTAAATTTTCCTGAATCACGAGAATGCTTTTTTTTGAAAACAAGGATAAAATTTTATTTTTATTTTTATCATTGAAAATGAGCTTGATGGATTGTTCTCCCTGGATAATCAGCAATATCTCTCCTTTTTCATAATTTACCAAAGGCACCGCTTTAGATAAAAGCGCCTGCGTCTCCTTGTTTTTTTCTACTGCAATTTCCATGATGGCGGTGGTAATCCTTAGATCCTCGGATTTACTAATCACCTGGCGAGCCGTTTCAAATTTTCGTTCTAACGGTTTTTCTTCCTTGTACCTTCGAATAGCGCTTATTACCGCATCGGCAGAGGCAGTAATCTTTTTCTTTTTTAAAAGATAGACAGTTAAGTTCTTGAGGCTTACAATCCCTTTTTCCAGCGCTCTGCGCACTATAATATCTTCTTCAATTTCTCTCCACACTTCTTTGGCCGCAGATGTCATAATTAGCAGTATAGCGCCATTATTAATAAATATTGTGTCAAATCTGCCACAGGCCTTATATGCCGCTCTTCTTCAGGCATCGTTTATGACCTGGAACATTCGCAGAGCGGCCTTAGATGATGCAGCTTCAATTGCTGCTTGTTTTAGACGATCGTATACTCCTAACTACCCCTATGCTCTCTTTAATGAAGATGTCGTCTGTAGTAATTTGCAGAACCCTGATGTAGCAATGTGGGTAGTTGAAACTGGCGGTGCAGTGAGGGGAACAGCTGCCGTTGTCTTTGATAAAGAGCGCCGAAAAGCAGAGTTAGGGAGAGCTTGCATTGATCCTGATTACCGGGGAATAAAGGAAAATGGGAGGAGCCAGTTTCAGGATCTTATCACCGAAAGAGTACAGTATGCCCTTGATGAGGGAGCAGCAATACTCCATTCTACCGCGGTTACTTCGCATCCTAAAAGCCAGGTTGGTTTACAGAAAGGCGGATTTATTCCGGCTTGCTTTGAATATGGCAAATATGCAGACTTGTATGGCACGCAGCGGGAGACTACCATAGAAATGATATATGAAGATAGTCCATTGTTAGTATATCGCAGAGCGCATCGGGAAACCGCTACTAAAATAACTGACTTATTGTCTTTGCCATTTGCTGCCGGTAAAGATCATCAGCCGGATGGCTCTGAATTATCGCAGAATGTAGATCTAATTTCAAATCACGCCCTTATCACTGTTGTACCTGGCAATCAATCAATGCAAGATGCTGTATCACCGATGACAGATGCTTTATCACAGATAATTGATGCTCAAGACAAATTTGATTACGTTCAGGTTAAAACGGCTGCAGATTATCCGCATATTGCTCTTCTTTATGACGCGCTCAAATTTAATAATTTTCGCTTAGCTGGATTTCTGCCTGGCTGGTCGGAAGATCATGATTTTATAGTAATGCAATCATTGCGGACACAACTGAATCGGGATAAGATTTACTTAACCTCCCAATCTCGCAATTTTGTGGATATTGTGGAAGGGCTTGGTAACATTTAGATTTTAGTTGCTGATTATTTGAAACGCTCGTTAATTTGGAAATTGAACAGGGGGTTAAAATAAGCAAAAAACTTAATAAACCTGCCTGAATATTAGATTTCTATGTCATTATCAGAATTCGCCTCATTCTGCAAGAAGAAAGGTTTCTTCTATCCTTCCAGCGAAATCTATGGCGGATTGTCTGGCTTTTATGATTATGGCCATTTGGGAACCAGATTAAAGCATAATTTTGAAAATATCTGGAGGAAATATTTTCTCTCTTTAGATGACAATTATCATGAAATTGAAACGGCTAACATTATGCATAGCAATGTCTTTAAAGCTTCCGGGCACTTGGACCATTTTATTGATCCGATAGTAAACTGCTCTAAATGCGATTTTGCCGACCGAGCGGATCATGTTCTAGAAAAAGCTTTAAACAAACGCGCCGAAGGAATTTCATCAGAACAATTAACTCAAGAAATCAAGAAAAATAAATTAAACTGTCCGCGGTGCGGTTCTCTCTTTAAACCGGTATCAGTAATGAATATGATGTTTCCCCTAACTATTGGTGTGGGAAAAACAACTCAAGCTTACCTGCGTCCAGAAACAGCTCAATCGCCTTATGTTAATTTTAAGCTGCAGTATGAATTGCTGAGGAATAAATTGCCGCTGGGATTAGCTTTAATTGGCCGGGCTTACAGAAATGAAATTTCCCCGCGAAATTTAATCCTGAGGCAGCGGGAATTTACTCAGGCGGAACTGCAGATATTTTTTAATCCGGCTAAAATTACAGAACATAAACATTTTGATTTGATTCAAAATTACAAATTAAAGGCCTTGCTGATTGAAGACCGAAAGGGAGATTTAGCAGTAGAAAGAACGGCAGGGGAGTTGGTTAAATTAGGACTGCCTAAGTTTTATGTCTATCATTTAGTTAAAATCCAGCAATTTTATTTTGACATCTTGAAGATTCCGGAAAACAAGTTTAGGCTGTATCAGTTAAATGATCAAGAAAAGGCTTTCTATAATAAATATCATTTTGATTTGGAATTAGGCTTAAATGATGTTGGATGGACAGAAGTTGGCGGCCTGCATTACCGGACCGATCATGACTTATCAGGGCACCAAAACGTTTCCAAAGAAAATATGAACGTTTTTGATGAAGAATCCGGACAGAAATTAATCCCTCACGTTTTAGAATTAAGTTTTGGCGTGGATCGAAACGTTTATGCCTTATTAGACTTGAATTATGAGGATAACAAAGAGCGGGGCAATGTAATACTGCATCTTCCTGAAGATTTAGCGCCTTATGGCTATGCCTTTTTTCCGTTAGTAAAAAATAATCCCGAATTATTGGCTAAGGCCGAACGGGTCTATCGGCTGTTTAGCGGGCATGATTGTTACTTTGATGTTTCAGGCTCTGTGGGCAGGAGATATGCCCGCGCCGATGAAATGGGCGTTAATTACTGCATCACCATTGATTTTGACAGCTTGCAGGACGATTCCGTTACCATCAGGGATAGGGATACAACTAAACAAGTTAGAGTTAAAATTGAAGATTTGAAAACCGATTTAATGCTATTGATGGCCGGCCAGCGCAAATTTGAGGAGTTGGGAAAACAGATACGCTAGTGACGTCACATTTAAATATCAAAATAATCTTTTTAGTCCATGAATAAAAAAGCTGCCAGCGGCTCAATTATTTTCCTGATTATTATGCCGATAGCTATAGCTGTTTTAATTGTAGCTTATTATGCCCTTTCTGATCCCAAGCTTAAAATTGGGGCTTTGGCTCTAGCAGTGTTGTTGGCCTTAATTGCTCTGGCAATTATTTACGATTATTTTGGTTCCGCGCATAACCGGTTAAGGAGAAAATTAGCGTCCATACCTTCTATTACCCAGGGGGAATCCATTGAAAAAATGAAGCAGTTTTATACTGAAATATATCGCTTATATACCAGACTTTCGGAACATAATAAGCAAAACTTTTATGCCCAAATTATTGAAATCAGGGAGAGAATTGAGAGAAAATTAAAAGCTGACAAGAAAATGGAATTGCTCATCCAGAATATTGGAAAAGGCAGCTTGGAAGATCAAAAAAGCAATTACCAGGAGATGTTTGAATTGTATAAGCGGCTGCCTGAGCAGGTTAAGCAGAAATATTACGCTCACTTAACGCATGCCAGAAATTTATTGGAAAAAGGCAGCTAAAGGCCTAAAGAATAATAATTATAATGAAGGACATAAATAAGATTGTTATGTCCTTCAAATATAGCAAATGCGGGCACAGTTTGAAAATGCTGTGTTGCGTAATTCAGGCGTAGCTGTGGCTATGCCTCGCCATATCGCTTCATCTTCTGATAACCCCAAAATTTAATTTTTGCTTCCTGAATAATT
>JAGVYX010000012.1 GCA_018303045.1 Candidatus Woesearchaeota archaeon
TTATATTCAGCAATTGTTCAAGGCTGAGATTAGGCCATTTTGCGCTTAAGTGGCCCAAAAAACTTACTGTATCTGGAATATTGGCGACATTGCCGATATCGAAACAGATGTGCTTTACCATGAACTATCTAAGTATCCTTTATTTATAAAAAATGCTCTAAACCACACCATAACATTTAAAAACAACCTCCTAAATTAGGCTTACAACATGGCACGATCCCAAGAACGGTCGCAACGGAAGGTTTCTGGTGGAAGATACCACCATATTAGGACTAAGAAAAAGTATGAATTAGCCCGGTTTCCCGCCAATACTAAAATCGACGATAAGCAGAGGGTTAAAACGATTCGAATGTTAGGCGGCAGCATCAAACAATCCTTATTAACCGCCAAAGAAATTAATGTTGCCGATAAGCAAGGCAAATCGCAGAAGACAGAGTTGATTACTGTAGTAGAAAATCCAGCTAACCCCAACTTAGTGCGGCGTAATATCCTTACCAAAGGAGCAGTTGTAGAAACCAAGTTGGGAAAAGTTAAAGTAACCAGCCGGCCTGGGCAGGGTGCTTCACTAAGCGGGGTGTTGGTTTAAAATGGAATATCAAGCTAAATTTGACATTGATTGTGGGGTTTCCTCAGGTTTTGGGCTTAAAGATCAAGATAATATAGAAAGAACTGAAAAATTGATTGCAGATAGTTCTCAGGTTGCTTATCAGAAAGCCATGCATTTGGCGAGAACATTTGCTGACGACTATTTGAGCAATCCTGATACTGGCTTGACAACAGTTCGATTATTGTCTTTAAGTGGCGCTGAAGGAAAAATTTCTTTTGATGAATCAAAAGCAGTTGTCAAGCGAAGCATGTTGGAACATCTATTATGGTTTGCTTCTGAAAGGATTTCTGAGGAATAAAATATTCTTAATGAAACTTTCCCTCGCAGCAGAATTCTGGGTATTAAATTAAAACCTCTGATATCTTTTGCCGTTAATTATTTTTACTGGCCGTTTAAATCCAATAGGATTATTAGAATAGATTTGCTTGGGCTTGCCGTCCAGTTTTATTTTTCTTCCTGACAGGTAATCTATCGTTATAACTTCAATTACTTCTCCATCAATTCCAGGGCTGTGAATCATCTGATTTGAGCCGACATAAATTCCCACGTGAGTCGGTTTGATAAAGTCCTTGGAAAAGAATACTAGGTCCCCAGGTTTTTTAAACTCATCATGAATCAAAATTCCATAAAAGTCAAACAATTCTTCAGTATGCCTTATCAATTTACCAGTGGTTGGGCTAAGGGGTAAAAAATAAGCCGCTTGTTGCAGACAGTATTTAACAAATCCTGAACAATCAAAACCAGTTGGCGAGTCTCCTGCATCTGGTCCGTTATAGCTAACTGCGGGAAATCCTAGCCAGCCAGAAGCAATTTCTACTAAAGAATCCATCTTTCATTAAACCGTATTTTAACTTAAATTTTCTATGCATCTGGAATCTAAAATATTGTTGAACAACCATCATTAAAAAAAACCACAATTCTTAAAAATAAAACTAAAGCTTAAATTAACAGGTGTGGAGTAATGGTGGTTTAAATTAACATGTGTGGAGTAGTGGGAGTTTATGGACCAAGCAAAGCCGCCCAGCTGGCCTTTGACATGATGCAAGCTTTGCAGCATCGCGGGCAGGAATCCTATGGCCTTAAAGTCAGTCATCGCGGCAAAATCAGAGGCCCGAATCCGCAGCCAGGATTATTAAGCCCAGAATTCTTTAATCGTATTTCCGGACTGGAGGGCCGGCTGGCTATCGCGCACTTAAGGTATTCAACAGCCGGAGGCCACAATCCTGAAGATGATCAGCCGATTGCTTACGATGACCTGGCGATAGCCCACAACGGCAACATAACCAATGCTGCGGAGTTAAGAGCTGGATTAAAAGCTGTCGGCAGGACTTTTGTAACGCCTGGAAGCGATACTGAACCTATTTTACAACTGGCCGCAACTTCACAGCAGAAGGCTATTGAAGACAAATTCATTGAAGCTTTGGGGTATGTTCAGGGAGCCTACTCCATTACGGCTATCTGGAAAGATACTTTGATTATTGCCAGAGACCCGCATGGCTACCGGCCTTTGGCCATCGGACAATTAGGGAATGAGTTTTATGCAGCAGCTTCCGAGACCCAAGCTTTAGAGCGAATTAGAGCAACAAAAATTAGGGAAGTAGAGCGCGGGGAATTGATTACTATTAATGCTAGAGGATACAGAAGCAGAAAATTTAGTTCGATCGTTCCAGATCAAAAATGCCTGATGGAATTAATTTATTTTGCCAAACCTTCCGGCCCCATTTTTGGTTTGAAGAAAGGGATAACCTGGATCAGAGAAGAGCATGGCCGGCTGCTGGC
Organism: Candidatus Woesearchaeota archaeon; assembly: GCA_018303045.1. Taxonomy (GTDB): domain Archaea; phylum Nanobdellota; class Nanobdellia; order Woesearchaeales; family GW2011-AR9; genus JAGVYX01. The sequence goes on from JAGVYX010000012.1 coordinate 2,387, forward strand.
TTCTTCAGAAAAAGATTTTAATGCCGAGGTGGTTGTGCCAGTGCCGGATTCAGGAGTGCAGGCAGCCATCGGCTATGCTGCGCAGAGTGGAATTCCTTACCGCATGGGATTAATCAGAAGCCATTCAGCCGGCAGAACCTTTATTCTTCCTCACCCAGAATTACGAACTCGGGCAGTTTCGCAAAAGTTGGCGCCGGTAAAAGACGTTTTGGAAGAAAAAATAGTCGTGTTAATAGATGACAGCATCGTTCGGGGAACTACTGCCCAACAGATTGTTGCCATGGTCCGGCGAGCCGGGGCTAAAGAAGTGCACTTAAGAATTGCGTCTCCGCCCATAACCAATCCTTGTTATTATGGCATAGATACGCCAACTAAAGAAGAACTGATTGCTTCCAATAAAACTGTTGACGAAGTTAGAGCATTCCTCAAAGCCGATTCATTAAGATATTTATCCTTGGAAGATTTGCATAAGCCAATCAATGATTTAGAGCAGTTAGCCGGAAGAAATTCCTGCGATGCCTGCTTTACCGGAGAATATGCTAATAATATACCTGTTGGCCGGCTGCCAATAATCAGAGTTTAACTCCATTTTGTTAAGTAAAGTTTCCAGCTACCCGGCCGGTCGGGTGGATACTTTAGAACTGTACTTAACTCCTTTAAAGTTTAATTAATTGCGCCGATTCTCCGCAATAAAAATAGGCATCTCTTACCGGTGATTGCCAGGAAAGGTGTTTTCTGATTTTTCTTAATTGTTTTCTGGCCTTAACAATTCTCGGACTGCATTTAACCTCATAGATATCACAGTAGTTTTTATTAACAGCTAAAACGTCGATTTCAGCAACTTTGCGATTCCGCTTGGAAAAAAGGGGCACTCCTTGTAATAGAACTTCATAGCGCGGCTGTAGTTGTTCACAAAGAACATCTACGAATTGGTCATGCTTATTTTTCCGTTCGATGTTGATTAAAAGATATTTTTCTCATATAAAAAGATTAGGTGTAATTGGCCAGTAGAAAGCATATAAAGTATAAATTGATCAATTGTATACTAATTTTTAGTTTTGGTTATCATAAGTCAAAACGAATCAGTATACATTTTTATGACTTTCTAAACAGCACCAGCAAACCAAAAACTTTATTAATAATAATCCCCCCCCAACCGTATAGAGAATTTTGAATAATTCATTTTTTATTGACAAAATTCTCTAAGAGACTGTGAAATCGTCGAGATTTTGTCAGTAACAGATCCAAAAATCAACAAAATCTCTATTTTTCAAAGTTCTCTATAAAGAGGCACGTATGGGAGCTCCACCACCAACTCAAAGTCCGCACAATCGTTTAAGGCATTATATTATCATGACTACTGTAGTCTTAGCTGGTTTGTTCGTGATCTTACTGTTCAATAACCAATCCGGCGGTGTAGGTATTACCAGCGCTGTGGTAGAAAATGTCAGAAATAGTTCTATTATCCAAGGCATTAGTAATGCCCGAGGACCTACTGAAGCTAATTTAGAACTAGAGAGAATTATTCCCAGCGCTAACGATATTGAATTCTTATTATTATCGTCAGCCATTCCTCAATTGGCTAAGGAAACTAGAATTGAAACGCTGACCATCATTTTTAACGATTTAGCTACGCCCATTACTGTTAATGAAGACAAACTGGAATTAAATGGCCTTTCCGAAGTAACTTTAGAATTAGCTGGATTCTATGGCAACCTGGCCATTGATGAGCGGCAATTTTCCTTGGATGGAATTGCCAAAAAATTTGAGGTTAATGGCATCTCATTATCATCAACTAATGAAATTAAAATTTCCTTTACTAGATTAAATTATCAAAAAACGATTATCAATGGTGCGGAGTTTAAAGATTTAGAATTTGTCAGCGGCGAAGGATCGATTCAAGTTGGAAACAGATTAAAGTACGGGTTTGAATCCGGCCAAATTATCACGATTTATAATTATGTTGGTGACCTAAGCATTAACAAAGCTTTACCAGCCGTGGACTTGAATTCAACCATCGAAGAGTCCGGCGCCCAATTACAGGGTTTTGCCAAAGGACTGGATGTAGCTAATGGCGCTCTGAATTTAAATTTAAGATAAAAAGATTAATACCTAATTGCTAAAATAATTGTTAAAAATATATCCTTGCCTCTCATATTCTTTTTTGACATTCATTAATTCATCCGAGTTAGGAATAGGAGCTGCTGCTGCTGCATGATATTCGGCAGGATGATAGTCTAAAATTTCTTCGAACAAATTATCTGTAGTTACTTTATCATCAATGAACATTTCTAAAACCTCTTTTTTTAATGCAAAGAAAGGATTCTCCTTTTTATTTATTGTTATGCTCTATCTAATATAATCCAGACTGTTTAAGTTCTGCTCTTCTAAAAATTCGCCGGTAATCGCCATATTTATCTTCTACAGAGAATTTAGGGGGTCTGGGCAGAAAACATTCCCTGCCACAATTGCAGTTCATGTTCATAGTGTAATTGCCGCAGCCAGAACATTTCATAATATGCTTACTCATGCTTATCCCGTTCAACAGCGGCTTCAGAAATTTTATCAGAAAACGGTTCTACAGTTTCCTGAATTCTTCTGAAGGTTTGTTCTGCCGGCTTATAGTCATAATCCTCAATTATCAGCTTATATCGGCCTGCGCCTAAATAAGACAAAGCAATCGTTTCAGAGATGTTTTTTACTGAAGCTAAAACTTCTTTAACTTTTTGAAGGCCATTGGAATGATAGGTTTTAAGCCTGATCTCCCCTTTGATGGTTATTTTTTTCGGCCGGAATTTTTCAATAACCGCTTCTTCAATTTCCTGAGCTGACTCTTTTTTTACCCCTAACTCTTTTAAGGTAATTTTGCCAGCGGCAATATCCCTAAAACACAAATAAAGATGAGAATATTCCTTAAAGACGGAAGCGGTTATTTCCTTATACAAACCATCTACCGGCCGCTTCAACTTTCGGGCAATATTAGTAATTAAATTCTCAGCTTTTAATTCAGACTTAATTTCATCAAGCTTTTCCTTCCGCTGGTTAGAATTAACTCTTCTTAAAGATAAATCAATATAGCCTTTTTCTTTATTGACAGAAAGAATTTTGCAAATAATCTGCCGATCCACGCTGACAAAATCACGCAAATTCCTAATTCTGCCGGGGGAGACTTCAGAAATATGCACCATCCCCGGCTTATGGTACTCCAGCAATTCCACAAAGACAGAATTAGGAAAAATTTTAGTTACTTTACAAAGGACTATCTCATCTTCTTCCGGGTATCCTTCTATTGCGTATAACATAACCAATTAAGTTAAGAAGTACTTTATAAATTTACTCTCCTAAAGGCGCAATTCACCTTTTAAGCGATGAAAGAAATTCCTATGAACAAAACGTAAAAATAGCTTAAATCATCACTTTTTGGATAGTACCCTTCTAAATGGCTTAGCCAAATTGCCTGTACTATCACGTTTTAACTACACAGTACATGAACCACAAGGGTGGTTCACATGTACAAGTTAAATTTTAAGAAGCGTGGCGGTTTTTTCGAACCTATAAAGAAGAATATGCCCTCGGTACATTCTCTTCTTTAAGAGATTATAGAGAAATGCGTTAATAAGGTGACAACAATAACGCATTTCTAATATAGATAATTGCCAAGCGATATAACGTAATCAACGTAATTATCTATACATTAAACATTATAATGAAGTGAGGCTCCACATGAGCCTCCATTATAAAACACTTAAGGTAGTATGGGATGAATTAACAAATGTGTAGCAGTTTCGAGTTGTGTAGCAGTTTCGAGATGTGTAGTAGTTTCGGGACAATAGACACAGAAAAATTGCCCACAACATTTATAAATTATTACTGTTTAATAGCTACATTTTGATATTCAGTATACGCGATTGACGCTATGAACGGGAAATGGTTTGAGATTATAGACGAAACTAAGGAAGAAATAGATGCCACTGGATTCCGGCAGAAATGGGTTCTTGACCCTAAAGGTTATTTCTTAATTAGAGTTAATCTTAAAATGAAATCTATTGAAGTTGGTCATTGCACGATCAATCATTGCTTGATCAGAGTTATTAAAGGTAAAACACCCGAAGAGATAATGTATAAAATAATTGATTTGGGATATGTTTCTTTAACTGATCATGCAGCTTATCTAGGCAAGGAATTGGAAAAGGCCTTCTTATCTTTAAAACTGGGGTTTGAATATGTGCAAGATCCAGAGTTCTGTCCACTAACCAATTTTTGAAGATGCATTGAGTTAAGAAAAAGACAACAAGCGCGATAGAGCCATTTTTTTCACAATTTATATAAAGCTACTTCTTTCATAAATTATAACTGAGGATAAAATTAGTCAATAATATTATTTTTATCTTCTGAAATCTTTCAAAAGGCCTAATAATAATCATTAAAAACTTAGGTTTTTTGTTATAATTATAACATGAGGGATTTTGCAGTTATTCCAGCTCACAATGAAAGCAGTAAAATTGCTTTAGTGCTACAGCAGGTGAAAGAATACGTCTCCAATATAATTGTCGTTGATGATGGCTCATTAGACAATACCTTCGAAGTTGCTAAACAACAGGAAGTTACAATAATCAGACATTTTGTAAACTTGGGTAAAGGAGCTGCTTTAAAAACTGGCTGTGATTACGCTTTAGAACTGGGAGCTGAGAGAATAGTAGTCCTAGATGCTGATGGCCAACATGAACCAATAGAAATTCCACGATTTTTGAACGCTCTTGAAACAGTAGATATAGTTTTCAGTTTCAGACGGGATTCTTTAAGAATGCCTTTAGTGCTGAGGTTCGGAAACAAATTTATTAACAGTGTCCTGCGTTCATCATTTAATATAACTGTTAATGATAGTCAGTGCGGCTACCGCGCGTTTACTGCTGCGGCATACAACAAAATAAGATGGACAGCCACAGACTATTTTATGGAAACTGAGATGATTATTAGAGCCAGCAAAAACAAATTAAAATATACGCAGATCCCAATTGAAACGATTTACTCTGATAATTATAAGGGAACAACGGTCTTTGATGGGATAAAAATATTCTGTAAATTGATCGGGGGAAGATTATTATGACCAGTACTACCTTTTGGATTCAATTCTTAGGTGTAATTTTCGGCGCGTTAATGCTTTATTTTTCATTTGTAAAGTATAAACGAAAGGAACTAAGGTACCTTGAGTTGATTTTATGGAGTATTAGCTGGTCTATATTAATATTTATTGCAATTGTGCCATCTCTTATCGATTTTATAATCGAACCTCTTAATTTCTATCGTCGATTAGACTTTTTTGTAGTCTTTGGATTTTTTGTATTATTAGGACTTAGTTTTTATAATTATAGCGCAGCAAAGAAAATCGAGCGCAAACTAGAAAAATTTGTCCGAGCAGAAGCGCTAGAAATTTGTCGTGAGAATAAGCGGTACTGACCAAATCATGAAAGTCTTATTTATTTGTGAAAATTATTTCCCCCACATAGGAGGAGCAGAAGTTGTTTTTAAAAATTTAGCTGAAAGGTACGTACAACGAGGACACCAAGTGACGGTTCTTACAAGCTTATTAAGAAATACGCTGAAGCAAGAAATCGTCAATGGCGTTAAAATTATTCGGGTAAGATCATTCTATTCTCGATATGTATTTACCTTTACTTCAATCTTAAAAGCAATAAAATTAGCGAGGAAAAATGATTTAATTCAAACTACTTCTTTTAATGGCGCCCCTCCTGCCTGGCTGGCCGGCAAATTCACTACCAGACCAGTAGTAATTACTGTCCATGAAGTTTGGGTTGGAAAATGGAAGGAAGTTACTGGTTTTTCTTGGTTAAAAAGCATGTTGCATGAATTATTAGAAAGAGCTATTTATTTACTGCCATACGATAAATATGTTTGCGTTTCTAATGCCACCATGAAAGATCTTAAGAAATTAAAAATAAATGAACAAAAGTTTGCTACTATCTATAATGGCTTAGATTATGATTTTTGGGATAAGACCAAAGCTAAAGCCAGTCCGAGCAGATTAAAATTACCTAATAAGTACTTATACCTTTCCTGGGGAAGACCTGGGCCGACCAAAGGATTCGAATATTTAATTAAAGCTTTCCCAATAATTAAGTCAGCAGTAGCTAATGCTCATCTTCTTCTAATGCTGGGGCAGGCCCAGAATTATGAAAAAAAAATAAAAGACTTGTTTCGCTTAATTAAGGAACTTCAACTTGAAGACAACATTACCATTTTAATATCCTTAACTAATGAAGAAAAGCGCGATTTGATAGCTTGTTGTGATTGTGTGATTATACCATCAACCTCCGAGGGTTTTGGTTACACTACAGTAGAAGCCAATGCTCTAAATATTCCAGTAGTAGCAAGTGATGCTGGATCCATTCCGGAGATTATTTCTGGCAGTCATCTTATATTTAAAAATAAAGATATTATTGATCTAGCCGAAAAGGCTATTTTAGCATCTAATGAACAATTTGCTGTTGCTAAAAAAAAAGTTTTTGATTGGAACACTAGTGTTGTTGCATATCTGAAAATTTATGAAAATATGATGAATTCTAAAAGCTAATCTTTTCTTATTAGTAGATGATAATATTTTTTAATTTCAGAGATATCAATAATCTGGTAGGCATAAGCAATCAGGCCATACACCAGCAAACCAATGGAAATAGAGACAATTAATTTTAATGAGGGGTTTAACTGCAGATTAATTTGCAAATATTTAACAATACTATAAAACACAAATCCAGCAAAAATTAATTTTAACCAAATGTTTATAGGCAATTTTATGGGGATATATCTTAACAAAATTATCGTTGACCAAATAAAACTAACAGCGTAGCTAAAGGCTGTAGTTAGGGCTGCCCCTTCTATGCCAAGAATGGGGATTAATAGCAAATTGAGCGCAATATTAAAGACAGCTGAAACAACAGTGATTTTTGCGGTAATGCCGGCTTTTCCTATGGCTGAAAGAATGCTAATATTTACCGTAGCAACGACGTAGATAAGCATGCCTATAACTAATATCTGCAATGCTAATGCTCCCTCAGCGTACACTACGCCAAAGAAAGTTAACAATAAGAATTTTGAAAAAGCGATAATTCCTAAAGCCGGAGGGATGACAATAAAAAACAGGTATTTATGCAACAGTTTTAATCCTTCTGACATTCTATGAACATCACTTCTAGCCCACAATTCAGAAACCATCGGAAATAGGACTGCTGATACAGATGATCCAAAATCAAGAAAGATCATTGCTGAGGGTAGGACTACATTATAAATTCCCACCGCCGTTAAAGGCATATAATAAGTAAGCATAAGAGTGTCTATGGAACTGATTATTTTACCAGCAATTCCCATAGTTATTAGGGGGATACTATAACTCATAATTCTTTTTGCCGTTGGCCAAAAATTGTTTATTTTAACAGTCAAGATTGGAGCTATTCTCAATACAACAGGAGTAGTTAAAATGATGATTAAATAACACCCAACAGTCCAAGCCAAGGCCGCAGCATTGAGACCGAATCCAAGATTAAAGAACAGGATAAATAATAGCAGTACCGCAATATTTTTAAGAAGCTCAAATATCGAATACAACTTCATTTCTTGATAGCCGCTGGCAATCGCTTTATACATCCTAAATAAAACACTGCCGACAATATAAAAAATGATTATTGTTAAAAGAGATTTGGAGTTGGGATTTTTAAAATAATTTGCAGATAGAAAATTGTTCAATAAAAAAAAAATGAATCCAAGTATTAAAGATGTTAACAATTGAAAACCAGTTACAAAAAAAATCCCGGATTTTATTTTTCCTGGTTCTTGATTGACAATAAATTCAGGAATATGCTTTGATAAGGCTTGACCCATCCCCAAATCCCTGAAGAATAAAAAAAACATAACAAAGGTAAAAACCGCTGTAAACAGTCCATATTCTTCTGGCGATAAAGCTCTTACCATAACTATTCTAAGAAAATAAGCAATAACCGAGGCTAGGATTCCCATTGAAAAAACCATACTTACCCCCGAGACAGCTTTTTTAGTATAATTCTTCATTGGTTTTCACGAGTTTGTTACTAATACAGATTTATTGTGCCTTCGCCAGTAGTTCAGACATAAGGTCGAGGCTATTTAGGGGCACTGTCTGCCTTGTGAGCGATGAACGAGCATCTCACGAAAAAACTGTGTCAAAGAAATCCGACACCGCCGGCCACATTTCTGATTGCGCTAATTTGGAGTAAATCTTTTTAAAGGTAGTGAATTAAGGTTGCACCTTAAAAATTGCGTCAAGCTATTAATAAATTACTGTCAAAAAAAGTAAAGAGCCAAAATTGATGAACTCAAAAGAACTAACAGCTCATCTGAGCCAGTATTCAGAATCAACCGCAATTAAAACTTTAATTAATTATTATAAATAATTCTCTTGATTTGGATACATTATTTTAATTATCTATCGTCAGATAACTCCTACTAAAATATACTCTAATCATCAGAATTATCTATATAATCCTATTTGCAATAGTTCAAACCATTGAAAACATTATTCAATGTATTTAGTTTCCCATTGATATAAATCAGATCGCCAGTGCTTAATTCTTCTTTATAGCCATCGACTTTTCCTTTTCTCATCTTAAAGCTATCCGAATCATTGATATTAATGGCTTGCAGCCGGTGATCGCCGGCAAAAATATTGTTTTTTTCCATTTTCTGCATATTCTCAAATGAACAAAGAGCTATTGCTTTTCGTAAATTATCATCTGAAATGCTAATAACTAAATGCTTCAAGGTCTTTTGCAATTCTTTTAAGGGATCATTATGAAGATTTTCATAAGTAATCAGCAGGACATCCTGCGGTCGCTTTTCTAGTTCTTTAGCCCAAGAATTCATAAAATTGATAATTGTCGGCAAAGTAAAATCTTCTCTAATAAATGCTGAAAGAGTTCCGCGATATTGTAAATCTCTTCTTTTAGTCCATTCGTAGTAATATGAAACCAGCACATCTTTTGGATTTCTCACTAGAAAAATTATTTTCTTATGTTTAAACATCTTTTTAACTCCTAAAAAATTAATTCCTCTAAATTGAGCATAATTGCCAGTTCTGGGGTCCGTTTTAATGTTGGGAATATCGCTTTCCCAAGTCATTTTATACAAATCTAGGTTAAGTTTTTTACCGTATTCCTGCGAGATAGCCTGAGCCAGCAACATTCGTATCCAAGTCCGGCCGCTCTTAGGAAAAGAAATAATATACGCATCAATAAATGGATTAATTAACCTATGGTAAACGCGTTCAACCATCGGAGTAGTTAATACTATTTTTCGAATGTTCTTAAAATTCATATAACAACCTTAAATCAGGTTAATTTTATAAAAATTCTGGTTGAAAGATAGCTATAACGAAAAACTCACTAAACACGGCGTTATTGAAAAGTTCCTCGCTCTAGGCTCGATAGCCATCTGCTTGGCTGCGTTAAATTATGATAAAGGCAAAAATCCCCCCCCTGGAACATGAAAATAAACGGAGATTTAAACGGAAGAGCCTCGCATACTAGTAGCTATTTCGAACTTTTCACTCCACCCTAAACACATAACTTTTTTAATGAGTAAGGAAGGAATAAAACTAATGAAGCCTTAATCTACTAATGAAGTCTTAATCCACTAATCTTTTAAATGGGCTACTAATTAAATGCGTTATGCTATTATCTACAGAATTTAATACCTTAAAATATCAAAAGAATGGCTGTATTGGTGTTTTCACCAGAAAGTTCATCTCGGCAAAAATAAGCTTATTTTTAGCTAGAAGCGATCTAACTCCAACTCAAATAACCTTTTTTTCTTTAATTTTAGCTCTGGTAGGAATTTACTTTTTATCAACCGGCGATCGAATTAATTTAATAATAGCTGGAATATTTATTTTTTGGTCAAAAATCTTTGATGCCGTAGATGGCGAATTAGCCCGCCTGAAAAATAAAGTAACTGAACTGGGGGGGTGGATTGACGGTATTTCAGATCGTTTTAAAGAAAACCTCCTCATTTTAGGGATTACTTTAGGGCTTTATAACCAAACTGGGAACGTGATGGTTTGGACCTATGGATTTATCGCAGTCATTTCGATTCACATGTTATCGATAGTTTTAGAACATACTGGAAAAATGGATAAAAACATTTTACAAAGAACTCATGAAGAAACTTTTTTTGTCAAAATAGCTAGGTCGCTTAACATTAAACCACAATATCTAGCCTTGCAAGCAGACGTCTACCTGTTTATAACTTATACCTTGATCATTCTAAATCAATTAGAATTAATTTTATGGTTTTATATAATTATTATGAATTTATATTGGCTAATTATTGTAATACTAGTCTTTCATAAAAAAGGCAAAGAAGAACTTGTGCTAAGATTATCATGAACATTTATTATTATCAGGAACATTTATTATTATCATGAACATTTATTATGATGCGGATATTGAACCTAGAGTTTATGAAGGACGCTCCCAAACTGCCATTCTCCTAAAAACATTTCTTCAGAAACAAGGATTTAATTTTGTCGATCAACCTGGGAAAGCTGATTTAATTCATGTTCACAGCAGCGGCATTTTTGCTTCTTTTCGAGCCGCTAGACTAAAACAAAAATATAATGTTCCGGTAATTTATAGCTTGTACTCTATTTCTAAAACTGAACCAATTAATCACATCAGAAATCATCTTGCCCAGCAGTACTATCTTCGGCCGCGCCAAACCAGCTTTTTATTAAGTTATTCTGCGATTTTGCCTTTAAAGCTACGCGGTTTTAAATTAAAGCAGCTTGACAAGGTAATAACTCCTTCTTTTTTCGTTAAAAAAAGATTATTCAGTAATACTGAAGTAATCCGCTTAGGGATAGATGTCAACACATTTAAACCGGCTTTCAGTCAGAATAGTCTTCCAGATAATTATAAAAATACTTGCCTTTTGGAAAAATCATTAAAAATAGGTTATATCGGCCATCCCAGCGCCTATAAAGGCCTTCTAGATTTCGTTCGCGCTTCTAAATTATTTTCCACTCACCATCAAAATTCGGTTTATCTCTCAGATATTTCTCCTAAGATGCAAGCTAAACTATCTAAAATTAATCCGCGCCTTCAAATTTTTGGTTATACTGAAAATATAGCTGAGATTTATAATTCATTGGATATCATCATTCTTCCCTATAGAAGCCATTTAGCTGGTGTAGCTAATCCACTGGTTCTTTTAGAAGCTATGGCTTGCGGCAAAGCTATTATTACTACAAATTTTCCGTATCTGCGGGAAATCATCAAGGATAGCGCCATTCAAGTAAAGCCCTATTCTCCTAAGGCAATACGAGATGCGGTTAAAAAACTGGAAGACAAGCAGCTGCGGCAGCAACTGGGCTGCAAAGCTCGCCTTATTATCGAACAAGAATTTTCTCAAGAGGCTATGCTGCAAAAGTATTCTCAATTGTACTATGAATTTACAGCGAAAAGAAACTGATCTTAATGCTATTCCGGAAGGAATTGCTTCGGCTATAGCTCTCTTTAATCATGAATTACTAATTTATAATTTGTTCAAATGCGAACATGTTTTAAACGGCCAAAATAAAAATTTGGATATTCTTTTCCTGACAACAGCTGATTATATACGAGCTGCGCGGCTGTTAGAACGGGAAGGTTTTGTGGAATATTTGCCTGAATGTATAGAAAAGTATAAACGCATGTATATCAAACTGTCGGCAAATATTCAGCAAAATAATAGCATAATAACAGCAATTCATCTTCATCGGGAAATAGCCTGGCATGGCCTGCGTGTTTTAACTAAACAGCCATTGTTTTTAACTGCGCAAAAAGTTGCTAAGGGAATATATATCCCCTCTCCTGAAAACTCATTGCTGATTCATACTGCCCATGTTCTTTTCGAAAATTTTAAATTTGGAGCTCGCGAGAGGGAATATCTCCCCTATTACTTGCAGCAGTCAAAAAATTGGAATTACATTAATCAACAGCTCACGCAAAATCAGTGGAAACAACAGTTTTATCAAACCCTGCGTTCTTTCAAGAAAAGAAAACAAATCTCTTATATGGCTATCGGTTCTGCTTATTTTAATGTAATGACTGTCCAGAAATTAGGGTATATTATTAAAAAACTGATTCGATTTCTTTCAAATAAAATATCCCTTCGAAGAAAAGGCGTTCTCATCGCGTTTATCGGCGCAAATGGTTCTGGAAAGACAACTGCGGCTAAAAGAGTGCAGGATCGCCTGTTGCCTCTAGGCATGCTTCTTCATTGCAAGATTCATTATTACTACTTTGGATGGAAACCATTTACCCCAGTGGTTAAAATTCTTAGCAAAATACTGCGCCATAAGAAATTATTTAAAACATTAACTAAATCTTCTTATTCTGATAAACTGCCGCACTTTAAAACATCCCCTCCCTGCAAGTTATTCCTTCTTTTGTTTTATTTACTAAATTATATTGAATATCTCGGCAGGTATCTTTTTTACCTTTATCCAGCCTTAAGTAAAGGCGATATTATTCTTGCAGACCGATATTTTTATGATGTTTATGGGCAATATCCATTTTCTAATAAATGTTATAAAAAAAGCGCTCTTCTTGCATTGCTGTTTAAACTTTTTCCCAAACCAGATTGCATCTTTATTTTAGATGCCAGCTTGCCTTCTCTATTGAGCAGAGGAAAGGAATCTTCTAAGCAGGCCGTTGGCAGCGAATCAAGAACAGCAAAATCCTTGTTGTATTTAGAAAAACAACGTCAGCTCTATAAAGACTTAACTGCGCTGCCTAAAACCATTTTTGTGACTATGGAAACAAATTATGAAGAAATAATCTCAATGATCACAAATTATTCATGGAAGAAGGCAATATTCAAGCGCTCGCAATATTGAGTTATCCTTTGGAAGCTCTTTTTCAGTATTTCCGCAACTAGGGCATAAATTGGCGCAAAATTCTTTTTCAAAGGAGTCCGCCCCTTCATTTTGCATCAACAAGCTTATTCCAAAGTACTGTCTTTAACAATTTATTTAAATAAGCCTAATTATTATTTTTATCCTATGAATCCAGAACAATATTTATCTGCATGGTCAGTTAAAAAGATAACTAATAACTATAGTTTTGAAGAATTAATATCTCTAGATGGCGTCCCGGTATGGTGGTTTTATAATCGCCTTTTCCTGCGTCATGTTCTGCCAAATCCGATTAATACCTTCCAGGAAATGGTTGGTAAAAAGCGATTAAGCGGTTATAAGAGGGTAAAATTGGCAAGTAGCGCTCCATTTATTAAATATTTAATCTATTTTAATGAGCGCAATAAACACAAATTTTTTTTAAAACACCGAGTCCAGAAACAAATTAATAGCCACTCTAGAAATCCTGATCCGGCCGAGATTGTTTCTCCAATTGGTAAAGTTTTATTTCTAACCTATACTAATCATCTTAATTCAGAGGGGACAATCTTCCGTCTTCAGGAGATAATTAATAAAATTACGGATCATAAAAAATTAGTTCCATTTCTATTATTCGTTGATCCATTATCGAGCAAAAACTATAAAAGATTAAAAAATCTGATTTCTTTTTATCATTTCATTGATCATTCAACCTTAAAAGATATCAGGAATGAGGCGCAGAAGCTGCATGAACAATGGAGAAAAATAGATTCACCGACGAAGGCAAAGATGCTGGCCATAGATGGCTCATTTTCTCTTTGGACTTATTTAAAATATGCTTTTGAAGTCTTTTTTTCGCCGGAATTGCTTTATTTGCTGGTTCTTTATTATAGGACAGCTCTCAGAGTGATCGAATTAGAAAACATTAAAGCCATTGTTCTTTCATCGCAAAACGGTCTTTTTGAGAAATGTTTTGTTGCAGCTGCGCATAAACGAAATATCCCGGTATTGCGGATCCAGCACGGTATTGGCGAGGATTTAGTTCCGCCGACCCCCTACGATCATTTTTATAAGCTGGTTTTTAGCGATTATGTAAAACGAGACTTAATTTCCAAGGGGTGGGATGCTGAAAAAATAAAAGTTGTCGGGCCAGTAATCTTTGATGAAATTAAAGACTATGTAACCCAAAAAAAAACTTCGGGGCGTTGTATACTCCTAGCCACTACCGCATCAGTCCAAAGCAGCGTAATTAGCAGCGCTAATTACCACCGGCGCATTCAAAAAATTATTGCAGCTATTTCATCTATTCCGGACCTAAACTTAAATATTAAACTGCATCCTAGAGAACTGCCTTTTGAACAATGCTTAAGCCTTTACCAACAGGATTTAATCTCAACCGGAGCTGTAAAGACTAGGATTTACCCAGGAAATATTTCTCGCAGAGAATTTTACCAGCTTATTGCCGACTGCGATCTATTTGTTAATTTCGGCTCAACCAGTTCAATTGAGGCTTTGATCCTTGATAAAACAGTTTTAACTATAAATATTTTTGATGACGATTATATTACCGGTTGGATAAAAGAAAAGAAGATTAGTTATACTGTTCATTATACAGAAAACATAAAAGAAGCTATAATGCAGGCGCTTCAAGACAACGATCAGCATCTTAAACTAAACTGCAGAGAATTTGTGATTAAGAAATGCGGCATAATTGATGGACTAGCTTCTGTTAGAATAGTTGAATTGATTCATAATTTAGCGGAGAAAAATCATTAACGCCCCTAATCATTATATTTTTCTAGTTTTGATTTAGTCAATGAAATCAGTTTTAAGGTTAGGCCTTATCGATTTTTTCGCATAATAGATTATAAGCAACTTTTAATTTTGGGATATATCCCGTTAGAAATTCATCAGCATTAAAGGCTTCTAGGGTCGTTTTTTCTTCATTAATGATCTGTAAATGAAATCCTACTTTCTCTAGCTCTGTAATAAAATTTTTAGGATTAATGCCTTGCTCCTTTAGAAAAGCCGGAGAAAATTCTGAAATCATCTTTAGTGGTTTGGTTTTTAAAATGAGGCTGCGCATACCTTCTAAAGCGCGGAATTCCTCCCCTTCAATATCCATTTTAATTAAATTAATTTTCTCTTTAAATGGATAATCATCTAATCTAAGGCCGTCTACTTCGATAGGGTTGCCACAGGCATATTCCCCTTTAATTAATGAGCCATGAGTTGATCGTTCCTTTCCCGGATAGAACAACATTTTTCCATTGCGATTAGATACAGCTTTTCGTTCTAGAACCACATTTTTGATCTGATTTACTTCAAGGTTTTTTTTCAGCAGGGTAAAATTATTCGGATCGGGTTCAAATGCATAAATTTTTCCTGCCGGGCCTACCAGTTTGGAAAGAATAAGAGTATAGTACCCCAAGTGAGCTCCTATCTCAACTAAAACGTCCCCTTCTTTTAGTTCTCTTTTAATTATTTCCAGCACAGCAGGCTCATAATATCCCCGCGTAGACAATCTCAGCGAATCTTGCTCATCGAGATAAAATTTTATTCCGCCAATAATTACGTAGTTAGTTTTTAACATCTTAATTAAAAAGCAATTTATTTTTTTAAGAAGGGGGCTCTTCCATTGTTTTTTCGTTGCAATTTGATGAATTTTTCGATAAACAATTTGGAAGAAGATTTTTAGATTTAATTTTTGCATTCTTGCCTCTTGTTCAATAGATTTTTGAACTTGCTGTGTTGCATAATTCAACTTTTAACAAGAAAAGTCGCCAACCTTATTAACATTTCGAGTATTCGCAGGCATTAAGTCTGCTTTCTTAAGAGCAGGGCCGCCGGCGTAGTATTCGTGTTTGTAAATTTGCCTGTGATTAAATCTGGCGCAACAATAGCCTGACAACATTGCTGCGAAGCGCCGCCCTGCTCTTAAGGCTATAACACTTAATATGTGCGAGTATTCCGATAGATTGGAGCCGGCACCAATTTGGTCTTTTATTCCTTGCTGGGCCTAATGCCCCGCTAGCTTGCTGCGGGGATAAGCGATTTCAGGATTTCTGTGTTTATTTAAGGAACAATTATTTTCCGATAGAATGAACGAGCAACGGTTATAATCCCCCTAGTTTTAATTATTTTTAACAACTTAGCTGGATTCTTGAACATATCAACCATCGTTTTCAGGTATAACTCTCTCCAGCCCTTCTTATAAAACCGTATCAAATCCCTAGTTGATAAAGTATAAGTGCGCATAATGTGGTCATCCATGTTCTCACTATTAACGTAGAAAGTCGACCAGTCTCGGTCTTCCTCTTCTATTATAATTCCCATTTCTTTGGCCATTTCCCACAATTTAGTTTCTGGAAACGGAGTAACTATCGAGAACAATGATAAATCAGAACCAACTTCCTTAGCAAACCTGATCGTGTTCATTACTGATTCCTTAGTATCCCAAGGGTGCCCTATCATAAAATAGCATTTCGTTTCGATGCCCGCATCCTTAGCTGCCTGCACTACGCGGCGCGCCTGTTCTTGAGTTATGCTTTTGATTTTTTTCATTAAGTCTGGATCGCCGGTTTCAATGCCAAATTGAATTTTAATACATCCAGCTTTTCTCATCATTTTCAGCCTTTCGAAGTTGCCGTCATCTAATGTATCTATTCTTGACAAACAGCGCCATTCAAATTTGTGGCCCCTCTCCAATAAGAGATTACAAAATTCTAGCACTCTATTCTTATTAAGGGTGAAGACATCATCATAAAAATAGAACTTGGTGTATCCATATTTTTTGTTTAAGTATTCCATTTCTTTTACTACCTGTTCAGCGCTTCTCCCCCTAAATTTCTTGCCAAATACTTTACCAAAACAATAGTAACAAGGAAAAGGACAGCCCCGTGATGACATTAACGAGATTTCTGGAAACCAAGCATATTGTTTTAAATCCAGAAGATGTCTTGCTGGAAGCGGCAATTCGTTTAGATTATCAATCAATGGCGGTAAAGGATTATGAATAATCTTACCATCTTTCTTGTAGGATAACCCTTTAATTGCAGTGATATCTTTCTTCAAGGCTAATTCTAGTAAAGGAATCTCTCCCTCTCCTCGGATAACATAATCTACAAAACTCTTTTTAAGAGCCTCATTTGGCCTCGCAGTGGGATGCGGTCCGCCTAAAAGGATTTTTATTTCAGGATGCGTTGTTTTGATAAACTCAGCTATTTTTAGACCCATCATAATCATTGAAGTTTGCGCAGAAATTCCTACTAAGGTAGGTTTGACTTCATTCATTTTTGGAATGAGGCGAGCTTTCCATTCTTCTTCCTTCCATAATCCTAAATCAAGAAGGCTAACCGGCAAACCTTCTTGTTCTAATACTGCCCCTAATTGGCAAATCCCTAATGGCGGGTATTCACTTAAATGATCCAGCCAGGGAGGAAAAATGAGTAATGTCGTTTCAGGCATTTCGGAAGAACTAAGATTGATTACTTCGATAGCATTAGCAGCTATATCTCCAGACATAGTTCCTTACCTCTTCAATTTACTTATTTTCATATTTTTTAACATGTATAATATTAACCGGACAAATTTCAGCTGCCTCTTCATTAGCTCTTATGGCTTCTTTAGTATCTACTTCCAACTCCCAGTGATCACCAATTTCTTTGGCTCCAATTAATGAAGAAAACCCCTCCCCATCACTATCCATTTTCCAAAAAACAGGCGATTGACCAAAACAAGCAGAGCAGCCCGTACACTTCTTTTTAAAGTGCAATACCTTTGCTTTCATCGTAATTAATAATTATTTTTAAATATATACTTATCCCTGGTCCCTTAGCTTCTTTGTAACCAATACTTTATATGATATTCTTTTCTTTTTCATTCAGTAAGTGGATAATTTACCATAAAACTATCAAATTTTAATTCCAATTCTTCCAGTGCGTTCAAGGACATTAAGTAATATTTGCGCGCCAGAAAAATATTCATCGACTGCTCTTTTTGACCCAGCCCAAGACCCATAATCATCTATTATTAAAACACCATTTTTCGATAATAAGGGGTATAAATGGATTAACTCGTGCTTTGTAGATTCATACCAATCCGTATCCAATCTCAATATACTTATCTTGGAGGGCATTGTTGCTGGAATAGTTTCCTCAACTTTTCCCTTAACAAAAATTAGGTTATTTTTAGGGTATTTTGTTAAAGCCAGATTATTTTTAACTTCAGATAGCGAAGCATAACACCAGTTGTTGTAATCTTTTTTTTGTTCTTTCTTCCAGTTATCTAAAGCGCGAATTTTTTCATCTGATAACCCGCAATCTAATTCTGTTGGCTTGGCCATTCCCTCAAACGTATCGTAAAGATATATCTTTCTATTTGAAATATTTAGTTCAAGAAGAGTATAAGCAATTAACATGGTGTTTCCACCTCTCCAAACGCCACATTCGACAAAATCACCAGGAATATCATTTTTGATTATATATTCTACTGATTTGTATAATGCATACATTCTCTGTTTAAAACCCATCGTGAATGTTCTCGATTGATCATAAATTCTTATAAATCTTTCATCTTTATCTATAACTAGATCAGAATCTTTTGCAATGGCATATCCAAATAAATTTACTGATTTCTGAATAAATTTCTTAGCAATATGTAACATTGATATTAAACTCCATCGCAAAATATTTAATTCCTTATATCTCTGCAAAGCCGGCCACTGATCCATGCATCCAAAATCAATTAATGATTAAAATTGAATCATTTATATAATTTTTGTATTTGTTTAGCTAATTTTTGACATTCTCAGCCAATCTATATTCTCCAGAAGCGAAAAGTATTTATTCTAGTTAGCTACTTTGTAGCTAATGAAAGAAACAAAAATTCAATTAACTGGTTTTGAAATGCTTGAAAAGCAAGTGAACCAAAGCGGGAACAGTGGTCGTGTTTATGTTCCCATCGAGTGGATTGGAAAGAAAGTAAAAATTATCCTAATTGAAAAATGAGCTTGATAGAAATTGCTGGATCATTGAAAGAGAAATCTAAAGAAAAGATAATAGAAGAGTTTCTTGAACTCTATAAAGAAAATGAGAAAATAAAGAAAGAAAAAGAAGCTCTTGAAAAAGAGCTTCGCAAATATAAAAA
>JAGVYX010000048.1 GCA_018303045.1 Candidatus Woesearchaeota archaeon
ATTTGAGCGAAGCGAAAATTGAAGAGCTGCGGGACCTGGATTCGAACCAAGATACTCGCCTCCAGAGGGCGAAGTCCTACCATTAGACGATCCCGCAATGATTGGTAATTTTATTTTTTAACTCTTTTTTACCTTTCGCTGTTTTATAATATCTTTCCTTCTTAAATGCTTCATATTTATCAACGTATCCTTCTTTAAATATCAACTTCAACGGTTTTCTGTTTCTAGTTGATTTTACTCTGCCATTATTGTGTTCGGACAATCTTTTGTTAATATTTGAAGTACAACCAATGTATAAATTATTGTCCTTTAAACTTTTTAATGCGTACACTGTGTACATAATATAAAAGACGATCCCCCTCGGCCGTAGCCCGAAGGCAACGGCCTACGGGCGAGGCGCAATGTTTACGCTCTTAGATACTTCCTGATTGCCAGCTGGCTGGATATTACTCCCAAACCTATGCCGAACGCAAGCTGTGTTAAAAAAATAACCGGTAAGTTGCTGATAAAATAGCCGAACAAATTGAATCCGGAAAGCAAAAGCTTCAAGCCGGAATTTAGGAAAAGAAGGCCAACGCCGAAAATTAAAAGAGCGATAACTGCCGACAAGAATCCTACAATTACACCCTGCACCAGGAATGGCCCTCTGATAAAATTATTGGAAGCTCCCACCAGTCTCATAGTCTCTATCTCTTCCCTTGAATTATAAATTGCCAATCTGACGGTATTGAAAGCCACCAGAATAGCCGCCAAAGCTAAAATGATATTTGCGATTATGCCTGCATTATTAATGCCGGAAGAAATGGAGGCGAGCCGTTCAATCGCCGGCTTCTTTTGTTGATAGTCTATTTTTGAAATAAGACTGCTGAAATCGGAATTGATTAAAAAGTTGGAAATTGCCGCATACTGCGAAGCCTCCCATGCCTGAATATTTATAGAAGACAAAAGAGGATTTTTGCCAAGCTCCCGCAGCGATTCCATAATGGATTGATCGTCTCTGTGCTTTAACACGAATTTCTGGAGAGCCTCATCTTTTGAAATATAGACGACATCTTTGATGCCCGACACTCCTGAAAGCTCTTTTTGAATTGCCAAGATTTCGTCCGAAGACAATTCGTCATTAAAGTAAACATACATATCTAATTTTTCTTCTATGTTTTTGGTGAGAATCTGCGATGATTCTCTAAAAAGAAAAAGCGACGTGGCCATAGAGATAGCCAGAACCATAATGAAAATTGCGGCGACCGATAAGCCGCTGTTGCGCTTAAAATCCATCCAGCCGGATTTTATAATTCTGATCAGCAGTGTCATAATATGAATTTACCTTTGACTTCGTCTCTGATGACCTCGCCTTTTTCAAGAGTGATGACTCTTTTGCCCAAACTATTAACAATTTCCTTGTTGTGGGTGGCTAAAACAACGGTCGTGCCCATCTCATTAATTTTCACCAATAACTTAATTATCTCCTGCGTATGGAAAGGGTCAAGGTTGCCGGTCGGCTCATCGGCTAAAATAACATCCGGCCTGTGGACAAGAGCTCTGGCAATCGCCACCCTTTGGCGTTCTCCGCCGGAAAGCTCTTCCGGGAAATTATCGGCTCTTTCCTTAAGGCCGACCAATTCCAAAACTTGGGGAACCGTGCCGGCAATTTCTCCGTCCGAAACCCCCATCACCTCCATAATATAAGCGATATTTTCGTAAGCCGTTTTTGAAGGAAAAAGTTTGTAATCCTGAAAAATGGCTCCAATTTTTCTGCGGATGTGGGGAAGATTTGATCGGCCGATTTGATGAACGTCTTCTCCCTCAAAAATAACGAAACCATCGGTCGGGTTTTCTTCGGCCATTAACATCTTAAAAAGCGTGGTCTTGCCGGCTCCCGATCGGCCGACGATTGAAACAAATTCTTTTGGCTGAATTTCAAAAGAAACGTCTTTTAAGGCCGTAATTGATCTGCCGTCTGAATAATAAATTTTGGTGATTTTTTGAAAATTGATCATGATAGCTTTAACTCGGCTTCAATAAATTGGTCTAAATTTCCATCCAGTATTTCTTCGGTATTTGAAGTTTCAACATTGGTTCTCAAATCTTTTACCATTTTATACGGGTGCAGGACATAGGACCTGATTTGATTCCCCCATTCTATAGATACCGCCTTGCCCTTTAACTCCGCCAGCGTTTTGGCTTTTTCCCGTTCTTTTAACTGATAAAGTTTGGCGTAAAGCAGTTTCATGGCCTGCTCCTTATTTTGGGCGTGCGATCTTTCCGATTGCGCGGCGACCGTAATTTTTGTCGGCAAATGAGTGATTCTCACGGCCGTCATTCTTTTATTGACGTTCTGGCCGCCCGGCCCCGAAGATTTATAGACATCAACCCTTAATTCGTCGGGTTTTACTTCTAAAGCCTCTTCTTTGAAAGAAATTTCGGGTAAAATTTCAACTAAGGCAAACGATGTGTGGCGTAAAGACTGGGACGAAAAAGGAGAAATCCTCACTAACCTGTGAACTCCCGTTTCTTTTTTTAAAAAGCCGTAAGCGTAAAAACCCTGCATTTCAATATTAACGGATTTTATGCCTATTCTCCCTTCCGGGCCGGGATCGCCGAACGACTGATCTACAATTTTTGATTTCCATCCCTTTCTGTCGGAATATCTTAAGTACATTCTTAAGAGCATGGCTGACCAATCCTGGGCATCCTGGCCGCCGGCTCCGGCATAAATTGATAAAACGGCATTGCCCTTATCGTGCTTTCCTGAAAGGAAAATACGAAACTCCATCTTTTTTAAATCATCCTCGTTTTTTATCAGATCAAATTCAGCGATTTCTTGCTGAAACTCCGATAATTCTTTGGTCGTTTCAACCGCCTTTGCCTGATCTTTCCAAAAATCAGGCTCCTGCGTCTCTGACTCTAATTCCTTGATTTTTTCTCTTTTTTTATCAACTTCAAAGACGGTCCGCCAAAAGGCGGAGCTTAGCCTGTAAATCTTCGGTTTTTTCTGGAAAGTTCATCATACTTCAATTATTCTATTATCTTACCAAAAATTCGTAAAAATTAAAAGCCCCTCGCGAAAGGGCTCTTGACCTAAATTTAATTTTTTCTTCATAATAACGAACTGGCTACAAATAATCGATTAACACGAATAACGTCTAATCTGCATAAAATAATGTATATATAATTGTAACCATTTCGCCGCCATGAAAATACTCTCAAAATTGAACTATTTCATGGGGCCGTATATCGCAATTAAATTTAAAATATATTGGATAATTTGTATCGTCATGATAATAAGTTAATTTTTTACGCAACATTGCCATTTTATCATACTATCCCTCGCTTGTCAATAGGTGGAGCCGAAGAGAGGATTTGAACCTCCGACCTACTCTTTACGAAAGAGTTGCTCTACCGCTGAGCTACTTCGGCGCTCTTTCAGATTATCATAACGAAGCTGAATTTTCAATTTGTCTGAATGGTGGTATGATAAATAATATGGCTATCCCAGCAACGGTAAAAAACAAAAAATTTGCCATACGCCTGCCGAAATTCTTTAATTTGGTGAGGATTTTTTCGTTCGTTAATATCAGCATATTTATATTATTTATTCATTATTTCCCGGAGTACTTTGCTTACATATTGGATAGAAAAATCCTGATAATTATTCTTCTGTCGTTGACATTTTGGGATATTATTTTTTATGCCGCAATCTCGCCATTTGCCAGCCGCAAAATAGTGCTTTACGCAAATAATATCAGCTGGGCTTTATTTATGTTTGGCGTTGTCTACGTTTCGGGCGGCGTATACAGCCCCCTTATCATTACTCTTACTTTCCCGATTATCACAACGGCCTTTGACTTGGAAGCTAAAGCCTCTCGAATAATCGGCGGTTTAATCATGGCGATGTTTATCGCTCAAATATTCCTAGATACGCGTTTTCCGCATACGAAAAGCTATTTTTCTGTCGGCTTTACGGCAGTATTTTAATAGGAATTGCCGCTCACTATACCTATGTTATTATCAAAGAAACCCTCCGCCAAAAATACGAAAAAGAAGAAGCGGCGCGAAAATACAGCGATTTATTGGAAGCCGACGAAGCAAAATCGGAATTTATCACCATTGCCTCCCATCAATTAAGGACTCCGCTCACCGAACTTAAATGGCTTATTAGCGATGGCGACAGCCAATCAATCATCAAAGCAAAAAACAGCGTTGATAAAATTATAAAGGTTGCCGATAGTATTTTGCTGGCTTCGGAGCAAACAAAGGACGAATTTAAATATAAGTCGGTTCCGTCCGACCTTATAATAATTTTAAAGGAAACTATTGATGACTTAAAGGAATCGGCTTCCAAGAGAAACACGGCTATCCATTTTGAAGATTATCCTGAAAAAATCATAATCTTGATTGATCAGCAAAGAATGCGCCTCGCTTTAGCTAATATAATTGATAATGCCATACTCTATTCTCCAAATGGAGATATCCATATCACTGTGAAAGAAAACTCGGAGATTATAGTAAGCGTTGCCGATAACGGCATCGGCATACCGGAAGACCAGCAAAAAAGAATCTTCACGAAATTATTCAGAGCGCGAAACGCCCTATCTATAGAACCGAATGAAACCGGCCTGGGCCTTTATATCACGAAAAGCATTATTGAAAAGCACGGCGGAAGAATTTGGTTTGAATCAAAAGAAGGCGAAGGAACAACCTTTTTTATAGCCTTGCCAATAAGCGGGTGAGCGGAGTCGAACCGCCGTCTATTCCTTGGGAAGGAATCATAATAGCCGTTATACGACACCCGCATAAATTAAAACTTTATTTTTCCTAAAATTTTATCCCAAAAACTTTGCTTTTGGGGTTCCTCTGTCTTATCTTCTTCTGAAGGCAAGACTGCCACAACTTCTTCTCCGGGCTTTTTGAGATTGAGCTTTTCTCTGGCTTCTCTTTCTAAAAATTCTTCCTGCGAAGATTCGTAAGCCTGCACTTGAAGCTGCTGCTTCTTTTCTTCCGCCGCCCTAATCTCCGCCTTTAATTGCTCTATCTGCGAATTAAGCATGGCCCGTCTTTGGCTGATTCTGAAATTGGAAAATGCCAAGAAACCAACGACGGTCAAAATCAAAAGCCCAAAAAATGCCATGAAAAATATATCCTGCCAAGAGCTCTTTTTTATTTGCTTGTATTTTGGTATCATCAAGATATGAAAATAAAAAAATTCGTAAAAGTAATCTGGATTATCATGATAAGCTTGGTCGTGCTTAGCATGATTATTTTTACCATCGCTCCATCACTGTAGCATTTTTATGAATACCTGCGAAGGAATTCTTATCTCGCCCTTTGCTTTCAACTCTTTCTTGCCTTTCTTTTGTATTTCCAAAAGTTTCTTCTTCCTCGTATAGTCTCCGCCGTAAAGCGGGGCGATGACGTCTTTGCCTTTTGACCTTAAATTATCCTTCAACTTTTCCACGACTTTCTTGCCTTCGGATTGGGCGTCTTTTTCCGGCACAATTCGGGAAAGAGCCTCCTCCTTTTTTCCAAGAATTAAAACATCCAGTTTCACCAGATTCGCCGAACGCCAATCCAAAATCTCATAACTCATGGAAGCAAATCCCTGGGTAACGCTTTTTAATTTGTCGTAAAAATTCTTAGAAATAATTTCTCTTAAAGGCGTTTCGTAAATCAACTCGGTTTTCTCCAAGCCCAAATAATCGGTTTTCTGGTGCTTGGCCTCCATGCCTTTAATGAGCTCCATTACCTGGCCAAGATAATTTACCGGAGTTAAAATCTGAAGTCTTGCCCAAAGTTCCTGCGAAGCAAAAACTCCGCCTTCCGGCCAATCGGCTGAAGTGTAGATGAATCTCTCTTTATTATCCTGGCTGAATATCTTGTACAGCACCGAAGGAGCCGACAGCACCAACCCCAAACCATATTCTCTTTTTAAACGCTCTGAAACAATTTCAGCGTGCAGCAAACCCAGAAATCCGCATTGGAATCCTCTGCCCAAGCTTTCTTTTGACTCCGGCTTGAATTGCAGAGAAGCATCGGTAAGTTTTAATTTTTCCAAACCGACTTTTAACAATTCAAAATCATTGGCATCTTCCGGGAAAATGCTTAAAAATACTTTTGGCTGGGGCTCTTTGTACCCGGGCAACGGTTCCACCGCCTGGTATCTGGTATCTGGTATCTGGTATCTGGTGATCGTATCACCGACCCTCACTTTTCCTGATTCCTTAATGCCGGTGGCTATGTAGCCTATTTGGCCTTCGCTCAATGATTCCACCGGAGATAAATCGGGCTTAAAAATGCCGACTTCTTTCACTTCGCTTGATGTTTTGCCTTGGATTAAATAAATATTTTCTCCTTTCTTGATTTCTCCGTCAAAAACCCTGACAAAAGCGATAACACCCTTGAAAGCATCAAACTTTGAATCAAAAATCAGCGCCCGCAAAGTAGCGGAGGACGGGCCTCCGCTACTTTTAGGCGGAGGCACTTTTGTAATTACGGCTTCCAGGATCTGCTCCACGTTCGTGCCGTCTTTTCCGGAAACTTTTATAATCTCCGAAGCATCAATCTTCAACAAATCAACGATTTCTTTTTCGGTTTGCTCAATTCTGGCTTGAGGCAAATCAATTTTATTAATCACCGGTATAATAACCAATCCTTGCTGTTTAGCCAGCTCAAGATTGCCGATTGTCTGGGCCTGAATGCCCTTGGCGGCATCCACCAGTAAAACGGCCCCTTCTACTGCCGCCAAACTTCTTGAGACCTCGTAATTAAAATCCACATGTCCGGGAGTGTCAATTAGATTGAGAGTATAATTTTTGTAATGCATCATTGCCTGTCCTTCGCTTCGCTC
>JAGVYX010000049.1 GCA_018303045.1 Candidatus Woesearchaeota archaeon
TTGTCGTCGAAAATTCCATTGACACCGTAGTTTTTCAGATTTAGCTTTTTAATCAATTCCGAGCAAAGCGAGAGTAAAGTTCGTGGGGGGACTTAAGAGTTCGTTTGTTCTAGCCATCCATAGAGAGGGATTATGTGAATTTTCTTTCCTTCTACTTCCATGGTTTCTTTTTCCGCTTCTGTAACAATGAAACCCTCTTTTAGATTGTAATTATTTATCGCTTCCATAAGCCCTTTAAGTTCTCTTTTTTTAACAGATTCTTCTTGTAAAGATAAAGTGACTTGAATTGCTTGGGTTATCTTTCGACCATCTCGTACAACAAAGTCGCATTCACTGGCTTCTTTATGATAAAATACTTCTTTTTGATTCTTAATGAGAGTCATAAAAACGAGATTTTCAATGAGACGACCCCTATTTTCAGAGAACTTAAATGAAACAGAGTTTACCAAGCCGGTATCTACACAATATATTTTTCGCTGATTAGCCAGTTGCTTTCGCACAGATGGATCATATTTCATCACAATATACAGTAAATAAGACTGCTCTGCATATGATAGATACTCTTTTACTGTATCCGGTGATATATTGAGTGTTTTTCCTACATTTGTATAAGAGAAAAGAGTTCCCATATTTGAAAGAACAAAGTATAACAAATCAAAAACATCTTTATTACTGCGAACTTTGTGAGGATAAATTATATCCTTCAGATATATTGTTTGAAAGTAATTCTTAAGAATGTCTTGTTTTAACAGCTCGTCTTTTTCCAAGACGACACGTGGGAAACCACCAAACTGCAGGTAAGTATTAACCGCTTGTCTCTTCTGAAGAAGAGAAGGTTTAGGGATATCTGTAAAATCCAAGTATTCCTTATATGCGAGGGGATAAACAATAGTAGTAAAATAACGTCCCGATAGGCGCGTGCTTACCGCATTTTTTAAAAGAACGGATGTTGAACCTGTTAATACAAATTTTAACTGTTTATTAACATCGTGGAGCGTCTTTATAGTTTGCACCCAATGCTTATAATTCTGAACTTCATCTATAAAAATATAATATTTTTGTATATCTTTATGCTGTAAAAGATATTCTTCTATTAAAGTACTGAGAAATGCTGGATCCTCAGCTTTGCTTTGAAACAAAGGCTCATCCAAATTAATGAATAATATTGCTTCAGGGCTTGCTTTCAATGAAGATATGAGTTGATATAAAAGAGTAGATTTTCCAGTTCTTCTTGCACCGAGTATAAGGAGGATTTCAGGGGTATTTAGGTATTTCTGAAGCTCAGGGTAATAACTAAGTCGAGGAATGCCCGTTTCATATGGTTTCTTGAACCACCAGGGATTCTGTTTTTCAAGTGCAATCTGGAGTTGTGGTTCCATTTTAACGATTGTAAGTGGGGGTTATTTATAAAATTATCGATTATAATCGGCGATTATCGGTAAAATTGCAGGTTATAATCTGATATTTTAATGGTGTCTTTAAAATAATAGTTCATCAAAATAGCCACTATTTTCAAACATTTAAGAAATATTTAAATATAAGTGCCACTTTTAGCTGAATTATGGGCTTATTCACACAAGAAAACCGAATCAAATGCGGACGATGTAATACAGAATTCGACTTAAACAGAAATATTTCTGGTTGTCCCCTTTGTAGTTTCGGAAATAAAACTCTCGGTATTGAGCCGTCAATAGTTGCGCATTCTACGAAAAAAATTCAAAAACAGAATACCTACCTTGCCACCCCTCCCGAACTTAAGCTAAAAAGTGGATATGTAAATCCTGATTCGGAAACGAAAATTTGGGGAGCCTGGCTTATGTTTAATGATTTTTGTGCCCCAAAGTTTGTAACGAGGGTTTTAGCATGGAAACTTGCTGAGCAGAAAAAAGAACATATCATTCTTAAAGATCTTATGGAAGCAGTAATTCATACAATCAAAGAGGAAGGCCTCTCACAATTTAAGGGATTCCCTAATCTTGAGAAGGATAGAAAGGGGACAAGACTAGTAAATCACTTTCTACAGACATTTGTTAAAATGGGGTTAGTGGAAGTGCGACCAACCAGTAAAAGTACTAAAAATATCTGGTCTGAAAATTGGGATAAGATTGAAATCACGCTTACTAAAGAGGGATTGGAATTCTCTCGATTACGCAATACTATTTTTGATGAAGGAAAAGTGGATCAGATATTAACGTCTGAGGAGAAGAATTGGCTAATAGGTTATCTTAAAAAAGTTGACAAAGATGGCTATAAAGAATATTCTATCTTAAAAGAAGTGTATGATTTCTTGCAGGAAGGAGATAAGGATTATGAGGACCTTATCCAGTGGTTCAAGAATAACAAAAAGTTTAAAGATTATATCCACCAGCGAAGCGAGCGAGCGAAGAAAGATCCTAAAGTCTTTGAGCAACAGTTAACTAATTATGCACGTACTTTCGCATCGGCAAAAATATCATTGTTACGAGAACTTGGCGTTGTAAAAGATAAGAGGAATGATTATACCCTTATAGGAGAACTAAAATGAACCATAAAGAAGTTTTCAAAGAGCTGCTAAATATCAGAACGATTCTTCAAGTTGAGAATTTTATCAATAAGTATGGAGAGAAATGGGTGTGGAGACCGGTTGGGGGGAGAGAGAATGCCGGCGTTATAGAAATGGGTTCAGAGCCTGGAGATGCATTGGCTGAAAGAATAACAAATGGAGTTGATGCAATCCTTGAAAGGAAATATCACGAATTGGGAAAGCCTTTTCAGATGCCTGCTTCGCCACGAAAAGCTGTTGAAAAATGGTTCAAAATACCGGATGGACAATTAAAAAAACTAACTAATGAAGAAAGAAGGAAACTAGCAGAGAGCTTAAAGATAACTTTTGTAGAGAGTGGAGATGATCAAACTTTATATCCTGATCAGTGGGATAAAGTAAAGAATTGTCCAACTGTTATAATTCAAGACTTAGGTATTGGACAGAATCCGACAGAATTTGTAGGTACATTTTTGAGTATTGGGGGTCAAAATAAAGTTGGCCAAAAATTTCTAATTGGCTCTTATGGACAAGGTGGATCAACTGTGTACAGTTTTGGCGTATATACTATTATCATATCAAGGCGACCTAAAGGTTTACTGCAACAAGGACAAAAGGACTTAATCGGTTGGACAATAATAAGGTGTAATGAAAGGAATCCAGATGATTTTAAAAGATCGTTATATGAGTATTGCACTAGTAGTACTAATGAAATTAACACATTCTCCACTGAAGTAGAAAGTGATGAATTTAAAGAGGGTACTATTGTCAAGATGGTACAATTCGAACTCCCTGAAAATTCCGGCGTATATACTGCACCAACCCGAAGTTTGTGGTGGCTCTCCCACAATTCATTATTTGACACAGTTTATCCATTTGTTATAAGAGATGCTAGATCCATACGCCACACCTCTTTAAAGTCAGCTGACAGTGAGGGCGGGAGAATTGTGAATGGAAATTCTTATAGGTTAGATTCTGGAAATTATAAGTCTCATGGGTGGAGTATTAATCTTCAGAAATCAGGACAAGTTTCTGTAAAATATTGGGTCTTTGAAGATAAATCACAATTAGATAATTTTGTAAAAGCTTCACAACCGACGGTGATTTCTCTGAATGGTCAAAGACAAATCTCTCTATCAAAATCAGATTTATCTCTAAAAGGGAGAGATTTCATAAAAGATAGAATTGTGCTTCAGGTTGTAGCTGATGATATGACCCCCATCGGTCAACGAATTTTTAGTAGTACTAGGGACAGAGCAAGAAAAAATCAGACGTATGCGGAGTTGTTAGAGCAACTGAAAAAGAGTTTAATGGCAGATGAATTTCTAAAACAGTTAGACCTCGAGTTCAAAGAAAAGACGCTTACAAAAGAAACATCCGACCAAGAGAAAAAAGCCAAAGAATTATTGGCAAAATTGCTAGATAAACAATCAAAGGAAGACGAAGATTTAAATTTAATCTTCAATGCAAATCCAGATTTACCAATAACAAGACCACCAAAGCCAGAAGACGAAGAAGATGAAACTACAACAGAAATAATCAAGAAAAGAAAACTTGAACCAAATGCAGAATTAAAATATTTCCCTACATTCATAGAAATATTAAATAAAAATAGTTTAGTTGAGATTGAAAAAGGAAAAGGAGGAACAGTCAGGATATTTATAGATGCTAACGACGATTATTTTATAAGGGATGCCGATAAAGGAAAGATAATTTTTACTTTGAATACATCTGATGGAGCAATTATTCAGAAATCAATTTCAGATTTGAGAAATGGTTTAATCAACGTTAGATTTGAAGCAGAGAGATCAACAAGAGTTGGAACAAAAAGAATAGTGACAATACAAGTTGAAACATCTGGTTCCACACCATTACACAATACCTGTTCTTTATTAGTGACAGCTGCGAAAAAGCGTTGGCGATTGAAGAAAGGGGATGAAAAATCAAAAAAACCAGAACCGCCGGAAATTAAATTAGTCTCGGAAGATGAAGACATTTATAGTTCGGTGTTAGGTTGGTCAGATACTGATGTAGCGGAGTTTAAAGATAACATAGTTTACATCAATAAAAGCAATAGACATGTTAAGAAAATATTGGATTCAGTCAAAGGAGAAAATAGTTTAAACAGGTATCTTGCAAGATACGGTGCTCATATCGCTTTTTTCACTATTCTTCAAAAGCGTCATGAAGAAAGTCTCGACGTCGAATTGCCAGAAAAATACAGGTTGTGGGAAATGGAAAGAGCTGCAAGGTCTATTCTTCAGGCAATCGCTCTAAACATTGATGAAGTAGAAGGATTATATGCTTAAAACTTGCTTTAGTTTTGTAGGACTAATATACGGTCGACTTTAGTAGCGTTTCCTTTTTTATCTCCCCATATTTTTGAAACTTTTGTGTTATCGCTAATTACATCGGCTTGAATTGGTTCGACTAAATGGAAACCCAACGGTTGAGCGCAATTTTCCCAGATGCCCTCTGCCAAATTGAAAACTTTCTCACTAGTTCTGTCTTTAACATCACCTATAACCAATACGGCTTTTCCATCTGGCTGTAATACCCGCTTAAATTCTTTTAGTGCACAGCTCATGAACTCATAATATTTTGGTAAAGATTGAGAGAAGAACAATTTCTTATCTATCTCTTTTCCTCTCTTATCAAGAAACCAAAGACGAATCCAATTAAACTCACCATATCTAATTACTCGAGTGTAGGGGGGTGAGGTTATGATTAAATTAACAGACGAATCTTTTACTTTAGTCATTCTTCTTACATCTTGAGAAAATACTTTTCCTCTTTTTTTTGGGTTTTGATAACATCTATCCAATTTTCTTCTAAGTAAATCAAAAGCATTTCTATTTGGTCTGCGAAGCTTATTCTTCTTAACAAAATTT